>CAKSVM010000023.1 GCA_934503195.1 uncultured Eubacteriales bacterium
GTTCGGGAGCTCGAAGAACTCCTCCTTACCTTCCGGATAGTTGTCAACCACAACCTTTATCGGGTTCAGCACGGCGACGCGTCTCGGGGCAATCTCGTTCAGCTCGTCGCGGATGCAGGCGTCGAGGAATCTTATATCAACAAGGCTGTCCGCCTTCGACACTCCTACCTTAGTTATGAAGTCAACTATAGACTCACCGGTGAATCCGCGGCGTCTGAGACCTCTCAGAGTGGGCATACGCGGGTCGTCCCAGCCGTCTACCTTGCCGCTCTCGACAAGCGAACGCAGGAATCTCTTCGACAGGACGGTATAGGTGATGTTGAGTCTCGCGAACTCTATCTGACGCGGCTTCGACGGCACGCTGACGTGCTCCACGACCCAGTTATAGAGCGGGCGGTGAATCTCGAACTCGAGCGAGCAGAGCGAGTGCGTGATGCCCTCAAGCGCGTCCTGAATCGGGTGAGCGAAGTCGTAGGTAGGATAGATGCACCACTTTGTGCCGTATCTGTGGTGGCTCGCGTGCTTTATTCTGTAGATGACCGGGTCGCGCATCCAGAAGTTTCCGGACTCGAGGTCAATCTTCGCTCTCAGCGTGTATTTTCCGTCCGGGAACTCGCCATTCTTCATGCGCTCGAAGAGGTCGAGGCTCTCCTCGATCGGTCTCTCGCGCCAGGGCGATCTCGCCGGGTGAGTGAGGTCTCCGCGGTACTCCTCCATCTGGTCGGCGGTCAGCTCGCATACATAGGCGAGTCCCTTCTTTATGAGCTCTACCGCGTACTCGTAGTCCTTTTCGAAGTAGTCCGAACCGTAGAAGAACCTGTCTCCCCAGTCAAAGCCGAGCCAGTGAATGTCCTCCTTGATGGCGTCGACGTACTCGGTGTCCTCCTTGGCGGGGTTGGTGTCGTCCATGCGGAGATTGCAGAGTCCGCCGTACTTTTTCGCGGTTCCGAAGTCGATGACGAGTGCCTTGCAGTGGCCGATGTGCAGATAGCCGTTAGGCTCGGGCGGGAAGCGCGTGTGAACCGTCTCTACCTTGCCCTCGGCGAGGTCTTCGTTTATGAATTCTTCGATGAAATTCGATGCTTCAACCATTTTCATTTCTCCTTAGATTTTTTCGATGTAGGACTTGATGCGCGAGACGACCTTGTCGCGGCCGAGAATTCTCATGACCTCGTACATATCGGGCGAGCTCGACTTTCCGGTGACCGCGATACGGAGGAACATACTGATGTCTCCGACGTGACCCTTGTACTCGTCGGGATTCTTCTTCCAGAGCTTGGTCTCGGGAGCGAATCCGAGTTCTCCGGCGAGTGCCTTGATCTTGTCAAACCATGTCGTCTGGTCGTCGTTCTCGTCGTAGATTTCAATATATTTCGTGAGTGCCGCTCTGACGTCGTCCTTCGCGAACTTCTCGGGGATTTCGTCGATAAGCTCGAAATATTCGTCGAACATGAAGCCCATGTAGCCCTTGACCTCATCCCAGCGGCCGATGTCCTTTCTCGGCTTCGCGCCGCCGCGGCCGATCGCGAGCGCGGCTTTTGCCATTTCAGGCTCTCCTTCGAGTGCCTTCGCAAAATCGGGATCGTAGGTCTTCGCCCACGAAAGCGTGTTGTCATAGACTTCCTCGGCGGTCATACGGCAGACGACGTTCTTCGCGACGTCGTTTAATTTGTCGAAATCGAACAGACAGCCCGCGACCGCCATCTTCTTTATGCTGAACGGGAAATCCCGGAAGGGCGTCGTCGGATTCTGCATTCTCCACTCCTCGTAGTTCGAGTTAAGCAGGGTCAGCAGGTACTCCCAGACTACATTAGTCGAGTAGCCGAGCACCGTGTAGTCGTCCATCTTCGCGCCCATGTCGCGCTTGGAGATTTTCTTCTTGTTGCCGTTCTCGTCGGTTTTGAGAATCTGCGCGGTGTGCAGGAACTTCGGCATCTTAAAGCCGAGATAGCGGAAGAGCTGAATGTGCTTGGGAAGGCTCGGCAGCCAGTCCTCGCCGCGGACAACGTGCGTGGTCTTCATCAGGTGGTCGTCGACCGCGTGAGCGAAGTGGTAGGTCGGAATTCCGTCCGACTTGAGAAGCACGAAATCCTCGTCGTTCTCGGGGACCTCAAGCGTTCCCTTGACCTGATCGGTGAACTTTGTCTTCTTCTCGGGGTCGCCGTCGGCTAAGATGCGGATGACGAAGGGATCGTGGTTTTTGAGGTGCTCCTCGACCTCCTCAATCGTGAACTCGCGTCCTTTGAGCATTGCCGCGCGCTTTTCAGCCGCCGCGGTGTGCCAGTCGATATTCTTGATTTCAGCCTTCTTGTCGACCTGCTGGAGAGCCTCGTACTCCTCCTCGGTAGTGAAGCAGGGGTAAGCCTTGCCCTCGGAGACTAACTTTTTCGCGAAGACCGCGTAGATTCCGGCGCGCTCGGACTGCTTGTACGGACCGTAGTTTCCGCGCTCGACAAGCTTTCCGTCCTCGAGAGTCATGCCCTCGTCGTAGTCCATGCCGTAGTATTTCAGCGTGTTAATAAGAGCCTCGACCGCGCCGTCGATCTCGCGCTTGCCGTCGGTGTCCTCGATACGGAGGAAGAAAACTCCGCCGCTCTGGTGGGCGAGCATATAGTCAACGACGGCCTGATACATTCCACCGAAGTGAACGAAGCCTGTGGGACTCGGAGCGAATCTCGTGACCTTCGCGCCCTCGGGAAGGTCGCGCGGTGGGTATTTTGCCTCGATATCCTCGGGAGTCTCGGTCACGTTCGGGAAGAGAAGGTCGGCTAAATATTTGTAATCCATAAAAAATTTCCTTTCGATGTTATGTGACGTGAATTCGGCGAAAAGGCCGCGATTCAGCGCATATACGGGTTGGTTGTCCGCTCACGCTGGAGATCGGTACTCCCGCCGTGACCGGGATAGAGGGTGTAGTTTCCGGAAAGCTCGCGGAGCCGCTTCATCGATTTGAGAAGCGCGAACTGGTCGCCGCCAGCAAGGTCGCACCTTCCGGCCGAGCCGCGGAAAAGCGTGTCTCCGGTCAGGATGAAATCCCCGCCGACAAGGCAGATTGAACCGGGTGTGTGTCCGGGAGTGTGCAGAACGCGCAGCGTTGTGCTTCCGAATCCGATCGTGTCGCCGTCAGAGAGAAGGCGTTCTGCGGGGAGAATCGGCGTGAGTTTTCCGGCGTACTGAGCCATGTATGAGATGTAAGGATCGGCGAGCGCGGGCGCGTCGTCCTTATGGAGCGCGAGCGGAGCTTTCGTCGCCTCGCGGATCCGTTCGAGCGAGAGCATATGGTCAAAGTGCGCGTGAGTCAGGACGATAAGCTTCGGTGTGACATCGTTTTCGCGCAGGACTTTGAGAATGAGATCCGAACCGTTCGTGGCGGTTTCGCCGCCGGGATCGACGATGATTCCATCGCCCGTCTGATCTCTCAGAATATAGCAGTTGACCCGCATCGCTCCTACGGGTATTGTGATAATCTTGACTGAGTCCATTATAATCAAGTCCTTAATATCGTTATTATACTATTATACCATATTTGCCCGCGTTTGTCTACTGTCTTTACGAAAAAAATCGCGGTTTTGCGAAAAAAATCATACCGCGCGGGCGGATTCCGGCTCAGGTTTCCGGGCGGACTGAAAGATACTGCCCAATATTGATAACTTATGATCATTTTTGCCAAAAGACTTGACATACGCCGATTTGTGTGATAAACTTGTCTCACCACGAAAATTACGGAGGATTTGAAAATGACACCTTACGAAAACATAAAGAAGCTCGTTTCGTCGGTCACGCCCTCGATGCGCTGGGACGGGGTCGAGCCGATCGGGGAATGGCAGGAAAAGGCGAGAAAAAAGCTTTCGGAGCTCGTCGGGCTTGACCGGATGATTCCGGGCGAAAAGAAGTTTGAGATCGAGTTTGACCGTGACAGCGGCGATTTCCGCGAGATCCGCTTTAAGTACCAGACCGAGCCGGGATATTTCGTTCCCTGCCATATGTGCATCCCGAAGGGCGCGAAGCTCCCGCTCCCGACCTTCATCTGTATGCAGGGACACAGCAAGGGAATGCACATCACGCTCGGGCGGACGAAATATCCGGACGAGACCGTTTCCGGCGACCGCGACTTCGCGATAAGATGCGTGAAGGAAGGCTTTATCGCGATCGCGCTTGAACAGCGCGACTTCGGCGAGTGCGGCGGAAGCGAAAATGGTCCGCAGTGCTTTGAGCCGTCAATGACAAATCTTCTCATCGGCCGGACGACGATCGGCGAGAGGGTGTTCGACGTCATGCGGCTCGTCGATCTTCTGCTCGACGACCTCTCGGAATACGCGAAATCCGATTCGATCTACGTCCTCGGAAACTCTGGCGGCGGAACCTGCTCGGTCTACGCCGGCGCGCTTGATACCAGACTCGCGGGAAGCGTTCCGTCCTGCGCGGTTTCCTCCTTCGCGGCGTCGATCGGCGCGATGAATCACTGTGCCTGCAACTATGTTCCGGGGATTCTGAACTACTTTGACATGAGCGAGCTTATCGCCCTGACCGCGCCGAGAAAGCTTGTGGTAGTCAGCGGCGCGCTTGACAATATCTTCCCGCTGAAAGAAGCGAAGGAGATGGTTGCGATCGGAAAGAAGGCATATGGAGCTTATGGCGAGCCGGATCACATCGCGCACGTCGTCGGCGGCGAGGGGCACAGATTCTACGCCGACATCGCCTGGGAAGCGCTTGAAAGGATGGGCGTCTGACAATGTTTCAGAAAACCGAACCGATCCCGATTCCTTACCGCGCGTCGGAATATGTGAGAATCTACGCGCCGGAGCCGGACGTATACCGCGGCGTCCGCACGGCGCATTTCGAGCCGGGAAAGCTCTATGATAACTGGATCTGCAACGATTTCTCGATTCTCCGCGACGGGAACGACTGGCATATGGTCGGAATAACCCATCCTGAGCCGCCGGATTTTGACGGCGCGTTCGGATTTGATCCCGACACGATTCACGAGGCCGAGTATCAGCTCTTCCACTGCGCCGCGACGGCGGATAATTTCGGAAAGCTCATGATGAAAGCGAGCTTTTCCGACCTTCCGAAGATACTCTATCCGGCCGAGCGAAGCGGCGAGCGGCCGGAGATCTGGGCTCCGCAGCTAATGAAGCACGGGGAGTTTGAGATTGTCTACAGTCCCGGCTCGATGCGGATCGCGCGGACGAAGGATTTTGAAAGCTATGACCGCGGAGTTCTCTTCGAATGCGATTTTCCGATGGCGCGCGATCCGTATATTCTGGAGGAAGACGGCAGATTTTACTGCGTCTACTGCGACATAAGCGGAATTTCGCTCCGTGAGAGCGAGGATCTTGTCAACTGGAGTGAGCCTTTCGGACTCGTGAAGGAGCTTTTTCCGGGCGCGTCATGTGAGTCGCCCTGCCTTTTCAGGCATGGAAAATACTATTATCTTCTCTGGAGTATCTGTGACGGGCGCAACGGCGCGTATGACGAACGTACCTTTGTTTACGCGGCTGAGGACATTCACGATCTCGGAAGGCACGCGCCGCTGACGGTGCTTGACGCGCACGCCGCCGAGATTGTCCGCGACGGTGAGGATTATTACATTCTGAGCGTTTTTTATCCCGAAAACGGCGTTTCGGCCGCGAAGCTGGAGTTCCGATGAAATACGTGCCGCCTGCCCAAGGCGGGAAAGATTCCTGAACACAAAAACACCGGGGCTGCCGCGTTCGCGGCAGCCCCTTTTGCGTGGTGTCAAGAGTTTTTTTGTAAATGATACGCCGATATGGCGGAGCGATTCCGATTTTCCACAGAGCAGTGGAAAGGACTCTGATCACAGTCGTGTCAAGCACCGCGTCCGCAATGGCTTTTTATTTTCTTAGCCCTTCAAGGCATTCGAGAATCTTAACCGCGACAAACGAGCCGAAGCCGTGATTCAGACTCTCCGAGCCTACGCGATGCTCCCAGATCGTTCCGGTCGCCTCGGCCATCGAACCGTAGATCACCTTGATTTCCTCGAGATTCTGCTCGTAAAGTCCGAGTCTTGTCATCATCTCGACTCTCACCGCGAAACCGATGAAAAGGTCGAGCGGCTCAATGTCGGACGGAACGACCGATTTGTCACCGAGAACTCCGAAGCCGTTCAGAATCCCGTTCTTAAGCACCGAGTACTTCGGATCGTCAATGTCGATCACGCCGAAAAGCACAGCCTCGTGCTGGCAGATCGCCGAACGGTTGCCCAGAACCTCAAGCCTTCCGTCCTCGCGACGCTTTGCGTGGTCGCGGAAATATTCTCCGTCAAACGACTGCTCAATGATCTTTTCCCTGATCCGGTCCGCCTTTTCGCAAAGCTCCGGACGGCCGAGAATCTTCGCGCCCGCGCGGAGAACTCCTGTGTAGAGCATATTCGTCGGATAGTTGACATCCTGAACCCACTGGTTCGCTCTCGTCCATTCGACAAAGTTCCAGTACGGCAGCTTTTCGAGAAGTCCGTCGGAATTTTCGTAGCCCTCAAAGAATCTGAGAATCCGCGAAACCACATCGGTGTAGCGCGAAACATCGCCGCCGCGTTTTCCGAATCCCTCGACCTGCATCACATACCACATCGTCCACTGCGGAATCGTGCTGTCAATGATGTTGTCTCCGGGATAACACATCGGGAGAAGTCCGTCCGGGTAGACGGCCGGAATTTTCGCGATCTGGAAGATGTCGAGGAACTCGCGCTCGCACTCGGTGTCGCCCGTGAAGAGGAGTGACGACATTCCGGTGAAGAAGCTGTCGCAGAGCCAGCCTCCGCGCTCACGGCCGGGGCAGTCCATGTAACAGTCGATTGTGTTCTGTCTGAAGCTCTGACGGCAGGCCTCAAAGGTCTTGTCGAGAATCGGATCTCCGGTCTTTACCTCGACTGCCTTTATCGGATAGCAGTATTCGCGGAGCCTGAACTCACAGGACTCCACTTCGCCCGATTCGACCATCAGCGCGATATGCTTGAACGAGTAGCACTCGAAGGATTCAAGGTCGAACTCTCCGGCCGGGAGCTGGTATCTTATCACGTTGAGAACCGAAAGCATTCCGTCGCCGTACCAGATGTCCTCGGTTCCGGGATGATACTTCTCGGAGAAGACGACGTAGACGACCGACGGCTTCGTGACCTTCAGCTTCGTCTTTATGAATCCGGTACGGATGTAGGGGAAGGAATACTGGATGAACTGCATATCCGAGGCTCTTTCACCGATATCGGCCGTTGTGAAGGCCGCGTCGATCGACTTCAGAACGTCGAATTTCAGATCGTCGTAATTGAAGCACTTGACCGTCTTTGACGGAATGAAGAAGCGACAGAGATGTCTTTCAGAGCCTTTGAGCGCGTAGGTTCCGCGTCTGACCTCGCCGGCGGCCGGGAGAACGTCGCAGACCGGGAGCTTGAATCCGCGCGGGATGTAGGTGAGATGAGGATCCGAAATTTCAAGCTCCTCGCCCTCGAATTCGCCGTTTTCCCACTTCGCGGCGGGGGAGTCGAGATAATAGATCTCGGTGAAGGCGCGCTGATAGCTGTATCTCGCGGCTTTCGGCTCACGGTAGGTGTCAAGTGAGATTCCCTTGAAATCGCGCCCGGTGAAGGCGATCACGTTGCCGTCCTCGCAGATCTCGCACTGGAGGAAGGACGGAATGTCGAGCGTGTAGAAGGACGGGCAGTTGTAGCCCGCGACCTCGAAGGTGAGAAGATGCTCGCCGGGAGTCATGGGGACGTTAAGCTCGTCGACCTTGATATATCCGTGCGGGGGACGCGCGGGGCCGTAGTGGAGGAAGTTTCCGTCAAGCTTTATCCGGCAGAAGGTCGAGGCGGTCATTCTGAGCGTGTACTTCTTGTCCTTAGCGGCGGTTATCCGGCAGACAAAGCCGGCCTGAAAGTTGGTTTCAAGGTTCTTTCCCTTGATGAATATCGGAAGCGCGTTCTGAAACATTCTGAATTCTCCTTACTTTTCGAGTATTTTTCTGATTATGGGTTCGATCTTCTCAGCCATCATGAAGAAGCCGAGATCGTTCGGGTGGCATCCGTCGCAGGAACACATCGCACCCTTGTTACCGAAGAATTCGCGGCCGTCGACGAAGTACACGTTCTTATCGCCCGAGTCAAGCGCGTTTTTATAGGTCGAGTAAATGACCTCTGCGCGCGCGTCGGTGTCCGGCGAATCGGTGTAGGACGGGCGAGTGACCATTATTACCGGAAGGTCGGGATTCTTCTCGCGGACGCGCTTGAAGAAGGGCTCGTGAGTCTTTTTGAGATGCTCGACGGTCGGCGCGTTGTGGTCGTAGTCGTAGACGAAGACGCTCATCGGAATATCCGCGATGCAGTCGGCGATAGCCATCTCGCCGCGCGCGCTGCCCGAGAAGCCGAAGTTGTAGAAATCGACGTCGAGATCCTGCGAGATTATCGAGTTGTAGACATTCGTCACGCGGCAGCAGCACCCGCCCTCTGTGATCGAGGAGCCGTAGAAGAGTATCGGCTTCGGATATCTGAAGGGCGTCGGAGCCTCGACTATCGCGTCGTCCTCAACCTCGATATACAGCTCCGCGACGTGTTCGTTTCTCGGGAACCAGAGCGTGACGTCCTGAGTTTCGCCCGAGAGGCCGAAGGTCTTTTCGGCGGTCTTTGTGTCATAGTTCGGAGGGTTGACAAGTCCGGCGAAATACGCGCTCTCGCGGTCGCCGACCATCACGTTCACCGCCTGACAGCCGAAGATCGACATTCCGACGTCGGGCGAGAAACTGCCAAGCTCCATATGTACGGTGAGCTTCTTTGAGTTCGTTCTGAAGCAGACCCGCGCGCCGGGGGTGCGCTTTGTGAGTCCGAGAACGCCGGAGGCCGGGTTTTCGGCTTTCAGCTTTTCGACCGTCTTGTCGTCAAGGCGTTCGAGACGGTGATTTTCCGCGAAGAAGGGAAGTCCGTGGACTTCAAGCGGTTTATCAAGATATGTGTATCTTTTCATTTTTGTTCTCCTTTTGGGGAATGATCCTGATAAATTGTACCATAACGGCCGCGAAATGTCAATAGAATACGCGACATTTTTCCTTAAAAAAATGAAGTGGATATAAATTCGGATTTTGTATTGACTTTTCCGCCGCTATCTGATATAATAAAGTCAAAAACGAAAGGGATGAGATACTTGAAAATCCTTTTTACAGGCGATATCTGCTTCGAAGCGCAACATGAGATGAACGCGGAACTCGCGAAAAAGGTTCTCGCGCCGATGAGGGAGATTCTTTCCGCCGCAGATCTCCGCGTCATGAATCTTGAAACTCCGCTGGCCGATGAGGGAGTCGGCGCACCGATCGAAAAGAGAGGACCCGCGATAATCGGCCGTCCGGAGAATGTCGGCTTTCTGACCGAGGCCGGATGCGATATCGCGATTCTCGCGAACAACCACACCGGAGACTATGGTCCTGACGCGCTGTTTTCGACGATAGATATCCTCGACCGGAATAAGATTCTCCACACCGGAGCCGGGAAGGATATCGATGAAGCTTACAAGGCCGTCAGGATAAATCTTGACGGGATCCGGATATCCTTCCTCGGAATCTGCGAAAACGAGTTCGGAATCGCGGAAGACGACACGCCGGGAACGGCCGGATTTGAGCTTGACCGCGCCGGGAACGTGATTTCGGGAGAAAAGGAAGCGAGCGATTATGTGATTGTCGTCTTCCACGGCGGAAACGAGCGAAATCCGCTTCCATCGCCGGGATGCAGATCGAGGTACCGCACGCTTATAAGACTCGGAGCCGACGCCGTGATCGGCGGGCATCCGCACTGTATGCAGGGATACGAGTATTTTCTCGGGAAGCCGATCGTCTACAGCGGCGGAAACTTCTTCTTCAAGGATCCGGAAAACACCACGCTGTCGTGGCTTCACGGATATATAACCGAGCTTACAATCGGCGAAAGGCTGACCGTCCGCCCGATTCCGTATGAGTTCACGGCCGACGGGCTTTCGGTGATCCCGCTTTCGGGGAATGAGCTTTCGGAGACGCTTTCGTATATTGAAGAGATCTCGTCCTACATTCCCGACACGAAGAGGCTCAATGAGCTTTTTGACTGCTGGAGCGTGACGTATGGTTTCGGATATCCGAAGCGGTTCGCGGGTTCGGACGGACTCGCGCCGGGGATGAATGACGCGGCGTTTTTCAAGAACAATCTGATCTGCGAGGCGCACAACGAGGTCTGCCGCACGGCGTACAGGATAATGTTCGAAAACCGCCTTGACGAGGCACTTTCACATAAGCCCGAGCTTGACAGACTCAAAGCGATTCCCTGCGAGAGAAAGTGACAGAGAGACAAATGGATAATTTCAAGGAAAACCTGATATCGTCGCTTGAGGCGATGAAAAGCGAAAATCACGCGCTTTTTCCGGACGGGGAATTTGTTAAGGTCACGGATTTTTCCGGGTTTGTGAGACGCGAGAACGGATATGAAATCTGGACGGACGCCTTCAAAGCGGCTCTTTCGAAAAATGGAAACATTCTGATTCCGCCGCGCGGCGAGCCGTATTACATAGACGACACCCTGATCGTTAGTTCTGACACGCACATCGAGGCAGTCGGCGCGACGATAAAGCTCACGCCTGACTGCGAGGTTCTGATGCTCCGCTCGGACAAAACGGCCGACGGAACGCGTATGCCGATCATCGGACACGAGCGAACGAAAAACGTCTCGATAAACGGCGGAAAATGGGAGGAATCGCGCGAAAAGCGCGGCGGTTACGGAACCTCCGGACGATATGACAAGGACGCCGCAAGGCGCGGGACTCATTTTCACGGAGTTTCAACGCTCTTTTTCTTCAATAATATCGACCGTCTGACGATTGAGAACGCGACATTCGCGCACACGGCGGGATTTTCGGTTCAGCTCGGCGACGCGTCCGACGTTGTTTTCGAGCATATCAGATTTGAGAGCTGCTACGCCGACGGACTCCATATAAACGGCAACACGGACCGCGTCCTCTGCCGCGACGTCAAGGGACAGGTCGGCGACGATCTCGTCGCGCTGAACGCGTATGACTGGCAGAACTCATCGGTCGATTTCGGGCCGATCGAGAATGTTTTCTGCGAGGATCTCGAACTTTCGGAGGACAGCCGTTACAAGGCGATCCGCATCCAGCCGGGAAGATATTACTTCGACGACAAAAGCGACGTCGACTGCGCGGTGCGCGGGATGATAATGAAAAAGGTGCGCGGGGTCAGAACCTTCAAGCTCTATTTCCAGACGCCGCGGTATAAGCTCGGAACTCCGCCCGAGCGCGGCGGAGTCGGAAGCGCGGACAATCTTTACTTCGACGATATAGAGATTGATCTCACTGAACCGATTGATATGCTCGGCGGCTATAAGGATTCGGATCCGGTGCGCGGAAGCTTCGGCGCGTTCGAGTTCGGCTCGGAGATCGGACGGCTCGTTTTTGAGAATATTGATCTGACGCTTCATCGCGACAGATGGCCGTATTCGTATCTCGCCGTCGTCGGACCGAAGTCGGTGATGAGCGATGGCGTTGAGATATTCGACCCGTACATCTCGTCAAATGTCGGCGAGCTTCTGCTCTCGGATATCAGGGTGAACGGCGAGAAGATTACCGACGCCAGGGGACTTCTTCGCGAGGTCGTGTTTGACGACATAAACGGAGACGGACACTCGACCGGGCGCGGAAAGATAGAAAAAATCATAGTCAAATAAACTCAAGGAGAAACAAAAATGAAGAAAATCAACATCTCAAAGGACTGGTGGCTCAAAGCCCCCGGCTGTGGCTGGAAGAACATAGATCTTCCGAACGATTACGCCGTGACTCAGCCGAGAACCCCGAACGCGCCCGGCGGCGCGTCGAACGGCTTCTTTCAGGGCGGCGTGGGAGTCTACACGAAGGATCTCGACATTCCCGCGGAGCCGAAGCACTACATACTTGACATTGACGGCGCGTATATGTTCACGACGGTAAAGCTCGGAAACTATCAGCTCGTCACTCATCCGCACGGCTACACGCCGATTCTTGTCGATCTCACCGACCGCGTTGAGTACGGAAAGACGAACAAGCTCACGATCACCACAAACGCGCTCCAGTGTTCGACCAGATGGTACTCGGGCGCGGGAATTTACCGCGACGTCTTCCTCTGGGAGGGCGGCGATATCAGAATCGAGCCGTGGGACGTCTTTGTCACGACTCCGACGCTTGACACGGCTTTCGCGTCGTATGAGATCTCCTCTGAGCGCGACGTGAAGGTCATTCTCCGCGCCGACGTCTCGGACGAGAACGGAAATCCCGTCGTTACCGACGAAAAGGAGATTTTCCTGAAGGCCGGGAAAAAGACTCCGGCAAGACTCGATTTCGTGATCCCTGACGCGAATGTCTGGGATATCGAGGATCCGCATCTCTATCTTCTGCATACCGAGATAATCGAAAACGATCAGGTCGTCGAGTCTGACGACACCGAGTTCGGAATCCGCACGATCTCGGCCGACGCTAAGAACGGACTCCTCATCAACGGACGCTCGGTCAAGCTCCGCGGCGGCTGCATACATCACGATCACGGCGTTCTTGGCGCGGCTGATTACCCGGCGGCCTGCCTTCGTAAGCTTGAAAAGCTCAAGGAAGCTGGCTTCAACGCGCTCAGAATCGCGCACAACCCGCCGTCAACCCTCCTGATGGAACTCTGCGACAAAATGGGAATCATCGTCATGGACGAGGCGTTCGACTGCTGGAGACTCGAAAAGGGCGGAATGTTCAACTATCATATGTGGTTTGACGACTGGTGGGCGCGCGATATCGCGGCTATGGTCAAGCGCGACCGCAAGCATCCGTCGGTCATCGCCTTCTCGATCGGAAACGAGATCCCAGAAAGCTACGGAAACTGCGACGGCGACGAATGGTCTAAGCGACTTTCCGACGAGATCAGAAAGTATGACACCACAAGACTTGTCACCTCGGCGACCTATCAGATGGGCAGCGGCGAGACATGGGCTGACCGCACGGCGGGATACTACGCTCCGCTCGATATCTGCGGCTACAACTACCTCTACGGACGCTATGAAAAGGATCACGAGAAGTTCCCCGAGCGCGTCATCTGGGGCTCCGAGACCCACGCGATACATTTCTACGACTCGTGGAATACCGTTCTCCGCTGCCCGTATGTCATCGGCGACTTCACATGGACGGCTTACGATAATCTCGGCGAGGCCGGAACCGGACGCTCGTGCTGGGCAAGAGACGGCTACATTCCATCGATAAGCCTCGCTTCGTATCCGTGGAGAACCTGCTATCAGGGCGACCTTGACCTCTGCGGCTACAGACGTCCGCAGTCATATTTCCGCGAGGCGGTCTGGATCGGCGGCGTCACGAAGCTCTATACGACGCATCCCGAGCATTACGGCGAGGGCTTCTCGGGTACTGGCTGGCACTGGTATGACGTTCTTGACAGCTGGACGTTTGACGACAAGTACCTCGGAAAGCCCGTGAAGTGCGAGGTTTACACCGACGCGGATGAGGTCGAGTTCTTCTTAAACGGAAGATCGCTCGGAAAGTCGAAGCCAGAGAAGGCCATCGCGGCGTTTGACGTTCCGTACGAAAAGGGCGAACTCATGGCTGTTTCGTACAAGGACGGCGTGGAATACGGCCGCGATACGCTGAAGACGGTCGGAAAGCCGCACGGCGTTTCGGTGATCCCCGAGGTCAGGACGATCGACGCGGATGGCCGCGATCTCTGCTACTTTGACATCACGATCGTCGACGAGAACGGCGAAAGGGTTCCCGACGCGAAGTCGGCGATCACCTGCGTGGTCGACGGCGGCGAGCTTCTTGGAATCTTCAGCGGCGACCCGAAGAACGAGGATTCTTACGGCTCGAACAACTGCCACGCCTTTGAGGGACGCGCGGTCGCGATCGTGAAGTCGAAGACTCCGGGCGAGCTTACGATAACGGTCGGCGGCGTCGGACTGAGAGCCGGAAGCGGCACGGTTGAGTGCAAGTGATTTGCGGATAAAACGCTGAATCAGGGTGAAAAAAGCGAATAATTCTCCGAAAAATAAAGATCTGCCGCGGGCGGGAATTTTTCCCGCCCGCGGCAGATTGCTTTTTCAGTGTCAGAATCGCGTGACCGGTGAGAATACGATCGGTCAGACGTTTTCCTGTGCTTTCGCGAGCTTTTTCATGTACGGCAGAACCAGAGCCGCGGAGGCCAGCATCGATACCGTCTCGGCCACCGGAGTCGCCCACGCCACGCCGTTTATTCCGATCAGCGTGTTGAAAAGCACCATGAACGGCAGATCGATCGTTCCCTTTCTCAGCACCGAAAGTATTATCGGCGCGAGCTTTTTTCCGGTCGCCTGAAAGACCGTCAGCGAAAAGAAGGTGATCGACGACATCGGGCAGGCACAGCAGATGATATGAAGGAACATCCGCCCATAGTGTACGGTCTCTTCGTCGTCGATGAAGAGCCGCGTCACGCTGTCCGCGCCGAAGTAGAGTACGAACGCGATCACGATCGCGACCGAAAGGCAGAAGACGAAGAGCGTCCGGATAACCGAGATCATCCGCTTCCGGTCGCCGGAAGTGTAGTTGTATCCGATTAGCGGCAGAGTTCCCTGCGTGATTCCCTGCGCGACCGCGAAGGCCAGCATATTTACCTTTTTCGCGATTCCCATTCCGGCGATCGCCGTGTTTGAGTATCCGGCGATTATGTGATTTAAGACCATGTTCGATACGGTCGCCGTCATTGAGATGAGAAAGCTCGGAAGTCCCACGCTCATGACCTCGACCGGAATGCGCTCGGACACCGAATAGAATTTCGGCGAGAGCGTGATGACGCTCATTCTGCGCTTCACGAAAATGAAGATCGCAAAATACATCGCGGCCAAGAGATTTGATAAGAAGGTCGCGATCGCGGCCCCGGTTATCTGTAGTCTGAAAACGTAGATGAAGAGCGGGTCGAGCAGGATATTCAGTATTCCGCCGAGCGCGACTCCGAAGCTCGCCTCGCGCGAATGCCCCTCGGAACGGATCAGATGCGACAGAAGCGGGTTCAGTACTGTCGGAACCGCGCCGATGCCGATAGTCCAAAAGAGGTATGACGATGTGAATTCATACGTAGCCAAGTCGGCTCCCAGAGCCGGAAGGAGCGAGGGTCTGACAAGAAGTATGATAATTCCATAGATGAGTGCGGCAAGTCCGCCCGTCCAGACCGAAAACGCGCATACATTTGAGGCCTTTTTCCGGTCGCCGAGTCCGAGCTTGCGCGAGATAAGGCTCGCCCCGCCGATTCCGAAGAGGTTTGAGATCGCGGTCATGAGCGTGAAAAGCGGCATCGCGAGCGTCGCCGCGGCGACCTGATTCGGGTCGCCGATCCGTCCGATGAAGAACGTGTCGGCCATGTTGTAGATTATCGTGATAATCTGGCCGATGACGGTCGGAACCGCGAGCGTGAGAATTGCTCTGGCGACCGGCATTGACTCAAACAGCCGACGTTCAGCCTCAGCTTCTGAAATTCTGCTTTTTGACATATAACCTCCCGAAAAATGGTATCTGAATGGCGCAAAAGCTTCTGGCGCGGAAGTCATGAAATCGCGTGAATCCGAAGAAAAGCCCGAAGGCGGCAGAGAGCCGCCGTCACACCTCGTCTGAGCCTAAATCAGTCCGCATTCCGTCAAGGAATGAGCTGTCAGAGAGCTTTATCACCTTGACCATGTGGCTTTCCGGATAATATTCGACAGTTGTCACCGAGGCGTTCGAGACCCATTTTGGCCCGCCCTCAAGCGCGCCCATCTCCTGCCATTCGCGCATCAGTGTGCGGATCGGAGTCGCGTGAGTCGCGACGAGAACTGTTTTTCCGGCGTTTTCCGAAGCGATTTTCCAGAACTCGGAGGTCACCCGCTTCATAAGCTCCTTGACCGACTCGCCGCCCGTTGGGCGCGACCTGAATGCGTCGTCGTGCCACAGTTTCCAGTCGTCGGGATACTGCTCAGCGATTTTCGTGAACTCGACGTTTTCCCATTTTCCGGCGAAGATCTCGCGGAGATTCTGATCCTTTATCGGCACAAGCCGATGCGGCACGGCGATTATCGATCCGGTTTCATAAGCTCTTGAAAGGTCGCTGGCGTAGGCGATATCGATTTTCTCATTCTTAAGATAGTCAGCCGCGCGTTCAGCCTGACGCCTGCCGAGATTGGTAAGCTCGCCGTCATAGTGGCCTAAAAAACGTCCGCCGAGATTTCCGGTACTCTGTCCGTGGCGGACAATTATCATTCTAGTCATGTTATACCTCCGTGAATGAATGCATTCGCTTTGTCCGTTATGGGCAAAGGTGTTCGGGATGGTGGCGTTTGCGGTGTGGAAGATGGTGGGATTTGTGAAGCCGCAGGCTTAGCGCGATGCTTTATTGCGGAGTTGGTGTCAGATGCGGTAGTGTGGCTTATGGGATACAGCACGAAGAGTTTCAGGGCCGTCAGTGTTTACATGGGGCGGGATACTGCCATCGGCCGGGGTGGCGGGGGGCCGTAAAACGAACTCCAGCCGGCAGGCGGCAACGCAGTTGCCGTCGGCCTCGCGAAGCGAGGTCGATTGCGCGCGAAAGCGCGCAACCTGCACTCGCGTCCGGGCGGCAAAGCCGCCCGGACGCGAGCCGTTCTGGCCCGCCGTGGCGGGCCGGAACACGCGAAGCGCGGCAAACGCTGCGCTTCGCGCTCCCTCTGTGGATTTTTACAGACTGCCGCCCGGCGCGATTCCGATCATGTATTCGACTCCGATCGCCACCAGCACGACGAGAAGCGAAACGATTAATCCGTGGATCATCGGCCGCGCTCCCGATTTGCACAGCTTTTTGAAATCGGTGTTGAGTCCGATCGCCGCCAGTGCCGCGACCATGAGAAACTTGCTCGCGCTTTTCAGGAACGCAGCGGCTCCGGCCGGGATAAGTCCGAGCGAGGTCAGTCCCGACATCACGAGAAAGGCCAGTATGAACCACGGGAAGATCTTCTTTATGCTGACCTTGACCGTAGCGTCGGAATTCTCCTTGCGCTTTATGTGAAGGCTTATCGCCGCGAAAACCAGCACCGCGGGGATTATCGAGAGTGTCCGGGTGAGCTTTACCATCGTCGCGAAATCGCCCGCCGCTTCGCTGAAGGCGTATCCGGTCGCGACGACGCTCGAGGTGTCGTTTACCGCCGTTCCGGCCCAGAGACCGAAAGCCGCGTCAGAAAGCCCCATCGCGCGTCCGAGAAGCGGAAACACCACGACCATCACGGTGTCAAAGAGAAATGTCGCCGAGATTCCGTAGGCGATCGACATATCCGAGGCTCCGATGACCGGAGCGATCGCCGCGATCGCCGAGCCTCCGCAGATTCCGGTTCCGGCGTTTATGAGACTGTAGGTCTTCCAGTCGAGCTTCAGAAGGTGTCCGATCAGCGAACCGAGTCCGAAGCAGGTCGCCAGAGTGAAAAGCATGACCACGAGCGAAAATCTGCCGACCGTCATGACTGTCGTGATATTGAGGCTCGCGCCGAGGAGGATTATCGCGAATTTGAGTATCTTCTTCGAGGTGAACTTGATTCCGGGCGACGTGATTTCGTTCGGCTTGTAAAACGCGTTGACCGCCATTCCGATGAAAAGCGCGATTACCGACGCGCCGATGACCTCAAATCCCAGCTTCTTCTCAAAGCCCTCGAGAAGCTTAGCGACAGCGGCGATCGCAATCGCGATCGCCGCACCGGGGATATAACTTAAAACAGTCCTGAAGATTTTTTTCATCCTGCGATTACGCTTCCATGTCGATGTAAGCTTCGCGCTCCGCGCCGACCGAGACGTATCTGATCTTGCATCCGACCGCCTTCTCGCAGTACTTTATGTAATCGAGAGCTTCCTTCGGGAGATCGGAAACCTTGCGGCAGCCCGAGATATCGCACTTCCAGCCGGGGAGGAACTCAAAGACCGGCTTTGCTTCGTTGAGAGCTTCGCCGACCGGGAAGTTCGTCGTGAGCTTGCCGTTTATGTCATAAGCGACGCAGACCGGGATCTTGTCCATGTAGGAGAGAATGTCGAGCTTGGTGAACGCGATCTCGTCGGCTCCCTGAACTCTCACGCCGTACTTCGAGGCGACAACGTCGAACGAACCGACTCTTCTGGGTCTTCCGGTAGCCGCGCCGAACTCGCCGCCGGCTTTTCTCAAAGCGTCAGCCTCTTCGCCGAACATTTCGACGGTGAACGGTCCTTCGCCGACGCAGGACGAATACGCCTTCATGATTCCGACGGTGCGGTCGAGCTTGACGCCCGGGATGCCCGCGCCGATCGGTCCGTAAGCGGCGATCGTCGACGAGGACGAGGTGTAGGGATAGATGCCGAAGTCAATGTCGCGGAGCGCGCCGAGCTGAGCCTCAAACATGATGCGCTTGCCCTGTTCGAGCTGTTCGGTCAGGTAAACTCCGGTGTCGACTATGTAGTCCTTGAAGAAGCCGCCGTACTTTTCGAGCCACTCAAGCATTTCCTCATACTTGATGGGCTCGGCGTGATAGACTCCGGTGACGAGGAGGTTGTTGTACTCTACGAGATCCTTTAAGTGCTCCTTGAGCGTTTCGGGATAGAAGAGATCTCCGGTTCGGATTGCCTTCTTCTTATATTTGTCGCCGTAGACCGGGGCGATTCCGCGGCGGGTGGAGCCGTACTTCTTGTCGGCGAGTCTTTCTTCCTCGAGAATGTCGAATCTGACGTGATAGGGCATCGTGATGCAGGCGCGGTCGCTGATCTTGAGATTCTTCGGGGTGATCTCGATTCCGGCGTCGCGGAGCTTGTTTACCTCTTTGTAGAGGTGTTCAAGATCGATTACCATTCCGTTGCCCATGACGTTAACTATCTCGGGGCGAAGGATTCCGGACGGAAGGAGATTCAGGATGAACTTTCCGCGCTCGTTTACGACGGTGTGACCGGCGTTGTTTCCGCCCTGATAACGGCAGACGATGTCCTGTTCCTCAGAGAGGAGGTCGACCATACGACCCTTTCCCTCGTCTCCCCAGTTGATTCCGACTATAGAAGTAAGCATAATTTTCCTCCATGAATTCGCGCTGAGCCGCGCGTTTTTTCTTACAATAATATTATACCACATTTTCAGGATTTGTCCAGAGCAAATCGCGATTTTCTCTATACCAAAACGGGATAGCATATATAAGCTGAGGTTATAGCAAAGAGGATAAGCTTCGGCGCGGCCGCTGGCCGCGCCGACCGCCGGGGGACGTTCCCGGCGGATAAATTTAAGCCACGTGTTATTCGCCGATTATAAGTACTTTCAGCGAGGTTGTCCCGTCCGCTTCAACGCCGATCACCTTGACTCCGGTAGACGAAAATAGTCTGTCCGGTGACTTCTCGGTTTTCCTGTGACTCGAAATCACGACCTGCGGGAAGCAAAGCCGATTAACGAATCCGCGCTTTTCCTTGCCCGGTGCGAAGACCTCGTCGTAATGCTCATGCCCGCCGATCGCCAGTATCACCTTTCCGGAGAGGTTCAGAATCTCCTCGGCCTCGTTCCGGTCGTCGATCCAGCCGCAGAGCGACGCGATTGTCGCGTCGCGTTCCCTTTTACCGTCCCAGACGCGGAGAGTTGATTCCATGTCGCCGTCATAAACCGAACAGAGCGGCACGTGCGAGAAAAGAATCGCGTGCCATCCGTCGGAAATTCCCGCGAGAGTCTTTTCAAGCCAGTCAAGCTGTTCCTTTCCGAACGACCAGAGCGGAGTTGGACGCTCACCCGAAAGGTCGCTTCCGTGCGGAACCGACAGGAAAATGAATCTGAGCTTCGCTTTTTCAAAATCGGCGTAAAACCAGACGTTTTCGCCGTCGTGGACTCCAAGTCCGCGCTCCGGATCACGACCGACCGAGCTATTCCAAAGCTCCGGGGAGAAGAAATCGGTTCCGACCGCGTCGTGGTTCCCGTTCACCGCGAGGAGCGGCGCGTCGGCCGTTTTTGACATGATTTCGGCCGATGTCCGCAGAAGCTCTCCGATTTCGGCGTTCGAGGCGTGCTTGCTCCGGCCGAGCATCGCCGGGAGGTCGCCGAGCGAGATCACGGCGTCAAATTTGCCGACCTCATCACGAAGCTCCTTCAGAGCGTTCATCTGCGCCGTGAAATGCGGGTCGTCAACGCTGTCGGTGTGAAGATCCGAAAACATCGGAATCACAAGCTCAGCGCGGGCTATGAGCCCGCGCTTTTCATCAGAAAGTCTCATTTTTTCGCGATAAGCTCAACGCGGCCGTTCGTCGGGACGTCGATACGCGCAAGGTCGATTCCGAAGTGAAGCGTACCCTCGCCGACCTTTCCGCCCATGCAGTCAAGGACGACATAGCCGTAATCCCCGCCGTCCTTTTCGCATTCGATGAGAATATTCTTCTCTGGCGACGCGTTGAAGATGACGAGCTTCTTCGTCGGATTTTCTATGTAAGCAATCTTTCCGGAATAAACCGCGCCGATCTGGGTATCATCCTTCTTCGACGAAACGTAGCTGAAATCGGCCGCGTAGTTCTTGTAGAACATTTCGCCGTCAAGCAGGGTGTCGCGGTTCTCGGTCCAGAAATCAAGGTAGGTTTTGACCATCTTCGCGTGGCTTTCGGGCATTCTGTCATGAAGCACCGAGATCTGCGGCACCGAGAAGAGAATGTTGGTCAGCTGATACGCCGCCTCTTCGACCGGCTCGTCGTAGTTCCACATCACCATGTCGGAATGGACGGCGGTGTTTCCGCTGGTCATTCTGAGCGAGAGCGTGTTCAGACGGTTCGAGAAGCTGTCGTTCGGGCAGTCCGCCGAGCGGATCATGTTGCCGAAGGTGCGCATCAGCGGCCCCATGTAGCTCTGTCTGAACTCGATGAGAATATCGGGATTCAGCTTCGTGAGTTCGAGCATGACGTCCTTCATAAGTCGGTCAACCGCGTCGTAGACCGAGACGTAATCCATGCCATCCTTTACCTCCGCGCTCTGACGGAAGGAGTCGATGAAGTCGAGCTTGAAGCCGTCAAGTCCCCAGTCGAGAACCGCGCTTCTGTAGATGTCGATGAGATACTGTCTCACCTCGGGGTATCTCGGGTCGAGAACGAAGGTTCCGCCCATTCCGACATCGGCGAGGGTTTTGTCCCTGAATCTCTCATAGGCCTTTGAGTGGATTCCGACAAACGGCACCGAGTACCAGAGGACGAATTTCAGCCCGGTTTCATGAACCGCGTCGACGAACGCCTTCATATCGGGGATCTTCGCCGGAGTCGGTTCCCAGTCGCCGCAAAAAGCGTAGCCGCGGTTGTTGTCGTCGGTCTGCCAGCCGTCGTCGACGATTATCGACTTGCAGCCGAGCTTTCCGAAGAATCTGCATTCCTCGACGATCTTCGGGATGTCGATCTGCTGATGGAAGCTGTACCACGCCGAATAGAGCGGACTCTTCGCCGTTTCGGGAACGTGGATCGGGGTGTAGCCGTCATAGGTTTCCCACCACTTCGTGACGTCCTCGACGCACTTGTAGAAGGGAAGCTCACGGGTGTCGATCCGCACGTCGCACTCATAGTCGGCGACAAGGCAATCGACATTGATGAGGACGGTGTTTATAAGCTTCGCGTTCTCCTCGATGACTCCGGAGCGGAATCTGACGCTGTTTTTTGCGTCCGAGCAGGCGATTGTCATGCGGTTCGTGTCGTCATAGCTGATATCCGAGAAAACCGGAGCCGACGACATCGCGTTTGACCCGACATAGCCTCCCCAGTTGGGGCGGATGTGGCGGCGGGTGTATCCCATCGGACTGTAGCAGACGTTGATCTTTATGTCGTTTATCTCCCATTCAAGCTTGAGTTCGAGCTTTGAGGGAGTCTCGTTCTTCGCGGTGAGGTGAAGGATCGTGATGCCGTCCGTGAGCTTTTTCTCGGTGAACGACGCGGAAAAGCCGTTATTTGCGGTTAAAGTGTACATTTTGTTTCCTTTCAGTCTGTGATTCTGATAGCGACTCCGGGAGCCGAATCGTCTCCGGGAATCAGGTTTTCGCGGCAGATTTCGTCTATGAGAGTTCCGGGGATTATGAGCTTGTTTTCGTTTATCGTCACTTTATCGGTGACGTCGGCCGCCTCGTCCTTTGAAAGATCCTGCGCGAGGATTCTTTTCCCCGCGGGTGAATATTCAAGCGTCAGGGTAAGCGACCTGTATTTTCCGAAGATTCCGAAGATTCCGGCGTTCTTCGCGTCCGCCGTTACGTCGGCTCTGAGGCTTTCGAGAATATCGTCTCCGACCGTACGTTCAAGCGCAGCGATCGAATACGCACAGGTCTGTGGATTCATCGAGGCGGCGAGAAGCGGTTTTGATTCCCCGGAAGCTTCCGGAAGCTCACATCCGCGCGAGACCGCGGCCGGGGATTTCAGTACGAGCGTTTTTCCCGCGACAAAAGGCCATGTGTCGGGATTCTTCGGCGGGAAGGTGTGGAAGTCGGTCAGAAGCTCGCCCGAAATTCTGAAATCGGTCTCGCCGACCGCGAACGGCGGCGAAATTCTCTGCCATCTCACGGCGCGGACGGTTTCGGTGTATCTTCCGGTCGATCTCGTCTCGCGTCCCTTCGCGAATTTAGGGTGGCGCATTATTCCGATCGCACATCCGAGACCGGCTCCGAGATACGCGCTGTCCTCGACGTTGAGCTTTGCTGACGATTTTTCGCCGCGGCTTTCAAGGAGAAGCGCGACGCGGTTCAGGGTGATTGAGTTCGCGAAGAAGTTATGCACGTCGTAGGTCCTTAAATAGTCCGAAACCTCGGAAATCTTTGAGTTCCAGAGAAGCTCGGAATCGGTGAAATGGTCGCGGCCGTAGACATATTTTCCGAATGGCGGATACATACCCGACGGGAAATGCTCGATTTCGAGTCCGGGCGCGTATTTTCTGACGCATTCGGTCATCATCGCGCGGTAATCGGCGTTTCCGGCCATGCGTCCCCAGTCGACCTTCCAGTAGCATACCCCGGCCTCGTGACACATTTTCGCCGCGTCAGACCAGTATTTCCGCGATTCCTCTATATTCTCTGGCGGATCGCCCTTCGTGAAGGGCTTCTGGCAGGCGACCCAGAGTCCGACGCCTTTGTAGCCGAGCGATTTTATTCTTTCGACAAGCTTTGAAAGCCTTTCGGCCGGAGTCCCGGTGAAGGACGGGAAACGTCCCTCATCGAGCCTCATTGAGCCGAATTTTCCGGTGTCGTCGGGATTTTTCGTTCCGTACGGAACGTCCCAGCCGTCGTCAAGCAGAACGATGAGGTCACCGCGGATTTCTTTCATGTACGAGGTGAGAATTCCGTCTTCGCCGAAGAGCACGTCCTCGCGCATATTGTTGCGTACATCGGTCGAGTCATCGATCATGTCTGCCGGGCGGAGTCTCGCTTGAGTCGCCCATGTGCAGTAGTAGTTTCCGGTGCTTATGATTTTTTCGGGTATCAGGTTCATTTTTCTTCTCCGATGAATCGGTCAAAGCCGCGCTCGTCGACTCTAAGGTGAACCCACTCGTTCTGCGGCTCGGCTCCGAGAGATTTGTAGAATTCGAGCGACGGCGTGTTCCAGTCAAGGCAGGACCATTCGAGCCGTCCGAGATTTTCCTCCTTCGCGATTTTTGCGAGCGAACGGATCAGCGCGGTTCCGATTCCCTCACCGCGTCTTTCGGGCAGGACGAAGAGGTCCTCGAGATAGATTCCGCAGCGGCATTTGAAGGTCGAGAGATTGTAGAAATAGAGCGCGATTCCGATGATCCCGTCGTCCTCGGCGACAAGGCAGTGGCCGATTCCGCTCTCAAAAAGGAGCTTTTCGAGGTCTTCCGTCGTCCCGGTCACAAGATCGGACATCTCCTCATACTCCGCGAGAAGGTTAATCATCCGGTAGATTCCCGGAACGTCGTCCCGCGTCGCTTTTCTTATATTATACATCAAATACAACCATCGCGTGGAGTTCGACCTTGCCGACCTCAACGCTTGCCTTTCCGTTTTCATACGTGAAGGGAAGATCCGACTCCACGAGTCCGCCGTCCCTGTATTCGACCTTGTAAACCCGCTTCGGCTCGGGGATTTTCGCGTCGAGCTTTATCTCATAGAGCGGGACAATGTCCTCGATGACCTCGACTCCGCTTCCGCGCTTTGTGGTGTGGGCGAAGAGAAGATGCGCGACATAGCGGCTCTCCTTCTCCTGCTTTGTGAAGGTGACGATTCCGCGGTCGGGGAGATTCGTCGTGACGGTCGGGTCAAGGAGCGACTTTATCATGTGGAGGACGAGTTCCTTCAGGTGATACGAGCCCTTGTCGGCGTAGTCGGCGAAGATCTTCCACGCTATGTATCCGGTGTTCGCGGTCAGCACCGCGCCGGGACGATCGGCTCCGGGATTGTTCGGAGTGTGTCTGTGCGAGCAGAAATGCTCGGGCGTGCGGTTGAAGTAGGTCTCCTCGACAAGAGCCTCAACGCTGCCTTTTTCGGCGATGACGTTCATCGAGGGCTGATACATGACGTACGCGGTCTTTCCGTTCACGGCGTCGTATCCGGGAATCATGTAGTTCGGGTTGTAGGCGTTGACTCCCTCATACTTCACGCCGAGGTCGAGCGCGAAAATATCGTCGCCTTCCCAGAGTCCCGATTCGCCCGAGCAGAGAAGCTTTCCGCCGGATTTCAGGTATTCGTCGAGCTTTACTTTGAGTTCGCCGTCGATTCTGATGACGTCGGGGAGAATCAGGAGCCTGTACTTCGAGAGATCCTCGTACTGGTCAACGAGATTGAAGAGATACTTGCCCTCGAGCAGCATCCGCGAGGCTCCGACGTCAAACGGGCAGTTGCGGTCGGGACGCTTTGAGAAGGCCTCCGCGCTCAGAATCGCGATGTCGGTGATATGCTCCGCGTCCTTGACGAAGGGTTCCTTGGCCTCGACTTCGGCGTATGCCTTGCCGATGAGCTCATAGGTTGACATATTCATCTCACCTGTCGGGTGGAGCTGATCTCCGACTGAGCATTTCGCGCCCTCGGCGATCGACAGCGCGGCCTCATAGCGGAGCGCGTTCGGATGCTTGAATCCTCCGAATTCTCCCCACGAGAGATGGAACTTTCCGGTCATTCCGAGAAATTCCATTCCGAGCGTGCGACAGTAAGCGGCCGACATCGGGAAGTGGTCATAGCCCCAGCCGCCGGTCGGAAGGCTCTCAAGCTCGAGATGAGTGTCGAAATGCGCGTGGTCGCGGCGGCCTCTTGTTATGTTTCCGGCGTTATGGAAGATCGTTGTGTTCTTGTCGTATTTGCGGACGACCTCCTCGGTGCGGCGGCAGTATTCGGCGTAGACCATGTCGGCGTGCTTTTTGAGATCCTCGTTGTTATGCGGGTCAAGTCCCTTTTCGCGCATCGACTCAAGGCAGTGCTGGCAGAAACAGATTCTGGGAGCCGAAATGTCGAGGAAGATTCCGGTCGGATGATAGAGTCTCATGACCTCGTCGACCTGATTCATGAGGTAGTCAAGATAGGGCGTGTTGTAGCAGAGAAGATGATATCCGGCCTGATTGAGGAAGTCAGCTCCGGCGTTCGGCGAGCCTTTCACAAGATGCTCGGGATGCTTTTTTGCGTACTTTTCGTCAAGTCCGGCCGAGAGATAGACCGGGGCGTTTACTCCGGCCTCGCGGCAGGCTTCAAGCTCGGCTCCGAGAAGATCGAAATCGAGCTTCGGGTGCATTTCGTTGGCCTCTGACGGATGGTACGCCCAGCCGTGATGGCACTTTGAGAAGATCGTGATCGAATCGACGTGTCCGGCCTTAAGCGCGGCCTTGAACTGTTCCTTGTCAAATCTGTCGCCGACCGAGGGGACGGCTTCCGAGGTGTGAAAATCAAGATGTACCTGTCTGTAACGCATGGTAATTCCTTTCCTTGCCATGTGGCAAACCTCCGGGGCTTTTCACGGAGGACTTTTCTATACTATTATAACAATAACAGCCTGACCTTGTCAAGCTGTTATTGAAATTTATATCGATTTCTGCATATTTTTTATTATTTTTTGCGAAATCTCAGTTGGTTTTAGTGAGCGAGAAGTCCTTCATCGAGAAGCTTTCGAGAGGTTCTTCCGCTCCTTTGACAGTGACATTGATCTTTTCGGCCATAACATGACTTTCAATGACATTCGCTATGAGCGTGATTTCCTTCCACTCGGTACCGACATTAAACGTTTCATCGTTGACCGTTCTCGATTTCAGGTAGATTCCGGCTTTGAGCTTGCCCTCAACCGGAGCTTTGACCTTAAATTTCAGCACATATTCTCCGGTGCCGTATTTTCTGACTTCCTCGGTGATTACACGGTCAATTCCGGAACCCAGAGAGTTGGCGTAGTTCATGACAGTGTATACAATGTCGCCGTCCTCTTCAGAGGTGACAAGGTGAAGCTGATATGAAGCTGCCTCGGTGAACTTGCTGAGAACGCCCTGATCCTCAAGGAAGAGGTTTCCTGTCGGGTCGTTCGGGGTTATTATGACAGCTCCGTCCTTTACGTCCACAGCCTTCGCCATGCCGGATTTCAGGAGCTCGGACGCGGTTATGTATTTCACGCCGTTCTTTTCGACAGTCGTGCCCGACTTGTCAGTGCGGAGTTCATACCTTATCTGATCGGCCGGGAGATAAACCTCTTTGTCATCAGCGATCACGGGATACTCAAAGAATACCTGCCACTTTCCGATAAATATCTTGTTTTCGGCATTATAATCGACCTTTTCGGAATGTCTTGTGACCGGGACAAAATCCGCGGAGGTTTCGTAGGAGTATTTGTTTCCGGGATGCTTCGGCTCGCCCTCGCGCGAGAGCTGTATACCGTCAAGCGACTCTATGACCTTTCCGTTGACCGCGAAGTTCTTCAGAGTCATATCATAGTTGTCACTCTTCAGAACCCACGAACCGTTTTCAAAGCGCAGCATTGTCCATGATCTCTGAGTCTCCGGGTTTCCGAGCGAGACGTTTTCGAAGACGAATTTCTTTTCTCCTTCACCCATATTGCGGCCGAGGAAGAACCACGGGGCGTATGTGCAGTCGACCGAGTCAATATTCTTTATCTTCACATCGGCTGTGAGATTTTCCTTGTTTCCATTGTAGAGGTGATTTATCACTCCGTCGTCAGCGCGGAAGACGTGAATGTCCTCAAGACGCGCGTTCTTGTTGTTGGCTTGCGGGAAGATCGCGGCGCAGGTTGTTCCGAGCGTCATGTCGCGGTAGGTCACGTTCTTCGGACCGAAGACGGCAGCGTTGTCGCCGCAGTAGACGAAGCAGTGTTCTATGAGTGCGTCATCGCCGCCGAAGACCGAGATTCCGTCCGACGTGATCATAGTCGACATGACCTTGGTATTCCGCACGACGCTGTTCTTTCCGCTGATCGTTATGTTGAAGCTCCGGGCGTCAAGGAGTATCGGCCCGTCGACGACTGAGTTCGTGCCGATCATATTGAGAAGATATCTTCCGCGTCCGTTCGCTCCGCTCGTGCTGACGTCGTAGCTGTAGATATCCTCAAACGGGTCAAGAATCGCGCCGCGGCCGATGAGCTTCGAACCCTCTCCGTTGAGATCGACTCTCGCGTTGAGAACGGCTCCGGGCGCGATGTAGACTGTCTGATACTTATCCTTCACCTCGAAGACACCGTCCTCGGTCTCGTACCAGCCGTCGATCACGATCATGTTCGGGTCGTCGAAGTCAAGCTCATCGGTGAACTCGGGGTAATCGGCGAAGACTGAGAGGATTGTGTTGTCGCGGTCGTCGAGTCTTATGAGGAAATAATCCGGCTTTTCAAGGTAGACCGAGATCACGCCGTCCCTATACTCACTTTTGAAATTCTTTGCCGACGGCATGACAGAGTAGGAGGTGAAATCCTCCTTAACCTTGATATCGACGCGGACTTCCTCACCCGAGAAGGCGAAGAGCGAGAAGCTACGCGTGTCGTCCGCGCCCTCGTAGCCGCGGCTGACCGTGCTTTCCATTGTGTGATTGTAAACCGGGAGCTTCTCGGTCTTTGTTCCCTGAGTGACGCTGACTTCATATCGGTAGTCGCGGTGAATCTTTTCGGGGAACTCAGGATAGATCACAAGCTGCTTTGTCATGCGGAATTCCTCCTCGGTCATCTGCTTTTCGGAATGGATGCCGACAAATTCGAGTTTTCCGTCGGCCGATCCCAGAAGAGACGCCATGTAGCTGAAAAGTTTGCGGTTTTCGGCGGTGGTGCGCCCGGTGAGCGTGAGCTTTCCGTCCTCGGCCGAATATCCCCATGAGCCTTCGGGAATCTTGTCGGAGGAATCGAAGATGATATTCGCCTCTGAGCTTTCCTTGACGATTTTCGCGGTGAGTCCGGTCGCTTCCTCAAAGATCGGAATCAGACGGTTGCGGTAGCTCTCGGTCTGCTCGGCGGTAGTATTTCCGGTGTAGACGAGAAGCTCTTTTATGGATTCATTGCCGAATCTGAGATCTCCGGCGGAATATTTTCCGGCCTCCTTGTAGGTCATGCTGTCGGGGAAGAGGATTCCGTCGGACGAGACGTAGTTTTCGATGAAGAAATCGACCGCGGAAATCACGGCCTCATCGCTTCCTCCGGTTATGTAGATCCGGTTACCGTGGCGGACGATGAGTTTGTCGTCACGGCGGAGAAGTTCGTGTTCATAGCGGTTAGTTTCGCCGACGACTATTTCGGAGGTGTCGGTCGGGATTTTCTCACCGCGGTTCACCCAGTCGGTCTCGATGAGAATCGACGCGCCGGTGACTGTCTCGTTTATGCTGTCGCGCAGCTTCACGGCGGATGAGGTGATTGCCTTATCGGAATCTTCCGGGCGGACGATCTTGAAGCCGTCGGGCTTCATCGCGTCTGACGCGCTTAACTTTTCAGGAGCCTTAGGTGCGGTGTCAAGCGGCGTTCCTTCATTTTCGCAGCCGAACAGAAACAGCGCGCATATAACCATAAGTACGGCCATGATAAGGCCGTGAATACGTTTTTTGGAAAAAACCATTCTGTAGTGCCCTTTCATTGAAAAATAAAAGGCATAATCCGTGGTGAGAGCGTCCGTGAGCGATCCGGAACGGTACAGACTTATACCCTTGTTAAATATTATACACTATTTTTCGCTTTTTGTCAAGATCTTTTGTCGAAAAAGATTTCGGCGCGCGCTTTTAGTCTGTCCGGTAAGGTCTTTTCGCGGCTCAGAGTATTGAAGAAGCTCTCAGCGAGACTGTGGTCGTGGATTTTTGAAACGACTGACGAGCTTTTGTTCCATCTGCCGACAAGCGCGGATGTGAAGCTGTAGACGCAGACGTGTTCATCCTTTATCGGGAACAGATCGGCTCTGATTATCAGCGCGAGATCATTATCGAGCTTTTTCCATGAAAAGAATACCGAAAATTCGGGATCCGCGATATTCCGCATTCCATTTCACCTCCGGATCATAGTTTACCATGAATTCCGCCTTGTGTAAAGAAAAATCGCACGACATTTTTCGACAGGCTATTCGTCCTTCGGCGAAAATCTCGGTGAGGTGTCATATGAAACGGTTTCACTCTCGGGATGGCGTTTTGTCGAGGGATTTCTGCCGAAGTACGCAGTGTAGGCGCGCCAGAAGGCCGAGTAGTCGGAAAATCCGCATCTCGTGCAGACCTCGGTCGGACGCCCGCCCGAAAGAATCTCACGCTGTGCCATAGCGAGCCTTTTTGAGGTTATGAATCTTTTCGGGCTGATATTCAGATGCTGAATGAAGAGATGATGCAGATGACTGCGCGTTATATAGAGTTCGCGGCAGAGCTCGTCGATCCCGGTCAGGGTCGTGAGATGCTCCTCGATGTAGTCGATCGCCCTTGACACGACCTCGTTTGTACGGTTCACCGGGACGACGCTTTCGCCCGCCTCGATCGCGGCGTTTATCAGGATTTCCTCGATTATATGCGAGAGAATCCGTCCCTTTTCGGGTTCCGCGAGCTTTTGGCAGTAATAGTCGAGCTTGTCAAAAAGCCCCGCGACCGAGTTCTTGCCCTCAAACGAAAGCACGTTCATCCCGTCGGGAATCCGCGCCAGAATGTCGTAGGGAAGCGACGAGAGATCGAAAAGAATGTCATAGCGTTCGTAAGGCTCAAGGCCGTCGACTATCATCGAATGTACCGCGAAGGGGCGCGAGATCACTAGCGCGTTCCTTGAGAGCTTATAGACCCGGCCGTCGACCGAATACGAAATGTTTCCGTTCTTGAAAAAGATCAGCTCGCAGAGCGTGTGCGAGTGCGGACTGTACTGCTCGGGCGCGGGTGAATCGTTCGTCGCGTGGTCTAAATAGAGTACTTTGTCCTCATAGAAGCTGTGATGGATTATCGCCATATTCTCACCTCCACTTTATGATACCACAAAACAACACATTTTGCAATATCTTTTATGAAAAAATTGCTTTTTATCAATTTACATCGCGGAGAAAATGTGGTATCATTTATATAACACACGTGTCCTACAGCCCTTGCGGTTTGTCTGAAGCCGGGTTATAGGACACGTCCAGAAAAACGGAGGAAACCAGAATGAAAAAACTGAAACTCGCGATAATCGGTCAGGGACGGAGCGGACGCGACATTCACGGGGCTTTTTTAAGATCCGACAGTAACGATCTCTTTGAGGTCGCCGCGGTCGCCGAGCTTGACCCTGAGAGGAGAAGACGTGCCGAAGCCGAATATCCCGGCTGTGTGACGTTCGCCGACTACCATGACCTTCTCACGCTCGACCTCGGCTTGATCGTCAACGCGTCCTATTCGGATATGCACTACTCTGTGACGAAAACCTGCCTTGAGGCCGGGAAGAACGTCCTTGTCGAAAAGCCCTTCGCGCGGAACTACTATGAGTGCTGCGACCTCATGAACACGGCGAAAAAGCGCGGCGTCACGCTCGCCGTCTTCCAGCAGAGCCTTTACGCGCCCTACTACGCCGAGGTGAAAAAGGTCATCGACTCGGGGATCCTCGGCGTGATAACGCAGATAAACCTCAGAAACAACGGATTTTCGCGCCGCTGGGACTGGCAGACTCTTCAGATGAAGATGGGCGGAAGTGTCTACAACACCGGACCGCATCCGATCGGAGCCGCGCTTAACTTCCTCGACTGGGACGACGATTTCAGAGTCGAGTTCTCAAAGCTCGGTAAGGCTCTCACGAGCGGCGACGCCGAGGACACCGCGAAGATCATCCTCTCCGCGCCGCGAAAGCCGATAATCGACATTGAGATAAGCTCAAACGACGCTTTCTGCCCCTACACCGTCAAGGTCATGGGAACGAAGGGAACTCTCCTTGGCACAGGATCCGGCTATAAGATAAAGTACATAAAGGACGGCGAAAACCCGGAGCGTCCGGTAATCGTCGAGTCGCTTAAGAACGAGAACGGACTTCCGATCTACTGCGGGGAAAAGCTCATCACGCACGACGAGGAGGTTTCCTACACCGGAACTGCCTTCACGACGGCCGTTCATGAGTTTTACTCGATGCTCCATGACACGCTGGCAAACGGAGCCGAGCTTGAGATAAAGCCCGAGCAGATCGCAAAGGTCATCCGCGTCATCGAGACCGTTCACGCGGAAAATCCGATGGAGAAGGTGTACTGATATGAAGAAAATCGCGATTCTCGGCTGCGAGAACTCCCACGCCGACGCCTTTCTCGGAATAATTTACGAAAAGAAGCTCTATACCGACGTCGAGTGCGCCGGAGTCTACAGCGAGGACAGGGAAGCGGCGGATAAGCTTCACGAAAAATACGGAGTCAGAGTCATGGAAGCTCCCGATGAGCTTGTCGGGCGGCTCGACGGACTCATCATCACCGCGCGGCACGGCGGAAAGCATCATGAGTTCGCAAAGCCTTATATAAGGTCGGGAATTCCGATGTTCATCGACAAGCCGATCACAATCGACGAGGCCGACGGAATCGCTCTCATGCGCGAGCTTCGTGAAAACGGCGTGAGATTTTGCGGAGGCTCGTCCTGCCCGCACGCGAAGTTTGTGCGTGAGCTGAAAGCGGATGCCGAATCGGGCAGATACGGAAAGATCATCGGCGGAAGCCTTCGCGCGCCGGTCTCGATGGAAAATCCGCACGGCGGATGGTACTTCTACTCCCAGCATCTGGTCGAGGTCATGTGCGAGCTTTTCGGATATTACCCAGAATCGGTCAAGTTCTGCAAGAGCGGCACGGCGTATGATTTCGTCGTAAAGTATCCGGAATACAATGTCTTCGCGTCGTTTGTCGACGGGAACTATGTCTACGCGGCGTCGCTGAGCCTTGAGAAGGGATTCGTCTCGGGCGCGTATTCGCTTGACGGATGCTATGAATCCGAGTTTGAGTGTTTCCATAAGCTCCTTCTCGGCGGCGAATCCGAAAAATCCCACGCGGATTTCATCGCCCCGGTCTTCATAATGAACGCGATGGCGAGATCACTCGTCTCGCGCGGCGAGGAGAAAGTAGAGAGGTTTATTCTATGAACTGCGTTCTCTCGGCCTTTGCCGACGAATATTCGGGAGATTTTGAGACTCAGCTGAAAACGCTCTCGGAAAACGGAGTCCCGATGATCGAGCCGCGGATTCTTGACGGAAGGAATATCGCCGATCTCACGGAATCCGGGGCGAAGGAGGTCAGAAAAAAGCTCGACGCGTACGGAATCAGAGTCTCGTCGATCGGCTCGCCGCTCGGAAAATCGAAGCTCTCGGAGGATTTTTCGCGTGAGCTTGAAAGAACGAAAAGAGTCATTGAGACCGCGGACATCCTCGGCACGGACAGGATCCGCGTGTTCAGCTTCTATTCGGACGGAGACATTCATGACGGGTTTTCCGAAGTGACCGAAAGGCTGTCGCGTATGGTAAGCGAGGCCGGAAAATCGGGAATCACTCTCTGCCACGAAAACGAGGCGAAGATTTTCGGCGAGTCGCCGGAGGACTGTGAAAAGCTTCTTTCGGCGGTTCCGGGACTCGGATGCGTGTTCGACATGGGAAATTTCGTTCTCGGCGGATATGATCCGCGGAAGGCGTATGAGCTTCTTAAAAAGCGGATAACTTACTTCCATATAAAAGACGCGCTCTATTCCGGGGCGATTGTACCGCCGGGGCGCGGCGAGGCGAGGATTTCTGAGATACTTTGCGATTTTTCAAAGGATCGCGGTGTCATCGCGACGCTCGAACCGCATCTTGAGACCTTTGACGGCTTCAACTCGCTTGTGGAAAATGGCAGAAAATTTGAAAACCCGTATAAATTCGAAAGCCGCGAGGAGGCCTTTCTGACCGCGCTTTCTGATATAAAGGAGATAATCGGATGAAGGAATACAAGGTTGATAATCTGAGCGTGAAAATCATGGACAGCCGCGACGGGATGGGAAAGGCCGCCGCGAAGGATATCCGCGACACGATACTCAAACTTCTCGCGGAAAAGGAGACGATCAACATGATCTTCGCGGCCGCGCCGAGCCAGAACGAAGCACTTTCGTCGCTCGTGAAGTATGATGACATCGACTGGTCACGGATAAACGCCTTCCACATGGACGAGTACATCGGTCTTCCCGACGAGAGGGCGAGCTTCGGAAAATATCTCCGCGACCACATTTTCGGGCTCGTGAATTTCAGATCGGTGAACTATATCGACTACCGCGCGGCCGATCCGGCGGCGGAGTGTGAGAGATATTCAAAGCTCCTCGCGGAAAATCCGACCGATATCGTCGTGATGGGAATCGGCGAGAACGGACACATCGCCTTTAACGACCCGTGGGTCGCCGATTTCAGGGATCCGGTGAGGGTCAAGACGGTTAAGCTCGATGAGGTCTGCCGTAATCAGCAGGTGAACGACGGATGCTTCCCGGATCTTGAAAGTGTCCCGAAGGAAGCGGTGACTCTTACCTGCCCGACTCTGGCGGCGGCTTCGTATCAGTTCTGCGTCGTCCCGGCGAAGACCAAGGCGAAGGCTGTGAAGCGCACGCTTGAGGGCGAAATAAACGAGGACTGTCCGGCGACGATTCTCCGAACGCTCAGAGCCGCGACGCTCTATCTCGATCCCGACAGCTCGAAGCTCTTATGAAAACCACGATAAAGAGCCGCAGAATCATCACTCCAGACAGAATCCTAGACGGGTTTGTGACCTTTGAGGCCGGAAAGATTCTCTCCGTGAGCGGACGAAGACCCGACTCGGATGAATACATCGACGTCGGAAACGATTATCTCTCGCCGGGATTCATCGACATTCACACGCACGGCGGCGCGGGACATGACTTTTCGGGAAGCGTCAATGACGTGATCGCGGGAGCGGATTTTCATCTTTCGCACGGGACGACCTCGATCTGCCCGACGATCTCCGCGGCACCGTTTGACGTTATGAAAAGCGCGCTGATATCGGTTTCCGGAGCAAAACGCGGAAAAAAATCGAAGGCGGATATCATCGGCGCGCATCTTGAGGGACCATATCTCTCGGCGGCGCAGTGCGGCGCGCAGTGCCCGGATTTCATTAAAAACCCCGATCCGGAGGAATATCTTCCGCTCGTCTATGAGTTCGGATCTGATATCGCGCGCTGGACATACGCGCCCGAGAATGACCCCGACGGAGCTTTCGCGAGGTTTCTGTCAGAGCATAGAATCGTTGCCTCGGCGGGACACACGAACGCCGTAGGCGACGAAATGAACACCGCGGCCGACAACGGCTGTAAGCTTATCACGCATCTTTATTCCTGCACCTCGACGGTGACGCGGGATCACGGATTCCGTCGGCTCGGCGTGATCGAGACGGCCTTTCTGCGCGACGACATATACGTAGAGATCATAGCCGACGGAAAGCATCTGCCTCCGGATCTCATAAGGATGATCCTGAAGATCAAGGGATACGATAAAGTCGCGCTCGTGACCGATTCGCTGAGTCTCGCCGGAACCGACATAAAGCGCGGGCGGATGATGGCGACCGATTTCATAATCGAGGATGGAGTGTGTAAATTACTCGACCGCAGCGCGTTCGCGGGGAGCATCGCGACGAGCGACCGGCTCGTGCGGGTTGTGACCGAAGAGGCCGGCGTGGATATCGTGAACGCGGTCAGGATGATGTCATCCGTTCCGGCGCGGATCATGGGGCTGTCGAAGGGCGCGATAGCTTCCGGGCTTGACGCTGATTTCGCGGTGTTCGGCGACGGGATTGAGATAAAGCGTGTATTTGCCAGTGGCGTGGAGGTTTACAGAAATCCGGCTGAAAAGCACCGATAATTTACAGAAAATATCCCCTCCGGACATGAATTCTTCCACCGCGATGTGATATAATATCATTGATAAAAGAGTCAAGGAGGAAGTCAAATGTCAGAAATAATTCTCACAAAAGATAATTTCGAAAAGGAAGTCAAGGAATCCGGAATCCCGGTGCTTATCGACTTTTACGCCGACTGGTGCGGTCCCTGCAAGATGCTGGCTCCGATCATAGCCTCGATCGCTGAGGAATACGACGGCAAAGTCAAGGTCTGCAAGGTTAATGTCGACGACGAGCCTGATCTGGCGGCGGCTTTCGCTGTTCAGAGCATTCCGACCGTGGTTGTCGTGAAGGACGGTGTCATTGCCGAGGTATCGGTCGGATACAAACCCGAGGCCGAGATTCTGAAGCTTCTCGGGCTTTGAAATATCGGAACGCTGTCTGCCACTCGCGGGAAAACGTACGTTATTCCGGAGGTTATTAGCAGAAGGTGCGGTCTGCCGCGAAAGCGGCAGGCCGCGCTTTTGCGCTTCGCGGCGACCGCATCCGACGGAAAAATGTGGAATCGACTGCCGCAGGCGGCGCGAAGCGGCGTCGGCCTCGCCTGCGAGGTCGATTGCGCGCGAAAGCGCAACCTGCACTCGCGTCCGGGCGGCGAAGCCGCCCGGACGCGAGCCGTTCCGGCGCGCCGCGGCGCGCCGGAACACGCGAAGCGCGGCGTTTGCCGCACTTCGCGCCCCTCCGGGCGATTTTACCTGAAGTTCAAATCCACGCGCCCGTGATGATCAAATCAGCCCATGCCGCCCGGATCCGTTACCTTTATTCGTATCCTCATGAAAACGCGCATTTACTGTCAATCCACGCAGACCGACGCGTACGGCGGATATTTTCGTTTCCCGCACTATAATCTTCATCCTCCCGCCGCGCATTTTACCGATTTTGGCCTCATTTGCCGTTTTCCGTCATTATCCGCAAAAACCCTTGACAAATCATGGGTTATATGTTATAGTATTCATGTGAACTAAAAAAGGAGGCTATTATGCTCTACAAAAAGAACTCATCACAACATCTTGACGAGAAGCTTTTCCGTGACCCGACCGCCGAATACCGCGGTGCACCCTTCTGGGCTTGGAACTGCAAGGTCACTCCCGAACTCATCGACCGTCAGGTCGACTATCTGAAAAAGATGGGCTTTGGCGGCTACCATATCCATTCGCGCACCGGAATGGACGTTCCATACCTTTCAGAGGAATTCATGAATCTGATAAGCTTCACGGTCAACAAGGCAAAGGCTACCGACACACTCGCGTGGCTCTATGACGAGGATCGCTGGCCTTCGGGCGCGGCGGGCGGTCTTGTCACAAAGACTCCGAAGTACCGTCAGAGATTCCTTGAGGTCACGCGCGAGGATCGCACCGCTGGTCTCAAATCCCGCGAAGAGGCCGTCGAACTCGGCGAATCCTATCTTTTCCATGTCTATGACGTCGTTCAGAACGAGTCCGGCGAGCTTGTGTCCTATAAGATCATAGACCCGAAGGACGAGGCCGAGGGGAAGAAATGGTTCGCTTACTGCTCGGTTCCCGGAAAGTCCGGATGGTACAACAATCAGACCTATATCGACACCCTCTCAAAGGCCGCTGTAGATAAGTTCATCGAAACGACTCACGAACGCTACAAGGAGACGGTCGGCGGCGAATTTGACAAGTCGGTTCCCGCGATCTTCACCGACGAGCCGCAGTTCTGCTCAAAGGGAACCTTCGCTTTCGCAACAAGCGACCAGAGCGTCAGACTTCCGTGGACGCCGAAGCTTCCCGAAACTTTCAGCGAGCATTACGGACTCAGCCTTGACGAGCATCTCCCCGAGCTTTTCTGGGATCTCCCCGAGGGCAGGATCTCGCGGATCCGTTATCTCTATCACGACCTTGTCTGCGAACTCTTCACCGAGGCTTTCGCCGACAACTGCGGCGACTGGTGCGAAAAGAACGGCATTTCGATGACCGGACACATGATGGCCGAGGACAATCTCCAGAGCCAGACGATGTGCCTTGGCGAGGCTATGCGTTCCTACAGAAAATTCCAGATTCCCGGAATCGATATGCTCTGCGGCGGACACAACTACGCGACCGCGAAGCAGTGCCAGTCGGCCGTTCATCAGTACGGACGCGAGGGAATGGTCTCCGAGCTTTACGGCGTTACCGACTGGGATTTCGATTTCAGAGGACATAAGCATCACGGCGACTGGCAGGCGGCTCTCGGAGTCACTGTCCGCGTACCGCATCTCGCGTGGATGTCGATGAAGGGCGAGGCAAAGCGCGATTACCCGGCGTCGATTTTCTATCAGTCCCCGTGGTATGAGGAATATCCGTATGTCGAGAATCACTTCGCGAGACTCAACACCGCGCTGACCAGAGGAAAGCCGATCGTCGATATCGCGGTCATTCATCCGGTCGAGAGCTACTGGCTCCACTGGGGACCCTCTGAGAACACCGGAAAGATCAGATCCCAGCTTGAGCAGAACTTCCAGAACACGACCGACTGGCTCCTCTTCGGCGGACTCGATTTCGATTTCATAAGCGAGGGGCTTCTCCCCGAGCAGTATTCGGGAACCGAGGGCGCGAAGCTCCATATCGGAAAGATGAATTATAAGACGGTCGTTGTCCCCGGACTCGAAACGATCCGTAAGACCACGCTTGACGCGCTCCGCGAATTCAAGGCGGCCGGCGGAACGATCATTGTCATGGGAAGCTTCCCGAAGTATGTCGACGCCGTTATGTCTTCCGAACCCGAAGAAGTGCTTTCGGACTGTGTGCGCATCGGATTCTCGCGCGACGAGCTGATATCCGCGCTCGAAGACTTCCGTGAGGTTGAGATCCGCGACGGTTCGGGTAATCTCACGAATCATTATCTCTACAATTATCGCGAGGATACCGACGGAAGATGGCTCTTCATCGCCAACGGACGTACGCCAGACACGAGAGGAAACCGTTCGAGATATAACGATCCCGAAAGACTCAGAATCAAGATAAAGGGCGAGTTCACTCCGGTGATCTGGGACACGATCTCAGGTGAGATTATCCCGATCCGCTATACCGTGAAGAACGGATACACCACGATCGATCATCCCTTCTACGCTCACGACAGTCTGCTTCTGAAGCTCGGTGAGTATAAGGGAGTCCAGCCGCTCGGCGGGGATGAGAAATTCGATAAGGTGCGTGAAATCCGGAACCGTCACAACGTCGGCTATGAGCTTTCCGAGGAGAACACGGTGCTTATAGATCAGGCAATGTGGAGAGTCGATTCTGAATCGCTCACCGAGGACGCGGCAAAGAGGCCGTGGCATGAGTCGGATGAGCTTCTGAGAGTCAACAACATGGCGGCGAAGGAAGCCGGACTCCCGGCTTACAACGGCGCGCAGCCATGGGTTGAGCCGCCGGAAAAGCTTACTCACACGGTAGATCTCTCGTATGAGTTCGATTCCGAAATCTCCTGCGCGCTCAAGCTCGCTATCGAGAACGCGGAACTCTGCGAGGTTATTCTCAACGGCGAACACGGAAAGCATATCGACGGCTATTTCGTCGACGAGTCGATCGGACTCTTCGAGCTTCCAGAGGCAAAGCCCGGAAAGAATCTCCTTCTCATAAGAACTCCGATCGGAATCCGGACGAAGGTCGAGTGGTGCTATCTCCTCGGCGGCTTTGGAGTGAAGGTCGCGGGCTGTGAGAAGACTCTGACGGCGATTCCGGAAAAGCTCGGTTTCTCGACGGTCACAAATCAGGGATTCCCGTTCTACACCGGAAACATCAGCTATAAATCGGAGTTTGAGCTTGACGAGGCGGCCTATCTCAAGGTGCGTGTCAGCGAGTATCGCGGCGCGCTTGTTAAGGTTTACCTTGACGGAAAGGATATGGGAGTCATCGCCTATATGCCTTACAGACTCGATCTCGGCCTTGTCGGCGCGGGCAGACACACGATAACCTATGAGTTCTACGGAACGAGATTCAACGCGTTCGGCGCGCTCCACAACACGGTCAAGGGCGACGGCTGGGTTGGCCCCGGAATCTGGCGCACGACCGGCGACAAATGGTGCTATGAGTACAACCTGAGAGACGAGGGAATTCTCGCGTCGCCTGTGATTGAGGTTTACAAAAAGGCCTGAACCGACATTGACGCGGTGATATTTAAGGCAATACCGCACAATTCGCGGCTGACGCCTTAAGCACGCATCTGCTTGCGTCTTTTCCGTCATACGTCAC
>CAKSVM010000024.1 GCA_934503195.1 uncultured Eubacteriales bacterium
GACGGACGTCCGGGTAATACGAAATCCAGTATGTTCGTTTACCGCACATCAGAGCTTCAGAAGGAGAGACCTGTCGTGCTTTTCAAAGAAGAAGCATCTGAAGACTTCGGTCGCCCATAAAGCACTCTTACAGATCGGAAAGATCTGCAATGAAGATAAGAAGGCTAAGGTGCTCCCAAGTCCTGAAGACCGATATAATTAACCGCCAGGAGAAGGTATTACCTCTTGTGGAGGCTTATTTCGCGTGGGTAAAGGCGCAGAATCCTTTAACCATACTGAGTGAGAAGACGAGGGACGGGCTTTCGTACAGCATAAACCATGAGAGACAGTTAAAGACGTTTCTTGAAAACGGTATGGTGCCGATAGACAACTCCGCGACCGAGCGCGCGATACGTCCTTTTACGATCGGCAGAGCCAACTGGCACATCATTGACACTGTTCACGGAGCCGAAGCCAGTGCTGTTATTTACAGTCTTGTTGAGACAGCGAAAGCCAATAATCTGAAAATTTACGAGTATCTGAAATATCTGCTTGAGAAGATCCCTGAGCATATGGATGATACGAATCTTGAATTCACAGACGACTTACTTCCGTGGTCGGAATCCCTGCCCGATTGCTGCCGGAGATGAGATGCCTGAGATGACCCCGCCCACCGCTGAGACGCGGTGGGCGGATTCTTTTTGGGGGTACGCGTGGTTGCGCTGGTACGTAAATCCTGAAATCACCTTGGCGGAAAAATAAAAAATCGGCGGACGCGTATCGCGTCCGCCTTTGTCATTTCCGGATTATTCGTTCGGTCGTCTGTCCCGCATAAGATCGTCGTACATCTTTCCTAAAAGATCAAGCTCCTTCTGGAGCGTCGTCTCGCGGCATCTAACTATCGCGGTGATAGCCTTGGCGCGTTCAGCGTCGCCAATCCCTCCGTTAGGACTCTCGTTTATCTTGAAATCCCGCATCATCTCAAGTGCCTCGTAGATGTGCTGGCAGTCGAGTCTGACCTGCTCCATGCGCTCTAAAATCAGCTCGGGTGTGACGCGGTTTTCGTGAAGTGCCTTGTAATCTTCGACCGTAAGCTCGGTCACGCGGTTTTCCGCGGTCTGTGCGTTATCCATTTTATTATCCTCCGGTATATTTTCCGGCGGGTCGGAAAGGCAGATCTCAGATTCTTCAGGACCTGTCCATATCGCCCGTCCGGCCTTGACAAGTCCCCTCGCGCGCCTTTTATAGGTCGGCGAGAGTTCGTTTCCCTCAGTATCTGTGACGCGAATCATGTTTTCTTTCAATGGGTGTCTTCCCCTTTCGCGAATTTTCTGTTTTTTGTGATGGGTGCCGTCCCCAATACAAGTATACCATAAATCTCGCCTTTTGTCAATACCTTCCGTGTGAAATCCGCGAAAAAAAACGGATCCGCGCGCCGATATGGCACACAGATCCGAAAATGTCAGAATGATCCTCCGCCTCCACCGTGAGAGCGTCCCGACGACGAGGTGAAGGTTGAGGAGCCGCCTCCGCCGCCTCCGCTCGAACGGTCGGTGTCCTTCGGACGCGCGGACTTGCTCATCGACGTGTAAAGGAACATATCGACCTGATTTGTCAGCTTAAGACTGTTTTTCACCGTGTAATCGGCCGCCGAACTCTTCGACGCCACGGATTTAAGCTTTCCGCGCATGATTCCGGTCGCGATGAGCGCGATTATGATTCCCGGGACCACCGCCACGTAAACAGGCGGGCGCAGATAGAGCGGATTTACCGTATAACCGTCCGCCCCGTCCGACGAGCTTTCGCGGGTCATCTCGATATAGAGATCGCAGTACTCGGCGTAGGTAGTAAACGCGTCGGAATATTCGCCGTCCGAGAGATACGGAACAATCTCCTCGCCGACCGAGTCAATCCGGCTGTCGGTCATGACCGTGATTCCGTAGCCGTAGGTGACGATGAACCACTTGCGGCTTCCCATGTCGAGAAGCAGAAGAATTCCGTCATCGTTCTCACCGTAACCGTAGCCGTAGTAATCGTAGATATCGGCCGCGTACTGACCGATGTCGTTTCCGTTTGTCGACGTCACCGTGACGACCGCGACCTCGCATTTGTTCCGCTCGCTGATCTCAGTGAGCTTTGAGAGAAGCGTGTCGTACTCGGAATCCGAGAGAAGCTTCGCGTCGTCGACAAGAAGCGGGAGCTGACGCTCCTCGGGAATCGCGCTTGACGCGAAGATCGGCGTCATGAGAATCATCAGAACGATGACGAATGAGAATAATCTTTTCATTTCACATCACCATCCCGAGATACTTCACAAGCCACATGAGGAGATACAATCCCACCGAGCATCCGGCCGCAAGTCCGATAAGCCACTTAAAATACGCACCGTTGTCGCAGGGGAGATTTCCGACGAATTTTCCGGTCTGACCGTTCATCGCGAAAACGAACTTCTGATCCTTCCATGTCGTGTTCAGAATCCAGACCGGGAAGAGCGCGTATTTCGCCTTTCCGCTGTCAACTCTGACGCTGCTGTTTTCGACCGAGACCGAGGAATAGTCCGAAAGCGTCGATCTGAACGCGTTTTCGGTGCTCTTTTTCATGCGCTCGCTCGCTCTTTTCCTGCGCTCCTCGCTGTCGACGTCATAGCGGTCGGCAAGGTAGCCCGAAAGGTAGGCGGTCTGGAAGTCAACCGCGTCGGCGAGATTGAACGGCTCGATCGACTCCATCAGATCGTCCGGCATCTTCGACGAACCGTCGGCCGGGACGTCGGCGAACGAAAGATTTCCGCCGCGGACGACCGAATAATGCTTCGTCTCGGTGTAATTGTAGTCGCTGTCGCTCCAGCTTCTGATCTTCGTCGCGCGGTAACGAATGTCCGCGTCGGCCGTCGCGTCGTAGAGCCAGAAGGGGACGTAGATTCCCTTGATCTCGTCGATGTGATTCTGACTCGTGAAGACCTTTGGTAGGAGCCGCTTTCCGGTCATATGCTTCTCAAAGGCGGCCTTGGCCGCCTTTTTGTCGAGCTTGAAGGGGATGACGAGATCGGGGCGCAGATCTCCCGAGAGCTGTCCGGTCATTACTATTGGATTGCCGCAGTAAGGGCAATGCGTCGCGGCCGTCGTGTCGTCAGCGACGATCTCGCCTCCGCAGGATTTGCAGAGGTATACCTTGAGATTATTCTTCTCTTCGTCGCTCCACTCGGACTCGTGATCGTCGACCGCCGAGAGGTCGTCGGGCTTCTGCTCCGCCAGAATATCGTCGTAGCCGCGGAGGGTTTCGAGGTCAAACTCAGTGTCGCAGTATGGGCATTTCATCTTCTGCGCCGTACTGTCAAACTCGATCTTGCCTCCGCAGCAGGGGCATTTGTATTGTAAAAGCTCAGCCATTACTTTACGTCGTTATCGTCGAAGATATCTCCGCACTCAGGACAGAACTTCGGGGGATGCGCCGGATCGGCAGGTTCCCAGCCGCACTTATCGCACTTGTAGAGCTTCGCACCCTTAGGCTTCTTCGCGCCGCACTCGGAGCAGAACTTCCCCTTGTTCACCGCGCCGCACGAGCATTTCCAGCCCTCCTCTGGCTTCTTCTCACCGCATTCCGGGCAGAACTTTCCGGTAGCTGTCGCGCCGCACGAGCATTTCCAAGAACCAGCGGGAGCGGTCTGCGCCTGTGCCTGCTGATTCTGCTGTGCCTGCTGCTGACCCATTGTAAAGAGGGTCTGGGCGTTGACGCCGCCGGCGTTCTGAGCCATTCCCATTCCCATGAATCCGGCCATCGCACCGTTCGTGTTGGAGGCGGCGGCCTTCATCGCGTCCGCCTGCGCGCCGACGAGCGTAGCGGCTGCCATCGTGGGATCCTTGTACATCGCGTTCTTCTGCGCCTGCTTGATCATCTCCTGATCTTCCTCGGGCAGCGAGAGATTTGCGATGGCTACCGAGACAACCTTGAGTCCGCGCAAAGCTCCCCACTTTTCGGTGAGAACCTCGTTCATCGCGCTCTCGAGTTCGGGAGCGTGGTTCGGAATCTGGTTCGGACGGAGTTCAAGCTCGGAAAGCTTTCCGAATGCGGGCTGGAGCGAGGAAACGAACTCCTGCTTAAGAACCGACGAGATCTCGCTCTTTTCATAGGTCTTGCTGATATTTCCGCAGACATTCGTATAGAAGAGCATCGGATCCGCGATCTTGTAGGAATATGTACCCGAGCAGCGGATGCTGACGTCGACGTCCATTCCGATTCTTGAGTCGACGACGCGGAACATGATCGGCGTTGCCGTGCCGAAGAGGTTGTCGATTATCTCCTTCGTGTTGAAGTAATAGACGCGCTGATCCTTTCCGGTGTCGCCGCCGTAAGTGAAACGCTTTCCGATCTGAGCGAAGGTCTGCTTTATCGAGTCGCCGAGAGAGCCGGCGAAAATGCTCGGCTCGGTCGAGCTGTCCCACGTGAACTCACCGGGTTCGGCGCAGAATTCAACGACCTTTCCCTGTTCGACGATGATCATCGCCTGTCCGTCAGCTACGGCGATTCCTGAGCCATTAGAAATTATATTGTCCTCGCCGTGAGTGTTCGAGGAACGGCGGGAGGTCTTTTTCTGCCCCTTTGCGACAAGAGTATCCTTGTCAAGTGCTTCGCAGTAGAAAAATTCCTTCCACTGATCGGCGAGAACGCCGCCTGCCGCGCCGAGTGCTGCTTTGATAAGTCCCATTCTGAGATCTCCTTTACATATATTGATGAGAACAGTATACCACATTTTGAAAAAATGTTCAAGTACTTTTTTGAAAAAACTTGTGTTTTTTGATTTATTTTCGCGTTTTTACTTGCGCCGAGCGTGAAAGTGTGATATAATCTAGGTGAGATCTGAAGCTTTTCAGTGTCACAACTTTTCTGAAAGGAACAAAACTGTCATGTCAAAGCTCTTTTTCGTCTCAGACATACACCTCACCGACTTTGTCGGAAGCGGTGAATACGCCGTTTCGGACGTTCTCGGATACACTCAGGACGAGCGCGTGAGGCTCCTTTGCGAGCGCGTAACCCAAAGCGGCGCGGACGAGGTCTTCATCCTGGGCGATCTCTCGATCGACGACCCGCCGTGGCGGCGCGAAAGGTTCGGAAAGGAAAATTATACGCGAAAACTCATCGAAAATTATCTGAAACCGCTCGGAAAACCGCTTCACATGATTCCCGGAAACCACGACAGCCACACAAATGACGAGTGGCGCGAAATGACCGGGCGCGACCGCGGGTTCGCTCTGATTTCAGGCGGAATACTCTTCATTATGCTCGATAACTTCGCCGGAACCGCGTCGGGCGCGTCGGGTTCGCCCTACACAAAATCGGACGTCGGTTTCATTAAAGCCTCACTCGGACAGAATCCCGGCAGGAAAGCGATAATCTGCGCGCACTATTTTGATTTTGAGAAGGAGTCGGACGAATTCCGTGAGCTTATCAGGGAAGACGACCGGATAATCGCGCTTGCGCAGGGACACACCCATGTCCGCTCGCTTACGATGAGGTATGGAAAGCCGCTCTATGACATCGGCGGATTCTCGTACAACTGCTACTCTTCCACCGACGCCAATGGAAGGATATTCTGGGACTTCAACCATTATGACGAGAAGAGCGCGTGGGGATATCTCATCCTCGACACCGGGACGCTCATGACAGAATACGTCTATGTAAAAGCCGATTACAACGGCTCGAACGGACATTTCCCGCGCGAGGAGGAAGTTATCCGCCAGAGTCTCATTCCCGATCCCACATGAACAGACGCGATCCGGCCATAGAAAACAAAACGCCGCCGCGGGCGATGCCCGCGACGGCTCTTTTATCTTCGCGCGTCGGATCGTATAAACGGATATTCCACAGACCTGTCGAGAAGCTTTCCATAAAGCTCCGGGCGGCGGTAGGCGTTGCCATGAACCTCGGTCTCGCGGTAACGCCTGAGCGTGTCAACGTCGAGTCCGGCCATGAAAATACCCTCTCTCCCATCGGCTTCGAGAATGCAGGTGTCGCGCGAGTCCGGAAGCCCCGGCAGATAGGCGATCCCGTCAAAGACCGACGAGTGTCCGTTGCAGTCGGGCTGACCGTCCGGATAATTGCAGGTCGCGACGCAGACCATATTCTCATACGCGCGCCCGCGAAGCTGGGAGAGGCGGTTTATCTCCATCGGGCAGGCGTTCGGCACGAGAATCAGCTCCGCGCCCATCAGCGTCAGAATCCGCGCCGACTCTGGGAACTCACGGTCGTAGCAGATCATCGCCCCGGTTTTTATCATCCCCGCGCGGGTCTCCAGCTCTCCGACAAAGAACTCATCGCCCGGAGTCAGCCGCTTTTCCTCGCCGAAATCGCAGGTGTGAACCTTGGCGTAGGTGAAGACCCCTCGGCCGTGAATATCGAACAGCGTCACAGAGTTCCTCGGAAGCGGCGCGTACTCTTCAAGATACGTCACGGCGATCGCCATTCCGAGCCGCTTCGCGAGAAGCGAAAACTCGCTTGTGAACCGACTGTCCCGCGCGGCCGCGATTTTCCTCAGCTTTCCGATATCATCCGGAATGTCGTAGCCGACGTTCCACATCTCGGGAAAGAGCGCGATGTCCGCGCCCATCCCAGCCGCCTTTTCGCAGGCCGCGATTCCCTTTCTGAGATTCCCTTCGGCCGTTCCGGTCGGAAGCAGCTGTAAAAGCGCGAGCTTAATTTTCATTCTGCCCTCCGGATTCCGGCGCGCCGCCGGTTGTTTCGGGAGGTTCGGGATTTTCGGCGGCGGGCAGATCATTTTCCGCGCGATCGTCCGGAGTTTCGTCTCCGGCCGCGGTGAATCTCACGGTCGGGCGGCGTTTGCCGATCACAAACCCGGCCGCGACAACGATTATGAAGACCGCGAGCGACGTCCCCGAGATTATCAGTCCGTACTTCACCGCCCACGGGAAGTAGTACATCTTAACCGTATGCTCGCCGGGCGCAAGCTCGATTCCGGTAAGGCATCCGAGAACCTCAAAGCTCTCGGCCTCCTCACCGTCAATTAAAATATGCCAGCCCGCGTCGTACGGGAAAGTCAGAAGGAAAATAGATTTTTCCTCGGTCGCCGTGATCTTTCCATCAAAGCTTGAATCGGTGAAGCTTTCGATCTCAAATCCGTTCTCAGCGAGAGTCTGCATGACCTCTTTGAAAAGCTCCTCGTCGATGTACCAGAAGAAATCGACCGAGTTCGCAAGATACAGATCGTCGGCCGAGAGATTCAGCGTCACGATTATCTCCTCGCCCGCCGGATGCTTTCCGAGCGAGACTACGCGGCAGGTTTCGTTAGTGAAGTATTCCGAGACGTCGGAGCCGTTGACCTTGAGCTTCGCGTCGCGCTTGTATTCACTCGGGAAGTAGGCGAAGATCTCGCCGTCGGTCACGGGAGTGAAGGTGAAGGTCAGCTTTCCGGCGCGCGAGGTGTTCGTCTTAGCGTACTTCTTGTGTCCGGTGACGTAGGAGAGTTCGACGTTTTCAAGCGTCGGCTTGACGTTCTTGTAGGACTTGAAGACGGTCAGCTTCTCATCGCTTCCGGTCATCCTCGTCAGCAGATCGTTCATGCGGTCCATCGGCGAGAGCTGCTTTTCCATGTCGTAGTCGATGATTCCGCCGCCGACCATATAGCCGAGCGGAAGCGCGTAATCGTTCTTATAGACGACCGTCTCGTGTTCCTCGTCGGTATATACCGGCCCGCCCCAGAGGTCGTTCTGCTCGTTCGAGGCGTAGCTCAGAAGATATTTGATTCCGAGAAGGCTGTCCGAGACCGGAGTGCCGCCGAGATACTTCGACCAGTGCGACTTTGACGAATAGCCCATCTCCTCGAGGAACTTTATCTGCGCGGCGTTGAGCGTCGAGGTCGAGTTCGAGAGTCCGCGGAGATTCAGCGCGAAGTTGTCGTTCGTCTTGCGATGCTCGGTCTTTTCGGCGCGGTAGAACGAGGTGTCGTTTTCGTTCACCCAGTCGGCCGCCGGAGTCCAGACGTTCATGAAATTCACGTACGAAGCGCGCGAGCTGTAGTGAACGTCCTTGTCAAGGCTTATCGTCTCGGCGAGTCCGTTGCAGAAGAGTTCGAGAAGCACCGCGACCAGAAGTATCGTCGTCACCGCGCCGTCAATCCACTCGTGATGACATCCGGCGAGCAGAATCATATAGACCGCGATCGCGGCGATTGAGAACCAGACGCACATGAGATCGGGCGCGTTCTCATAGTCGAGCTTCTGGATTATGCAGATCAGAAGTCCCAGCACCGCGCCGACCGAGAGGAACATCCTCGGGTCGATCTCGCGTATGAACTCAAAGACCATATAGGCCATCACAACGATGACGAAGCAGAAGATGAACGAATACCGGTAATTGAGCCAGTTCGGCCGCTGAAAGCCGTGCCAGACGAGGTCGATCGTGCTGGAATTGAAGCTGAAAACGAAGAATCCGACGAGAAGTCCGTAGGCGAGCTTCTGCCGCGGGGTGATCTTTCCGGTCATGAAGAATATCGGCAGAAGAATCGTCGTCAGCGTCCCCGAGAAGACAAACGGCCAGCCCTCGGGGCGCACCGTGTCATACGACGCGGGATAGAGCTTCGAAATGAGGTCGAGAAAATCGAACTTCTGCGAGAAGCTGAAATTCGGCGTCGAGAAGGTGTTCTTTCCGAAGGTCAGCGAATAGTAGGCCGGGAAAATCAGAATCGACGCGATTCCGACCGCGATCGCCGAGAATAATACCATCCGCCCGAAGGTCTTCACGAAATGCGCGCGCTCGCCGAGCGGATTCCGCTCCGACGGGGTACAGAGACAGTAGTAGAAGAAAAAGTAAACCGCGACCGAGATGCAGACCATGTAGCCGATGTAATAGTTCGAAAAGACCGCGACGGCGAGGGTTATCACATAGAGCTTGTACTTTCCGTACTTTATAAGCGACTCGACGCCGAGGAAGATCAGCGGGAGAAGTAAGAAGCAGTCAAACCACATCGTGTTGTGCTGCATGACGACGGCGTAGGAGCAGAGCGCGTAGAGAAGCGAGAAAACGACCTCGTTCACCGGGCGCGTCGGATGGGATTTGTGCAGATACACGCACATATTCATTCCCGAAAGTCCGCATTTGAGAAGGAGAATCAGGTAAAGAGCCTCGGTTATGTGTCCCTCGGGGAAAAGCGCGACTATTACCGACAGGGGACTTGCGAGATAGTACGCGACGATTCCGAGAAACTCGCCGCCAAGAGCGCGCTCAAAGGAGTAGAGTATCCCCTGCTCACCGCGCAGAATGTCGCGCAAAGCCTCGAAGTAGTAGACATACTGACCGTTGAGGTCGAGTACGAGTACCGAGCTTTTTCCGAACGGCCAGACCTCCATCGCGATATAGATGAGTGCCATGATCGCCATCGGGAGAATGAGTGCGAGCCACATATGCCGCATCCCGGCAAAAGGCGCGTCGATGCGCCGGAAAAACGCCGCGATTCCGGAAAACCGTGATATTCCCGGCGCGGACTGCACGGCGGGCGATTCAGCGGCATTGGTACTGAGAGCCGCGCCGCTCAGATTTTCTGTGTTATAGTTATTCATCTGGAATTTTCCTCAGCTTTTATTACGCGTTTTATATTCTTTTCGAGCTTTATCCGCGGGACGGTCATGTCGCGCCCGCAGTTTTCGCAGACGACACGGACATCGCTCCCGACTCTCAGGACGCGGAAACGATTGCTGTCACCGCCGCAGGGGTGCGCCTTTTTCATCTCAAGTATGTCCCCGACCTCGAATTTCAGTATCTCTGGCATGAGTTTTACCTCCGTGGAAAATTTATGATGATATCATTATATCACAGATTTCCGGTTTTGTACAGAGTATCGGCGATTTTTGCCAAAAAAATTTTCACCTGGCGGAGAATCATGAACATTTCCGGAGGTAAAGTGAACCCGGACACATATTTTTTTCACGGTTCGGCAACAAGTATTGACAAGCTGACTTATATGTGATATAATATATTGAAAAGACCATTTTTTTCGGCAGAAAGAAATGATATTATCCTGAAAGGAAGATCGGAATGATAATCGGAACGATAATCAGAATAGCGGTGGCCGACTTTAACAGCGAATACGTCTCGCGCCTCACAGGGGTGCTTATGGAGTACAACGACTTAAGCGTCTCGGCCTACGACGACGCCGACGCGCTCGAAAACGCGATAAACGCCGGACGCTTTGACGTGCTTTTGCTCGACCCGTCGATGTATTCAAGAAGCCTCCCGCTTGACAGACTGAACGCGGTGATAATCCTTGCCGGCGACACCCCAATCCCGGAATCCTGCGCAAAGTTCGACACGGTGAGAAAGTACCAGAAGATCGGCAATATCTACTCAAAGGTGCTTTCGGTCTGCGCGCAGAAGCTTCATTTCGGCGTGAACGGAAATTCCGGGCTTCCGGCCGCGGTGATCTCGTTCTATTCCCCGGTCGGCGGCAGCGGAAAGACCTCGATGGCTCTCATCGCCGCGTCAAAGCTCGCGCTTTCGGGTCATCCGACCTTCTATATGAATCTCGAAAGCTATCCGTCGGACGGATTCTATCTTTCACAAAGCGGCACGGGCGGATTCAGCGCGCTTCTTGAAAAACTCATCATGAGCGGCAGGGAGAAGGACGACTCGGTCAGCGTCTTCATGCGCAGCTGCCTTCTTGACAAGTCCGCCGATCTCTCGGAAAACTTCTACTACATGAATCACTTTGACAGCCCGAACGACTATGACGCGATCGAGAAGGACGAGCTTTCAAAGCTGATCGGACTCATCCGCACGTCCGGCGGGTTTGAGTATATCGTCATCGACACCGAGAGCGGACTGAACGAAAAGATCAAGACGGTATTTGAGCTTTCCGACCGGATCGTGATCGTCGAGAAGCAGGACGCGGTCAGCCGCGAAAAGCTCTCGTCCTTCTATTCGCAGAGCTTCATCACCGACGGCTACGGATTCAAGATGAGCCGCCTCGTGAACTTCTACAATCCGAACGGCAGCCCTCCCGTGGACAGCGGTATCGGAATCGTCGGATACATAGGACCGGTAAACAACGCGGATCCGGCCTCGCTCATAAGGCACAAGCTCGGAAATCAGGAGTCGGGATTCGCGTTTAAGCTGATCGGACAGAAAGCGTGAGATTATGGACGTGAAAAAGGGACAGGAAAAGGAACGCGACCTTTATTCCGAGGCGGTAAAGAAGATCCGCGAGGTCATCGAGTCGGATCCCGATTACGTAAAGCTCAGCGAGGACGCCCTGCGAAAGCGCGCGGGTGAGATTCTTAACAGTCAGATGTCGAGCGTCACCGACGACGAGGAGATGAAAAGATACTACTCCTCGCTGAACTTCCGCACGCGCGGACAGCTCGTCGACTCGGTCTTCGAGGCGATACGCGGACTCGGAATCCTCGGAAAGATCATCGCCGACAAGAGCATCACCGAGGTCATGATAAACGGCTACAACAACATCTTCGTCGAGCGGAACGGACACCTTGAAAGAATCCGCGAATCCTTCCGCGACGAGACCGATCTGCGCGAGATCGTGATGAAATTCGCCCGCGACATGGGAAGACCGGTCACTGAGAGCAATCCGATAGTCGACACGAGACTTGAGGACGGCTCGCGAGTCAATATCGTCCTTGACAACATCGCGCTTGACGGAACCGCCGTGACAATCCGCCGCTTCCCCGAGGAGGGAATGACGGTTGAAAGACTGATCGGCTACGGCTCGCTGACCGCGGAGGCAGCGGAATTTCTCAAAAAACTCGTTCTGGCGCGCTACAACATCTTCATAAGCGGCGGAACCGGATCGGGTAAAACGACCTTCTTAAACGCCCTCTCGAACTTCATTCCGCCGACCGAGCGCGTCATCACGATCGAGGACTCGGCCGAGCTTCAGATCCGCCACGTGCCGAACCTTGTCAGAATGGAGACCCGAAACGGAAACTCCACCGGAGCCGGCGCGATAACGATGCGCGACCTTATACGTTCGTCGCTCCGTATGCGTCCCGACCGGATAATCGTCGGCGAGGTGCGCGGAGAAGAGGCTCTCGATATGCTTCAGGCGATGAACACCGGACACGACGGCTCGATCTCGACCGGACACGCGAACACCGCCGAGGACATGATCAGCCGACTTGAAACGATGGTGCTTCAGGGCGCGGCCGGACTTCCGATCGAGGCGATCCGCCAGCAGATCGCGTCGGCCGTCGACATCATAATCCACCTCTCGCGTCTTCGCGACGGCACTAGAAAGACGCTCTCGATAAGCGAGGTCAAGGAACTCTCGCCAAACGGACGCGTGATTCTGAATCCGCTCTTCCGCTTTGAGGAGGAGGATCCGACCTCGGCAAAGGTCCGCGGAACGCTTAAGCGCACCGGGAACCCGATGGCGCATCCCGACAAGTTCATCGCGGCCGGAATCGTAAGTTATCTCGACTGACTCAGACACGATAAAGCCAAAGAAAGGATTGTCATAAAATGACGCTTTATTATAAGTGCAACATGACGCTGCTTCAACACGCGCTGGCGTATATCGCGGGCACGCTCGCCGCGTCGGCGGTCGTTTACATATTCTATCATCTTCCCTTACCCTCGGTCGTAATCGGCGCGCTTCTCGGAATATACCTCGAAAAGATGTTCGCCGCCTCGACCGTGAGAAAACGCCAGCGGAACCTGAGACTCCAGTTCCGTACATTTCTGGAGTCGATGAGCGTCGCCACGAGAGCCGGAAACACCGAGATAAAGGCGATGGAATCTGCGCTTGACGATCTCCGCATATCCTACCGCCCCGACGCCGACATAGTCGTTGAGATTGAGAACATCCTCACAAGCTACAAAAACGGCGGAATTCAGCTCCGCACGCTCTTTGACGACTTCGCCGACCGAAGCGACCTTGAGGATATAAGAAGCTTCGCCTCGATCTACAACGTCATCGAGGGCAGAAACGACCGGATCGGAAGCGTTCTCGCCGACACGAGCGAGATAATCGGCGACAAGATCGAGATCGAGCAGGAGATCGAGACGACCATCACCTCGGCGAAATCCGAGACGACTATGATGCTCATCCTGCCGATTGTCATCGTTCTCTGTATGTCGCTCATGGGCGGCGAGCTTATGTCCTCGCTCTACAGCCCGTCGGGATACCTCGCTTCGACAATCGCGCTTATAATCTTCATCGTCTCCTACGTCATAGCCGTCCGCGCGAGCCAGATCGACGTCTGAGCGGAAAAGGAGTATAATCATGATGATCATAAGCCTTATCCTGTCCACCGCGATACTCGGGTTCTTCGTCTTCCTGACGGCGTCCGCGAATTCTTCAATCGGAACTCTGCTGAAAAACAGCATAGCCGCCGACAACACCGAAAACATCAAGAACTCCCGCATTGAGCTGAATCTGATAATGGAAAAGGTCAAGCGCATGAACGAGCGCACCACGCTCAAGCGCGAGATCGACCCGCGTCTCAAAAAGCGCGCGCTTAAGCTCCAAAAGAAGATAAAGACCCTTGAAAAGCAGAACGCCGCCGTGAAAAAGGGCGTCAGCGTTCTTGACATCCCCGCCGTCGCGGGATACAGCCTCATCTCGCTTTTCGGACTTGACAACGACTCGGAATTCGTCGCCGCGACCTTCAGAAAATGCTGTCAGTTCAAGGAAACTGACGACGCGCAGAGACATACATATTATGTGATCGCGAATCTCTTCGGAAATCTCATCCTCGGCGCGGGGCTTTTCTTCCTCGCGATAAGCGTCGGACTCGGAACCGGAATGGGAGCCAGAGCCTTCGTCTTCGCGGCCGTTATCCTCGCAATCATCGCGCTTGTCGGATATATTCCCTATTCCGACGTCGACTATAAGTTAAAGCAGCGAAACGACTCGATCGAACACGACTTCCCACGCGTCGTCTCAAAGCTCACTCTCCTCACGATCTCAGGGATGGAAGTGAACAGCGCGTGGAACATCACCGCGTCAAGCGACACGACCACTCTATACAACGAGATGATGCGCGTGAAAATCGACCTCTCGAACAACGTCCCGACCGCCGAGGCCTACACAAAATTCATCAAACGCTGCAACAACACCTACGCCACAAAGCTCGCGACCGCGATAATGCAGAACGCGACAATGGGAAACGCCGAAATTGCCCGCGTCCTCTCCGAACTCAACCGAGAGAGCTGGTCTGAATACAAGCACAGCGCGAGACGCAAGGGCGAGATGATCTCAGGCAAGCTTCTAATCCCGACGATTTTAATGTTCGTCGGAATAATCATAATTATTATCGTTCCTGTCATGGGTGGCTTCAATATCTGACGCGGACGATGGTAAGGAAACGCTGACCCGGAGCCGTTTTCACGCAAAACGCTCTCACTCGGCTATCCGTAAATATATTTCTCGAAAGGAAATCAAAATGAACAATCTCATGACAAAGCTGTACATCGGTACGGTGACGAAGATCGAAGCGGCTAAGGCAGACGCCAGGGCAAAGAGAAATGAAAATCTCATGAACGATGAGCGCGGCGTCGCGGGAGTCGTTGCGGCGGTCCTTCTCGTTCTCATCGTCGTTCTGCTTGTCGCGGTCTTCTATGACAAGCTCGCAAACTGGTTCAACGGAATGATGGACAAGATCTTCGGCAGTGAAAATCAGGTTGACAAGGGCAAGCTCAACCAGTAATATAATGTCATCAGAAACGGAGCATGGTATGCGAAAAAAATCACTCATAAAGGATGAAAACGGACTTGCCGTAATCGAAGCCACTATACTGCTTCCGGTTTGTATCATAATGGTGGTCGCCGTGTACTATGCCTCCGTTTTCTTATGCCAGAAGGCGAATCTTCAGGCGAATCTCGAAAACGCGCTCATCTATTACAAGAACGCCGACTCGGACACTTACATAGTCCCGACGTCCGAGGTGACTCACACGAAAAGCGACGGAAAAATCGACTCGGTCGGAAGTAAATACGAAAACCCGACCGCGAAATTCCCCTACCGCTTCTTCGCGATGAATATGAAAAGGGACGGATTCACAAAATTCTTCCGCTCGATGTGCGGATATATGTTCTTTGACACCGGGGAGAATGTCACCATAAATGTTGAAAATCAGAATTTCGTCATCTACAAGACGATAAAAGCGACCGCGACGCAGACCGTAAAGCCCGCGGTGAGCCTTTCGCTCGCCGGGGTCGGCGACAGCTTCACGATAAGCGCGTCGGCCGAGGTCGTTATAACCGACGGAGACGATTTCATCCGCAACACGGATTTCGCGATAGATATAGTTTCAAAGACAAAGGTCGGCGAGATCGCCTCGGACATCGCAGGAAAGCTTGTCGACACCTACAATTCGATCAAAGCCAGATTCGGCGTTGACTGATCACGGGAGAAAACATAATGCCCAGGATGAAAAAAGAAAAGCACGCGCCCGGATTTTTCCGGAACAAAAGCGGTTCGGCCGGATCGATAACGGTACTCGTGACCTTGATACTCGTGCCGACGATCGTCGTGAACGCCTTCTTTGTCGATATCGCCAGACTCAAGCTCTGGTCGAATCAGGCGGTAATGACGGCCGACAACTACGGCGAGGGAGTTCTCACGGTCTATGACAATATTCTCAAAGAACTATACGGACTCTTCGCCGTCTCGCAGAGCACCGAGGGAAAAAAGGCCATAGACGAGCTTGACGGCTACATAAAAAGCTCGTTCAACCCGAACGAAAGCACGATAACATGGAAGCACGGCGCGGCCTTCGGCACGACAAGCTACAGCGGCTTCATGCCCTACAGCGGCGCGGAAATCGAACTCAAATGGGAGCCTGAACAGAACGCCAATCTCGCGAACAACCGCGTTTTAAGCACTCAGATCGGCGATTTCATGCGTTTTCGGATAGTTCAGGCCATGTCCGGCGCGGGCGAGGGAATCCTTGAGGCGTGGGACGAGGTCAAAAATATCGCCGGAAACGCCGCGGCTCTCAAAGACAAGCGCGAGCTTGACAAGAAGATAAACGATCTCTTTGACGCCGTCAAGGCCTTCTATTATCTCGCGAGAGACGCCGCGGAATATCCCGATTACATAAATAACGTAAATCACGCGAGAGCCGCCGCGTACGACAAGATACGCGAGATCGGCGAATCGGAATCGCTTGAAACCTATATAGAATACACCGAAAATTCCGACGCGATTCTTCAGGCCGCGCTTCACAAGGCCGAGCTTGAAAATCCGAGCGGCTCGAACGGCGACGATCAGATTCCGCCGCTCACCGAGGAGGAGGAACGACTCCTTGAAATCAAGGAGAGATACGACAACGACCCCGACGCCCGGAAAAACGTCCTCCAGCACAAATTCCTTGACGCCTACACTCCGCTGACCGACGCGATCGCGGCCGGACCGATAAACTTCGACAACTTCGAGACCTACGGTTCAAGACTCGAAGCGGCCGCCGACCAGATCAAAAGCTCCTACAGCAAGGTCAAGGACAAACTCGACGAGCTTGAAAGCACACTGAATTCCGAATCGGTCTCTCAGACCCTTAAGGACGGAATCACAGAGGATATCGAAACGATAAAGAAGGCGATCCCCGACACCGAAAGAGGCGCGGATCCCTATTACCGGCTTCTCGACGAGTTCCGTAACACGAACAAGAGCGCGGCGAGAAACACGCACCTCAACTATGTCTTCAACAGCGAGGCGAAGGACACCGCCGAGGACTGCGTCCGCGACATGAGACAGCGCGCCGCGAAATATCTTGAGGGCGAGACCGTGGAGACGAACAATCAGGTCGGAAACATAAATTCTTCAAGCTACAACAACTTCAAATTCGACACCGGGTCGAAAAACCTCTACGACAACCTCGCCACCCTCTTTGAGGAGACAAGCAATGATTCCAAGGAATCAAACCGCAAGAAAAAGGCCGCCGAGGACAAGACCGCGGAGGTCGAGGAAACTCTCAGCGGCAAGGAAAGCACCGACGCGCGCGACATTCCCGAGACCTTCTCGATGGGAACCGATTCCGGAATCGCGGACAATCTCACGATAAACCGCCTCATCGACACGATCGCCGATCTCTTTGACGCCGACAGCCTCGGCGACGGCGCGAACAAGGCTCTGCTGAATTTCTACACCGTCGCGTATGATTTCTCGATGTTTTCGAGCCGTGTGACGAATGTCGAAAAGAAGTCTCCGGGTTCGTCCGGCTCGTCGGGTTCAGGCTCGGATTCGTCGGAGCAGACAAAGACCGCCGCCGAGTCGCTGACCGGATACACAATGTCAAAGGAGATCAATTACCTCTACAAAGCCGAGCTTGAATATATCTTCGGCGGACACAAATCCTCGGCCGACAATCTCGCCGAGGTGCGCAACAAGATCCTGACCTTCCGCGCGATCTGCAATTTCGTCGCATCGTACCAGATAAAAGCGATAGACACGCCTATCCGCACGGCCGGAAAAGCCGCGTCCGCGGTGAATCCGCTCCTAGGAATCGTCGTCGAGGCCGCGCTGAGACTCGCGGTCGTCGCGGTCGAGTCGGCCGCCGACTGGAACGCGCTCAAGGACGGCGACGCGGTCTGCGTCACAAAGGACTCGGTAGACGATCTCACGGCGTTCGATTCGATAAAGGATCTGATCGGCGAGGACAATTCCTCGTCCTCATCATCCGGCGAAAAGAAGAAGTTCAAACTCGATTACGAGCAGTATCTCATGGTGCTGATCGTCTTCCTGACGCCCGGCGACACGATCGCCACGCGGACGGGAAATCTCATCGAACTCAATGTCAACACCGTCAAGCAGAAAATCAGCGAAAGCGGAGTTCTGACAAATCTTGAATTCGCGCTTAAGGACGCCGTGACCGCTGTTAAGGCGACTGCTTCGGTTCAGCTCGACTTCGCGATAATGCCGAAGGACATGGCAAAATTATTCCTTGACGAAAACGATTACGATGATCTCGGGAAATATGAGAAGAACGAATACGTCTTCCACGTTTCCAGAAGCTACTGACGGAGGACTTAATGAAAATGAAACGGAATCCAGACAGCGAGTCCGGAATGATGGTCGTCGAGGCGGTCATCGGCTTCACGGCCTTCATAATGGTCTGCCTCGGGATAGTTTTTCTGACAAACATCTTCATTCTCCACAACCGCGTTCAGTTCGCGATAAACTCGGCAGCGCACGAGATCGCGTCGTATTCCTACGTCTACAGCGCGTTTTCGCTCAAGGACGCCGAAGATCAGGTGGAAAAGGACGGAGAGAAGTACACAAAGCCGATCGACGATACCGCCTATCAGGTCGTCGACACGATAAACAAGCTGAACCGGACGCTTGACAGCATAAACGGCGTCGTTTCATCGGGAGACGATATCACAGTCTCGCGCGAGACTCTCGATAAGCTCGGTGAGATAAAGGACAACGCTTCCTCGACGGTAAGCTCGGGAAAGGAATCGGCCTCGATGATCGCGGGGCTTTTCAAGGATCCGAAATCCTTCGTGACCGGAATGGTCTTTATCGGCGTCTCGGGACTCGATTATGAGCTTAAAAAGCTGGTTGGAAGCACGGCCGCTGGCGCGCTCTCCGAAAAATATCTGAAATTCTTCGACCGCGGCGCGGACGATTATCTGAAAAGCTTCGGAGTCGTCGGCGGATATTCAGGACTCGATTTCGGCGGGTCGAGCGTCTTCTGCGACGATTCGGGCAAGCGGATTGTCGACATAGTCGTCGAGTACGACGTCGATTTCAGCTTCATTGACTTTGTCTTCCCGTCAAGACTCGTACACGTCGTTCAGCGCGTCTCGGTCTGCGGATGGGTTGACGGCGACGGACTCAAGGTCGGGGTGGGCGGAAAATGAGACTCATTATCTCCTCGCTTCTCGTCGGCGCGATCTGCGCTGTCGGATGCCTGCTCGCCTTCGCGGCAGCGAAAAAGACAAGCTTTGTCGAGGAATGGCTGACGCGGAAAATGATCGCTATGTCGGTCGTCTCGGGGATTTTATGCGGAATTGCGGCGTTTCTTCACGAAAAATCTGCCGCCGCACAGCTTCTTGACATTCTGCTCGTCGTCTTCATGACGCTTCTCGCATTCATTGACATCGAAAAGCATATCGTTCCGAACCGGATACTCTTCGTGGCACTTATCTGCTTTTTCGCGGTCGCGGGTACCGCGGTGATCGCCGATATTGAGGCGGGACTCAGAATCATATTCACGTCGCTCGCGGGAGCTTTGTTCTGTGGCGTCGTCTTCCTGCTCTGCTACCTGATCTCGCGTCACCAGCTCGGCGGCGGAGACGTAAAGCTCTCGTTCGTGATGGGGCTTTATCTTGGCGGCGCGCGGGTCGTCTCCGCGCTTGTCGTCGGAATGCTTCTCTGCCTCGCTTACTCGCTCATTAAGCTGGCGCGGAAGAAGATCACCGTAAAGGACGGCGTTCCGCTTGTTCCCTTCCTCTTTATCGGAACTCTCGCGACGCTTGTATTCACCGCGTAAACAATTTTTGCGAAAGGGATAGTCCAATGAAATCAAAACAACTCCTCCTCATCGTACTGATTCTGGCCGCGCTTATAGCCGCGTGGATGGTGGTGCTCGGCTCGGACAAATCCGAGGAACAGGCCGCGCTGCAAGCTGAACTTGTAGAAAAGGCCGACGCTTTCGCCGGAAAAGAGCTTTATGTCCGCGCGATTCCGCTCTATTCAAAGGCTCTTTCCTACAGCACTGATCAGAACGACGCGATCTATGACAGGCTACTCGACTGCTATCTTAGTTCCGGCGACGAAGACAGCTTCGTCTCGCTTGTCGAAAACCGCGTCTCAAAGAAGAAGGCCAACGCCGACACCTGCCTGAAAGCCGCGGAAATTCTCGTCTCGTATGACGACTTCAAGGAAGCCGAAACGCTTCTCATCGACGCCTACGACTACCTTGACGGCGAGGAGGCCGAAAAGATCCGCGAGTACTATGAAACCTTCCGCTACAGCTACAATATGCGGGTCACGGATTTTGACGCGATAATCACGTGCGCCAACCAGTCGATCCTCCCCGCGAGAAACGGCACAAAATATTGTTATATCTCACCGAGCGGGTACGATCTCTTCAAGTCGACCTATGACTCGGTCACGCGCTTCAATAATAACGGCGTCGCGGTGGTGAAGAACGACGGAAAATATTACGCGATAAACACCGACGGCGTGAAATACTCGATCGACGAGACCGGGGTCGAGGCCGTGTCGGATCTCACGGACAACTACATAATCGCGCAAAAGGACGAAAAATACGGATTCTACGACATTGATTTCAATCCCGTGGCAGAGGATCTGAAATTCGACCGGATAATTGTCGGCGGCGTTGGCAACTGGGCCGTGCAGTCGGGCGAAAAATGGGCGTTTCTCGATCCTTCGGGAACCGATCTCACCGGACCGAAATTTGAGGACGTCGCGCAGAACTCGGAATGCAACGCGTTCGTTTATATGACGGTCACAAAGGACGGAAAATCGGTCACTTCCCCGGTAGCGGCGGTAAAGGAATCGGGCAGATGGTATCTTGTCGACGAAACCGGAGCGCATATCACCGAAAAGAGCTTCGACTGCGCCGCGGCTCCCGAGAGCGACGGATATATCGCGGTACTCGGCGAGAACGGAAAGTGGGGCTTCATAAACACCGACGGAGAGCTTGTGATCGATTATAAATTCCACAGTGCCGAGTCGTTCTCAGACAATCTCGCCGCCGTCAGAGTCGACGAGAACGGAAAATGGGGCTATATAAACCGCGCCGGGGATGTTGTGATCGAGGCGAAATTCGACTGGACGGCCCCCTTTAAGAACGGCATGGCGATTGCCGGATACAACGGCAAGACCGCGATACTCGAACTTGAACTCTATTCGGAATAAAGGAGAAAAAACAAATGAATATCCTGCAAGACTCAAATGTTTCGATCGTCAACTCGGCAAGAGCGGATTATCTCCGCGTCAAATGCCCGGATGAGGGCAAGATCGACCGAATCGCGCTGAATGTGATGCTCGAAGACCGCCCGCCATTCCTCATGCCCGTACAGCCGAGTATAATGAACGATCTGGTGACGCTGAGTTATCAGCTCACGGTCGGAGAGGCGATAAACAGTGGACTACAGGGCAAAAGCCTCTCAAAGAGCGAATATCTGAAGCTCGCGGCTTCGCTTCTGACGCCCTTCCAGACCTGCCGCGAATGGTTCCTTGACTATCACAATCTCATAATCGACCCGCGTTTCATAATCCGCGACCGGATCTCGGGTTCATATCTCTTCATTTATATTCCCTACGCCGATTTTGAAAGCGGGGATGACGAGATACTCGAATTTTTTCGAAGGACGCTTATAAAGATCGACATAAGCGACGACGCCGTTTTCCAGACCCGCATAATGCGCTATCTCACATCGGAATTTTCGCTGGACGGACTGAACGAGCTTATAAAGCGCGAATTCGAAAATCCCACTCCGGCGGTTCAGAGACCGACTCAGACGACCGAAACTCCGCGTCAGCCCGTAAAGCCCACGCCGGCTCCCGAACAGCCAAAGCCGGCCGAAAAGCCGCAGACTCCGGCCGTGACAAAGAAAGACACCGAAAAAACCGAAAAGCGTCCCGAGAGACCCGCGCACGAAAGGGAAACGAATCAGAGATCCGGATTCTTCGATTTTCTGATTAACAGAAGGAGAAACGATCCATTTGCCGACATGATACAGTCAGACGAGGTGAAATCCGATGGAGTCAAGTCAGACGATCTCGACGCGCTTTTTGGCGGAAAGGAAAATGTGAAGAAGCCCGAAAAAAAGGCGCAGGAAGCAAAGTCCGGACTCTTTAAGCAGTCAAAGCCGACCGCGAAAGCCCCGTCGTCGGCCGAGGAGAGAGTCAAACCGCTGAAGCAGACTCAGGATCCGCCGCGCCCGATCGAGGTCGACACCGGATACGGCGCGTCCGAGGAGACGAACATCGGCGGATTCGAGGCGCGCGACGAGCTTCAGCTGATCGACTCCAGATTTGAGGGCGCACCAGAGCTGATTCCGCTCGACTTCAAATCCGGATCCGCGATAATCGGCCGCCGCAATTCCGAGTCGAAGCCCGATATCGAGTTTCCCGATAACTGCAAGGGCGTCGGACGCAGACACGCCCGCATAACCCGCAAAAAGGACGGCGGATACACTATCTGCGATCTTGGTTCGCAGTACGGAACCCTTATTGACGGTCAGCGTCTCACTCCGAATCTCGAATATGAGCTCCGCGACGGAATGACACTCGTCTTTGTCGAGGACCGTAAAATCCGCTATCGCGTGGTTCTGGCGGGCGGATCGGATATTCTCTGAAAATGAGACATTCCCGGATAATTCCGGCGGCTTTCACCGACCGCGGCGGCTTCCGGATGACAAATCAGGACGCAATCCTCTCGCTCGCCAATCCGGACGGCGATATGGCACTCGGAATCTGCTGCGACGGAATCGGCGGGCTTGAGAGGAGCGAGGAGGCGTCGGGACTCATAACCGACCTCGCGCGCGGGTGGTTTCACTACCTCTGTGGCTGGGTCGATCCCGGAAAAGCCGACGCCGACACAATCTTTCTGCATTTTCTCGACGCCGCCGAGAGCTGGAACGAACGGCTCTTCGTCTACGCGAGGGAGAACTCGATCCGCACCGGAACGACCTTTTCCGGGATCCTCACGATAGGCGAAAGCTGCGGATTCATAAACGTCGGCGACAGCCGGATATATCTCTTCTCCCCCGGCAAAGGCCTCCGTCAGCTGACCGTCGACGATACCCGCGCCGAAATGTATGACGGACGGATAAAGAATTATCTGACCGATTTCTTCGGAAAGCGCGAAAATCTCGGCCGCGGCATCGGAAAAGTGACGCTTGATGACGATGAAATGGTTATCTTCTGCACCGACGGATATTACCATAATTTCACATATGACGACGCGGTGTATCTCTACTCCGGCGTGGTAAGCGGAGGCGACGCCGGAAAGCTATGCGAAGAGTCGGCACTACAGATGATTAACCGCGGCGAAACCGACAATATTTCGCTCGGAATAATTTTCAGGGACACAAAGCCGAAGAGCCGCGACCGGCGTATTTTCGGCATTTTCGGATGATAAGGCGGAATCCATGACAAATACGCTCTACAAAACAAAAGATGAATTCTGGAAGGAACTCTCAAAAAGCTACAGCGACATAAAGGAGATAAACACCTCCGGAGGCGGCGGAGTGATCTACTCGGCCTATCACGAGAGACTACAGCGCAAGGTCATACTCAAAAAGATCCGCGCAAGGAGTCTTGACGTGATAAAAAGGGACCGCGAGATGAAGATCCTGACCTCGCTTTCGCACTCATATCTTCCGCAGATCTATGACTTCTGGTCGTTCGGCGACGAAGTTTACACCGTGATGGAGTATATCGAGGGGCATTCGCTCAAGGAGCTTCTCGACGCGGGCGAGAAATTCAGCGAGGCCGAGGTCATAAAGCTGACGCGCGAGCTTGCCGACGTCGTGTCGTATCTCCACTCGTCCGAGCTTCACATAATCCACAGCGACATAAAGCCGGCAAACATAATGCTGACCTGCCGCAACAAAGAGAGACCAAACGAGCGCGACATCTGTCTCATCGACTTCAACATCTCGGTGCTTCAGGAGAGCGGATTTGACGAGACGATCGGCTACACGGCGGGATACGCCCCGGTCGAACAGCTGATTCTCTACGAGCTGTTCAATCAGAATCACTCGCCGTCAGCCCGTCCGGCAAAAACCGACAGTGTGCCGCCCCGGGCAAGCGACAAATCCGCTCCCGGCGGTGAAGTGACGACGCTCGGAACCAACTTCTCCGACGCCGAGGCGACGACGCTCGGCTCAGATTCCGCGGACAGCGAGGCCACGACGCTCGGAACAAGCTTCTCCGACAGCGAAGCGACGACACTTGGCACAGATTTCGCGGACAGTGAGGCCACGACGCTCGGAACAAGCTTCTCTGACAGCGAAGCGACCACGCTCGGCGAAGCCACGGCGACGCCGAAAGCCCGTCCGCGCGTACAGGAGATCCGCGTTTCCCCGAAAAATCCTCCGCGCCGCGGTATGTCACCCGACACCGAAGCGATGATCAAAAAGTACGGCAAGAACGTGAAGATCGGCGAATACACCGATATCTACAGCATCTGCGCGACGATGTATCATCTTCTGACCGGAAAATGCCCGAGTCCCTGCACAAAGCCCTCGGTGGACGTCGCGAAGCTCTGTCCCGGAGTCAACGACGCGTTCGCGCGGATTTTGATGAAAGGACTCGAACAGGATCCGGCAAAGAGATATCAGACCTCCGAAAAGTTCAGAGAAGCTCTCGGAAAGATCGCGTCGTCGACGAAGTCCTTCAGGCGCACACGGCTCGCTCAGGATCTTCTGGTTCTCGCACTGACCGCCGGAATCGGAGTCGGCGCGGTGATGACATGGCGCGGCGGACTGATGAAGCTCGACGAATACGCCGCCGGAAAGATAACCGAGAGCTACGCTCTCTATAATTCCGGTGAGTACGAAAAGGCGGCCGCGCTTATTAACAGTCTCTCGGAGCTTCCGTTTGAGCCGTCAAACGTCAGAATGGCCGACGCGTATTACATTTCGGGAAGCTGCTATCTCGAACTCGGCGAGCTTGACGACGCGATTGTAAACCTTGGAACATCGCTCATGTACGACAGCACCCGCCCCGCGACAATCCGCGACTACGGAATCGCGCTGGCCAGAGCCGGAAGAGTCTCAGAAGCCTCAAGATGCCTTTATCAGGCGCGCGCTAGGGGAATCGGCGACGAGAGTCTGCTCCTCCTCGAAGGCGAACTCGCCGCGTCTGAGGGTGACAGCGATAAGGCGATCGAAAGCCTTGTCGAATGCCTTGCGGCTTCATCAAGCGACACAGTGAAGGTCCGCGCGGCTCTCAGGCTCGACACGGTCTACGGCGAGGATAACCGGACGCCGTCAGAAAGACTCGACGCGCTTGATGTCGTCGCGAAGACTATCCCCGAAAAGAGTATCGGATTCGCACAGCTATGCGAGAGACAGGCTCAGATCTGCGTTGACGCGGCCGAGGAGAGCGGGTCGGAGAGCGAAGCCTACATCGTCAGAGCCGTCGGACTCTTTGAAAAGATAATCGACTCGGGATTCTCAACGCTGACCGAACGGCTCGACCTCGCGATAAGTCTCCAGCGGCTGGGTGAATACGAAAAGGCGGGCGAGGTTCTTCTGAAAACCGCCGATATCTATCAGAGCTATCTCGTCTACAAGCGTCTGGCCTTCCTCGAACTCGACCGCCAGTTAACGCTCCCGAACGAGTCGAGATCATATAAGCTCTTTGGGGAATATTACGACAAGTGTAAAAAAATGTATCAGGAATCGACCGAAAACGGCTCGGATATGGAAATGGACTATCTTGATATGTCCTACGCCGAGGCCGTCGAAAAGGGCTGGATGTCCTGAGAAAGGGGAATTGGCATGGATATCAGTATAAGCGACTTCTATTTCTACGGCGGGATGGCGGTCTGCCTTGTCTGCCTTGTGATGATACTTATTCTCATTCCGGTCTTCGCGAAAAAGCGCAAAAGACTGATACGCGAGATCGAAAACGGCGACTCAAATAAGCGGGGAGGCAGAAAAGCTTGAAGGAGTTTATTAAAAAGCATAAGATTCTCGTCATCTGCGTTCCGATCGTGATCCTGATCGTCGTGATGGCGATTCTCGGAGTCACGGCCTACAACCGGAATCAGGAGATAAAATCGCTTCTCAGGGAAGGCAATCGGTATATGTCGAAGTCCGACTATGAGCAGGCGATCGCGGTCTATCGTCAGACCCTGCAAATCGACAAGCGCAACGTCGAGGCGCGCATGGGAATAGCCGAATGCTACCGCGCGGTCGGAAAGACCGATTACGCCGTCGAGGAATACTCGGCGATCATTTACGACAAGCCGAAATACCCAGATTCCTACGTGAAGCTCGCAGAGATCCACATAAGCGAGGGTAGGCTTGACAAGGCCAAGGATGTAATCGAGTCCGGCAAGGACAACGCGAAACAGAACGACGCGATTGACGAACTCTGGGAGATCTCGCATCCCGCCGCGCCAACCGCTGATCTGAAGCCCGGAAAATATTCCGAGCGTCAGGTCGTGAATCTCTCGGCCGAGGGAACGAACCGGATATTCTATACGCTCGACGGCTCGGATTCCGAAAAGGGCAGTGAATACAAGTCAAAACTCATCCTTAAAAACGGCAGAACCGACATAAAAGCCGTCGCCTGCAATAATTCCGGATTTTACAGCGACACGGCCGAGTTCGGCTATGAGATCGACATATCCGACGAGGCAGTAAAAATTGACGACGACGCAATTCTTGACGTCATAAAGCGCGACGTGATTATCCCGTCTAGAGACAATCCGCGCGGCGACACGGTGAACAACGATGACCTCGCGCAGATCACCTCGCTTTACATATTCGGCAACAGCTACTACGCCGTCAACAAAACTCCCGACGTCAGAATAGAGAACGGAAGCTGCTATGTCGGCGGCAGATATGTCTCCACTGACCGAAACGGAAACGTGAAGTCCCTCTCGGATATCGCCGAGATGCCCTATCTCGAAACGCTCGTCGTAGCCTTCCAGAAGGATCTCGATCTCTCCGACTTCAAGGCTCCGGCAAGTCTCAAACGCCTCTCTCTGATAGGCAATAACCTGACAGACGACTCGCTTAAGACTATCGCGGACGCGGCGTCGCTTGAAGAACTCTGCCTTGGCTGGAACGATATCAAGGACATAAGCGCGCTCTCAAAGCTGACCCCGCTCAAGAGTCTGGCATTCTGGGGCAATAAGGTAGCCGACATATCGCCGCTGAAATCACTGAAATCGCTCGAATACCTCGACTTTTCCTCAAACAATGTCAGCGACATTTCCGCAGTATCAGATCTTGAGTCGCTTAAGGAACTCTGGATCTATGAAAATACGATAAAGAGCATAAAGCCGGTCTCTGGACTTAAATCGCTTGAAGTGCTTATGCTCGCCGAAAATCCGGTCATGGATCCCGAATCGGTGCGCGATATCTATCCGCGTCTGAGGAGAATCGACGTCGATCTTCTCGGACTCGGTGAAAAGGAGGATAACGGAAAATGAGTGAAACCAAAAAGAAATCAAAGCTCCTCCTGATAATTCCGGCGGCTCTGATTCTCGCCGCCGCGCTCGCCGTGACGCTTCCGATTCTCATTAAAAACGCGCGCGCGAAGGACACCGCCGCGAAGCAGAACTACGTCGCGTCAAAGCTCATCGAGATCGGATACTTCGAGGACGGTCAGAATCTCGCGCTCGGAACCGACGCGGCCTATCCGAACGATATCTCAAAGGAACTCATCGTCATTTCGAGCGGATTCATGTACGACCTTGACGGCGGCGCGGATCTGGCAGACAAATTTCTCATGACAAAGGACAACGATATAATTTCCTCGCTCCGCGACGCCTATCTTAAAACCGCCAAAGCCCCGGAGACCTATTACGACCGCTACAGCGGGTTTTATCAGTTGTCCGGAGTGAACGAGGACGAGTTCACCGACACGCTTTTTGATTGTCTTTCGGAGATTCAGAAAAAAATTAAGGTCAAAAAGACCGGATCCGAGCTTCAGTCGATGATTGAACTCTGCTCCGGCGGCTCCTCGGACAGAGCGGTCGCTTATACCGAGCTTGAATACTCGGATTCCCCGGCTATACTCAGACTGCGGACTATGTATTCGATTGAAAACAACTCGATGAACGAGCTTATGGACAATATCGACTCACTGCTCGCGGCCGACGATTCCTTCCCGAACCGCGCACTCGCCGCGAATGTGATCGCGACGATGACCGACGAAAACGACCTCATCCAGAACAGTGACGAGACGAAAATTCAGGAAAAATACGACGCCCGGATGAAGCTCTACGAAAAGGTCGAGGACGAACTCGCCAAGGAAAACGCCGATTATTCGGATCTCGAATACCTGAGAACCGAGAACAAAAAGATTCGGAATCTCGCCGAGCAGATTGATACGCTGACAAAGGAACTCGAATCCGAGACGGTAAAGCGCGCTATAAACTACATTGAGTCGACGACCCCGGCCGCCGACAAGAAGAAAAGCGCGTATGACATCGAGCGTTCCTTCCTCTATTTCAAGGCGGGAGAGCCGAGCAGGGCGAAGAAGCTTCTGACGCTGCTGTTCACGACTCTCGAATCGAAGAACAGGGCTGACGATTCGGTCTCAGCGTCGATGGCGCAGATAAACGACTGGTACCGCGACAACACCGACTCGTCAAGCGGGCATCAGATTCTGCGCAACAAGTGGAACAGCATCGCGAAGCTTCTCGGAATCCCGGTGAGATATTACAGCGATTCGGATGATTTCTTCGAACTCATACTCGAAACGCTCGACACGATGCACCGGAGTCTCTTAATCCGCGACATAGATTCCAGCGATTTCCCGGTAGTCCGCGTGACGGTCAACGCCGCCGACGAGGTGAGAAGCTATCTCAAAAAAAGCAATCTCGCGATCACAGACACTGACGGAAAGGTGAAGAACGTCAAGGTCACGAGTCTCAGCAAGGGTACGTCAAAGCAGAACATCTCGGTAATGCTCGTCGTCGACACGAGCGGAAGCATGGGCGGCACGCCGCTTGAGGACACAAAGGACGCCGTGAAGAAGTTCGTCGACAGCACCGGAGCCGACATTCCGCTCGGACTTGTCGAGTTCAATCACGAGGCGCGGATCGCCCGTGAGCCGGAGCTTTACCGCCGCGGACTTTTAATCGAGCTTGACAAACTCGGCGCGGACGGCGGAACCGATATCTCAAACGCGCTCAAAACCGCGGTCGGAGGCTTCAGCGCGGTTTCGGGACGCAGGATAATCATCCTGCTCTCGGACGGAGCCGACGGAAATCCCGATTCGATTGATCAGGTGCTTTCGGACGTCAACAGCGCGGGAATCACAGTCTACACGATCGGATTCGGCGGAGCCGACTCGGAATACCTCACGAAGATCGCGTCAAGGTGCGGCGGAAAGTATTTCGAGGCCTACTCGTCGGAATTCCTTTCGGAGATCTATAACTCGATCGGAAGCTCGATGGCGAACGACTATGTGATCGAATATCTCGCGCTCGAAAAGCCCGAGGAATATGACCGCGATTTCAGAGTGATTCTGAAAAAGGCCGAGGTTTCGGCAAGACGCGGCTACACAGTCGGAGTCAGCGCGGACGAGATTCCTTCCGAGCCGACAAGAATCTTCGGCGCGTTCAGGCAGATCGCCGTCGGAAACTGAGAAAGCGGGGGAAAACATGGACAGCAAAGAAACAAAACAGGCCGTAACGGCTCTTGAAGTGTCAGACGCCGCCTCAAAGGAAACTCCGGCCGGAGGCGAAAATCCATCCGGAGCCGGAAACAAGCCGGAAAAGAAGTCAGGACACGGAACCCTGAAGCTGATTTTCAGCTTTATTCCGTCGGTTATTCTGATACTCGCGGGAATCAGAATGAAGTGGCTCACGCGCGGAACCGCGCTTCTCTTCATGGATTCCACCGCCGGGAAGCGGCTTTCCGGCTGGTGGATACTGATCGCGATCGGAGTCGTCATCGCGGTGATGATTCCGATCATCCGCGCGGCGAAAAAGAAGCCGGGACAGTCCGGCGGATCGGAGAAAAATCCCGATTCCGCGCCTTCCGGATCCGAAACGGATGAAAACCCGGAAAGTGGCAGAAAAGACGGCAAACCCGCCGAAACCCCGGCCGGAGAAGACGCCGCGAAATCTGATTCATCCGCGCCTGAAGGCTCAGAGTCTGATGAAAATTCCGGAAATCATGGTGACAAAAAGTCGGGTGACGAAGACGGCAAATCATCCGACGCCGGCTGACGCGCCTGAACGTAGTATTATAAATGAAACCGATTTTCTGCCTTGTCGCGGCTCTGTTCGGCGTCGTCATCGGGGGATTCGCGAACACGCTTGAATACCGCACGCGTACAAATCTGAATATTCTCACAAACGACTGCTACTGCCCGTCCTGCGGCTCAAAGCTGAGGCTGACCGATCAGATTCCGGTAGTGTCGTATCTTCTCCTTGGCGGAAGATGCCGGGGCTGCCGCGAAAAAATCAGCCCGCGGTATCCGCTTGTCGAAGCCGGGACGACCCTGATTTACGGCTTATCCGCGTTTATATTCTGTCCGTCGGTGATACGAACGCTCATCGCGGCGTTCGCGGTAACGGCCGTGGGGATCGCACTCTCGCACAAGGCACACGGCTGTTTCGGATTTTCGGGGAAGAAGCTCGCGGGGTTTTTACTTCTCGCGGCCTTTCAGCTTCCGATAGCGGTCGGGCTTATGATTGTCACGCTCTGAAAAAATCAAAGAAAATCCGGTGCTTCCGCAAACGCGGCGACACCGGACGTTTTTATTTTCCGATCATTTTCCGGAGCCTGTCAGAAGCCCCCCGACGTCGCATAGCCCGCTCGGCGTACAGCCGAAATAGAGCTTGCTCTGCCTGCAAAGATACGAGAGACTGCAAAATCCCGCGCGCTCGGCCGCCTCGTCGACACTGCACTCTCCCGAGTTTATCAGGTGTCTTGCGTATTCAAGCCGTAAAAGCTGGCGGTATTTCGCCGGGGGATGGCCGACATATTTCTGGAAATAACGTCTGAATGAGCTTTCGCTCATGTTTATCGTCGAGGCGTATTCGGCCATCGGAATGTTGTTCGTGAACTCGTTTTCGATCCGGAGCTTCGCCTGATTTATCGCGTCCTCCTCGGCCGAAAGCTCCTTTGACGAGCCGACGAGATATTCGAGAAGCCCGTAAAGACAGGACGCGACGGTAAGCTCGCCGACGCCCTTCCCCGACGCGGCCTCCTTAAGCCTCTCAAGGCAGGTCTTCTGATACGGGTCAAGCTCGTCAACTCCGAAAACCCGCCGGAACTTCGCGAACTCCGAGGCCTCGAAATCGAGGTGGATCGAAATCAGATGCGTATCCTCAAGATACTCCGACTCGCGTTCGAGCGCGCGGGGAAAGCAGGCGACGCGGTCGGGAGTCAGAATCACCTCGCCGTCGGCCGCCCGGCATCTCACCTTTCCGAAGAGAATTATCACGATGGTGTCGGCCGGAGTGCCGTTTTTCAGCCGCGCCTTGTATCCGGCCGGATAATTTATATTGAAGATCGAGACGCCGCGCAGTCTGCGCAGACGGTCGATTGAGATGAATTCCTTCACGAATCGTCACGCCCTTTCGCTTTCAGTATACCACATCACGGACGAAATGTCAAGTATCTGACCGGATCGTGCAGTAATCTGACGGAATCGTTTATTGATTTTGCCGTGATTATCGTGTATACTAATCTTAAAGAACTCACAAGGAGGACAGAATGCTTTACACAGACTATTTCCGCTCAGAACCTGACGAAACATGGGATTTCGCCGTACAGTGCGGCGTCACTCACGGTACTATCCGTCTGCCCGAGGACGAGAATTTTGACGTGTGCGACGAGTCGCAGCTCAGATTCGTCGTCGACCGTTTTGTGGAACATGGGATAACCCCGGTCGTCGTCGAGCCGCTACCAAACTCGCTTCACGATCACATAAAGCTCGGCGACGAAAAGCGCGACGAGTCGATCGGAAAGTTCATAAAGCTGATGGAGAATCTCTCAAAAAACGGAATCACAACCGTCTGCTTCAACTTCATGGCGCATTACGGCTGGACGCGGACTCACACACTGACCGACCGCGGCGGCGCGACGGTCACGGGATTCTCGCTCGAAAAATTCAATGAAAAGAACCGTGACGACAATTTCGTCATCGACGAGAACAGGCTTCGCGGAAACTACGAGTATTTCATAAAAGCCGCGATCCCCTACGCTGAAAAGTACGGAATAAAGCTCGCGCTCCATCCCGACGACCCGCCGCTTCCAAAGCTCATCGGAACCTCGCGGATCTTCACGAACCTTGAAAAGATAAAGTGGGGAATGAATGTCGTGAATTCCCCGAATCTCGGCGCAACCTTCTGTCAGGCATGCTATTATCTGATGGGTGAGGTTCTGGAAAAGGCGATCTCCGGGCTTCGCGAAAAGATCTTCTTCATCCATTTCAGAAACGTCACGGGAACGAAAACCGGATTCCACGAGACCTTCCATGATAATGGAGACATCGATATGCCGAAGGTCATGCGCGCCTACATAGATAACGGAATCGACGTTCCGATCCGCGTCGATCACGTGCCGACCTATCGCGGCGAGGCGAATAAAAACGCCGGATATGACGTTCTCGGGCGGCTCTACGCGATCGGCTACATGAAGGGAATCATCGAGACTGCGGAGGGCGGAATATGACACCCGGAAAGGAACTCGCCGGAAGACTTTACGAAAGCGTGAGAAATCTTCCGATCTACGATTATCACAATCATCTTGACCCCGACTGGCTGAGACACGATCACATTTTTTCGTGTCCGGCCGAGCTGTGGCTCGCGAGCGATCCTTACAAGCATCGGCTGATGCGCATATGCGGCGTTCCGGAGGAAAAGATCACCGGCGACGCTTCGCCGCGCGAGAAATTCGATGCGTGGTGTGAGATTTTCCCAAGAATCGTCGGAACCCCGGTTTACGAGTGGAGTCTGATGGAGCTTGAACTCCTCGGAATCCCCGAAAAGCCGTCGGGAAAGACCGCCGGGATAATCTGGGAAAAGATGAGCCGCGAGCTGAGATTTTCGGCTCTCTACAAAAAGTTCAACATCGCGAAAATGTCGCCCGTCGCGTCAATTACCGACGATATCGGCTGGTACAAAAACCGCCCCGACGCTTCGCCGTCGATGCGCGGCGACTCGCTTCTGTCGCCCGACTCAGACCTTATTTCAAAAATCTCATCACTCACCGGGATGAAAATCGGAACGCTCGATGATTATCTCGCGGCGGTCGGAATTCTGTTAGGCCGCTTCGCCGACGACGGATGCCGCTTCGCCGACCACGCGATTGACGACGGATTTAAGTATATCGAGGACGAAAACGCCGCGAAATTCTTCGGAATGCCGACCGAGGCAAAGGACGATTATCACCGCGCCGCGCTCGCCTCGCTGATACTCACAAAACTCGGAAATCTCTACGAAGAGCGCGGATTCACGCTTCTTCTCCACCTCGGCGCGATGAGAAAAACAAGTACAAGGCTCCGCGAAAAGGCCGGCGCGGCGGGCGGATACGCCGGAATCGGAACGACCGACTTTTCGTCGATCGTGAAGCTTCTCAATTCGATGGAGCAGAGCGGCGGACTACCGAAAACGATACTCTTCCCGCTCGACCCGTCGCAGTTTGAAAAAGCCGCGGTGCTTTCCGGATCCTTTTCGAAGGACGGAACCGAGGCGATAATCTCAGAGGGCGCGGCGTGGTGGTGGTGCGACCATCGTAGCGGAATTGAGCGTATGCTCGACTCTGTGGCGTCGTATTCGGTGCTCGACACCTTCGTCGGCATGACGACCGACTCAAGGAACATCCTCTCGTTCGTGCGGCACGATTATTTCAGAAAAGTCGTCTGCGCGTGGTTCGCGAAAAAGCTTTTAAGCGGCGAATTCCCGGCGGACGAGGAGGATATTCTCCCGATTCTTAGAAACATCTGCCACGACAACGCGGCAAAACTCTTCCGATAAAACAAAGAAAGGCAAAACCAAATGAATGATTTCAGAGGCAAAGTCGCGGTTGTGACCGGGGCGGGCGGAACAATCTGCTCGGTACTCGCGAAAAAGCTCGCCGATTCGGGCGCGAAGGTCGTCCTTGTCGGCAGAACCGAGGAAAAGCTCCGGAAAACCGCCGACCTGATCGGGGAATCCGGCGGAGAATATCTGATCCTGACCGGGGACGTTACCGACGAGGCGAGAATGAAGGAGATCGCGGATGAGGTCGGAATGGCCTTTGGCGGATGCGATTTTCTCATAAACGGCGCGGGCGGAAACAACAATCTCGCCGTTACGACGAAGAATTTCTATGAACCCGACGAGCTTTCGGAGCATGAAGGGCGCGGATTCTTCGATCTCGACGCGAAGGTCATGAGCTCGGTCATCGAGATAAACACGATGGGAACGCTGATTCCGTCGCGGATCTTCGCGGAACAGATGATAAAGAAGGGCGGCGGCGCGATAATCAACTTCGCCTCGATGAACAGCTACAAGCCGCTGACCAGAGTTCCGGCCTACGCGATGAGCAAGGCCGCGATTGTCAACTTCACCGAGTGGCTGGCGAATTATCTCGCCCCTGCGAAAATCCGGGTCAACGCGGTCGCGCCGGGCTTCTTCGTAAACGAGCGGAGCGCGAAAATTCTTCTTACGCCCGACGGGGGACTCACCGAGCGCGGAAGAAACGTCACGGCGCACACTCCGCTCGGACGCTTCGGAGACTCGGCCGAGATCTGGGGCTGCGTCGAGTGGCTGCTCGACGACGAGCGTTCGGGCTTTGTCACCGGAGCGACGATTCCGGTCGACGGCGGCTTCTCGGCGCATCCGGGAATATAAGGAAAACCCGATTCATTCCGTGTATCCATTAAGGCAATACCGCACAATTCGCGGCTGACGCCTTAAGCACGCATCTGCTTGCGTCTTTTCCGTCATACGTCACAAAAATTCTTGACGTGGGACCTACCACGCCTGCGAATTTTTGTTTAGTCTGACGAAAAATCCGCTGGCGCATCTACGCGCTTAGAATTATGCGGTATTGCCTTAAAAAAATCCGGCTTTGCCGGAAAAAATAAAGGAGGCAGAAAATGATCAGGATAAATGATCAGACAACAAAGACACAGCGGAACTTCTGGAGCAACATCCACTTCCACCCGACCGACGCGATTGAGGACGACTGGGGCAGATACACCCTTGACAACGTCGCGAAGGATCACGCCGCGATCACCGTGCGTATGTACTCAATGTTCGAGGACATCGTTAAGAAGGACGAGAGCGGAAGGCTCGTCTATGACTTCACCGAGAACGACGCGCGGATCGACTACATGGTCTCGCGCGGATTCAATCTCCTAATCTCGTACAACTTCATCCCGCCCTGCATTTCAAAGAGCGACGCGCTCACGAATACCGAGGTACGGGTCGGTTCGAGATACAAGGGGAAGTTCCTCGCGACCGAGCCGCCGGAGGACTGGTCGCTCTGGGAGGAGATCTGCTACGAGTACACGAAGCACCTTGTCGAACGCTACGGGCTTGAACTCGTCTCGACTTGGTATCTCCAGTGCTTCAACGAGCCTGACGTCAGCGGATTCTTCATGAAGAGCCTCGGAAAGCGCGAGGACGCGCGTGAGATAAGGCTTTCCGAGTATATAAAGATGTACGAGGCGTTTGAGCGCGCAACAAGACGCGTCAGCGAAAAGCTTAAGATCGGCGGTCCTACCGCGTCGAACGTCGGATTCTTCGAGCCTTTCATCGCCTACGCCAGCGAAAAGAAGCTCAAGCTCGACTTCGCCTGCGCGCACTCGTACGGAACGAGTCCGGAAGCAATCAACGCAGGTCGCCGTCAGATCGGAGTCCAGAACAACATTAACAAGATAAACGTCTACATCACTAAGTTAAGACAGTATTACAAGGACATTGAGATGGTCGTTGACGAGTGGGGCGCGTCGGGCGCGGGATTCTGCAATCTCGAAGACTGTCCGAAGCTGATCTTCCGCGAGAACGAGGTCTTCTCGGCCTTCTTCGCGAAGCTGATCTGCGAGTGCGTTAAGCAGGAGGTCGACATAAGCAAGCTTATGATCTGCCTTTCGGGATCGCATCAGCCGCACCAAATGGAGAATCATTTCCCCGAGTTCAACGGTTTCCGTAGCTTCTTCACCGAGCATTTCATAAAGAAGCCGATCTACAACGCCTACGTTCTCGCGGCAAAGCTTAAGGAAAAGCTTTTCGAATGCGATTCATGTGTCGAAAATCTTTCGGTTCTCGCGACGGGCGGCGAAAAGGGCGTCTCGGTTCTGCTCGCCTACGCGTCGGCCGACTTCTCGGAGGATCTGCCGGAAGTCAACGACTCGCTGAAACTGAACCTTGACGGAAAATACAAGGTCACAAAATGGCTCATTGACAAGAACACGACGAACCCCTGCCGTGTCTGGGAGCGCGAAAGGTTCCCGGCCTTCCCGTCCGGAACGGAACTCGGAATCCTCCGCGAGGCCGGAGAGATGAAGCCGGTCGCGGAATATGAGGTCGAAGCCGCCGGGGAAACCGGAATCGACTTCGCGCTTACCGCAAACGGAATTATGCTTATTGAGATCGAAAAAATCTGAAATTATATTTAAGGAGAAAACGGCCATGAAAAGAAGACTGTCACTTATCCTTTGTTTAGCACTTGCCCTCTCCATCACGGGTTGCGGAAATGAATCAAATCCCGGAAACGAAACCACGCCGTCTCAGAATAACTACGTTACCACCGCGCCGGAAAACACGTACACTCCCGACGACCGCGAATACTGGGAGCCGATAAAGGCCGAAAATCTCGGCGGAACCTTCACGGTAGGTGTGTATCAGGAGCATAATTTCGACGTTGAGGAGGAGAACGGCGACACTATAAACGACGCGATCTATGCCCGGAATCTCGCCGTTGAACAGCTTTACGGCGTCGAGATAAGTGAAACCATCACTGACAGAGGAAAATTCCAGTCCATGGTACTCGCCGCGGACGATTCGATTGACGTCTGCATGGCCTCTCTCACCCGTGAAGCCGCGAATTTCTCCACGGCTGATCTCCTTATTGACCTTGGAACAATTGACTCTATGAATCTCGACGCTGAGTGGTGGGATCAGAATCTTCTGTCCGAGGTCGCGCCGGCAGGTAAACGCTTTTTCTGCGCGGGCGACATAGATTACATACTTTACAGCCGCGCGGTCATTCTCACCTTCAACAAGCAGAAGCTGGCCGATATCTATGACAAGGACATTTACCAGCTTGTCAAGGATGGGAAATGGACCTTTGACGTGTTTGACAAGCTCCAGAGAAACTCGACGCAGGATCTGAACGGCGACGGCAAGATGGACGACAAGGACAGCTATGGAATCATAAATTCATCGATCCACGCGACAATGCTCTACTACGCGTCGGGAGAACGCATTCTCACCCCGAACAAATCCGGCGGATATGATATCACGATGAATTCCGTGCGCGGAAACAACGTGATTTCAAGACTCTTTGAGATCACACTCGGCTCCGAGGAATACTGCTACAACACCGATAAAGTAAATCAGGACGGCATCTGGGAGAGAGTCCGCGCGATGTTCCGAAATGAGCAGGCACTTTTCCAGTCGACCGTGCTTTATAATATAATAAATCAGCGCAGCATGGAGTCTGACTTCGGAGTCCTTCCGTATCCGAAGTACGACGAGGCACAGTCGGGATATTACTCGGCGACGGCAAACGCGAACAAGGTTTTCGTCGTACCGAAGAGTGTGTCAGATACCGACCGCATCGGAAAAATCATGAACGTGCTCTGCTTTGAGGGTCGTTTCACGGTCAAGAAGGCCTTCTATGACGAGGCACTCGGCGTCAAGTTCATCCGCGACGACGAATCTAAGGATATGCTTGATATCATCTTCGATTCGGTGATCTTCGACGTCGGATACATATTCAATCCCGGCGGACTCGGAACGCTCATTCAGAATATGCACAAGAGCGGAAACCCGAATTTCGCGTCGCAGTATGCGGGACTTGAAAGCGCGGCGAAGACCGCGACCGATGAGCTTGTGGAAAACATGAAGAATCTCGGCTGACAAAAAGCGAAGGCGCGGACGCGCCTTCGCTCTCTTTATCTCGTTTTTGCCTGTCCGACCGTCTTCTTCGCGAAATCCGAAAGCTTCACCCTTCCGACTCCGAAGATCGACGTGTCGAGCGAATCGTTCAGTCTCTCGTACCAGACCGACGGAATCGCCGAGAATCCGTTCCGGACGCCGATTATCGATCCGGCCGTCGCACCGTTGCAGTCGGTGTCGAATCCGGTCTGAACCGCCATGCAGATCGTTCTTCCGTAATCTCCGCCGCCGAAGAGGAGCGCGGCGGTGACGATCATCGCGTTTGAGATCGTGTGGCACCAACCATGCCCGGTATGCTCATTCCACCGCTTGTGGATGAAACCGGCCGCGTCGTCATAGCTTCCGCCCTTATCATAAATCGAAATTATCTCGCGGACGCTCTCTGTGAGCCGCGACTTTTCGGGAATCTGCGCGAGTCCGGACTCGATTATCGTCGGGATATCTTTTGTCACGGCGGCCGCGGCGATCATCGCCGAGACGAACATCTCGCCATAGATTCCGTTCTTCACGTGGGAAATCGACGCGTCGCGCCACGCCATTCCGGCCGCCGTCTCAGGGTCGCCGGGATTTATATACCCGAAGTAATCGCCGCGGATCTGCGCGCCGATCCACTCGCGGCAGGGATTCTTATAGATCGCCGACTCGTTCTCGGATATCCATGTGCCGAGGATCTCTTTCTGACCCTCCATGTTTATGCCGAGGACTGAGTAGACACACTTGGTCACGATTCTGTTATCCTTTCTGGAGTTGAAGACTATGCCGTCAAAGAAGAC
>CAKSVM010000025.1 GCA_934503195.1 uncultured Eubacteriales bacterium
GTTTTCCTCTCAACAGATAATATTATACCACATCTGAAGGCGTTTGTCAAGGGGTTTTTGAAAATAGTTGCGATTCATGAAATTCGTGTATATTGATATGAGAAATCAAAATTATTTGGATTATTTGCTGATTTTTCCGAAAACCTCTTTACAAATCGCTTGAAAAGTGGTATAATATTATAGTAACAAATCCGCTCGTAGCTCAGCTGGATAGAGTACCGGATTCCGATTCCGATGGTCGCAGGTTCGAATCCTGTCGAGCGGGCCAGACGCCGTGCATTCGCACGACGTTTTTTTTCGCGTCTGCGACGCGAAACGGCGAGAAACGAAACTCTGTTTGACATCTGCAACTCAGCAAAAAAGTATCGAATCAGCAGCCCAAAAGGCAAAAAAATAAGCCGACGTTCCCGTCAGCGTTGGAACTTCATCTCAAAAAGTCCCATGTATAAAGTTTAGGGGAGGGTGGGGAGGTTTGGAGGGGCGGGAACCCTCTTTTCCCAGTTGCGAAGCAACTGGTTGGGGGATTCCCGCCCCTCCAACGATTAAGATCGCACTAACTCGGCGTAGTGGCCGTTGAGGGCGAGGAGGGCGGCGTGGGTGCCGCGCTCGACGATTTTACCGCTGTCGAGGTAGAAAATTATGTCGGAGGAGCGGATCGTCGAGAGGCGGTGGGCGATGTAGATCGACGTCCGGCCGGCCGAAACTGACTCGATCGCCTTCTGGACCCGCCGCTCGGTCTCGGTGTCGATGTGCGCTGTCGCTTCGTCGAGCACCAGCACGCCCGGATCGCTCGCGATCGCCCGCGCGAACGACAATAACTGCCGCTCTCCGGTCGAAAAGTTCAGCCCCTGCTCCGAGACGGTTGTCGAAAGTCCCGTCCCGCGCTCGGAATTCTCACTTTCGAGGAACTCCCACGCGTCCGCCAGCCGCAGCGACTCCTCAAGCTCGCCGTCCGTCAGCTCCGATCCCATCGAAATGTTCTCGCGGATCGTCCCCGTGAACAGGTATACGTCCTGAAGCACCACCGAAATCCCTGACCGCAGCTTTTGCAGATTCCAGTCTTTAACATTTATTCCATCAACAAGAATTTCGCCGCGGCTTACGTCGTAATTCCGCGTGATCAGATTGATGATCGTCGACTTGCCCGCGCCCGTCGCGCCGACAAACGCCGCTTTCGTCCCCTTCGGAAGCCTGAACGAGACGCCTTTCAGCACCCAGTTTTCTCCAGAATAGGCAAACCATACATCCCGGAACTCGATTTCGCCTTCAACGTCGCCCGAATAGCCGCCTTCGCGCGGCTCGACTTCTTCGTCGAGAAGCTCGTAAATCCGGTCGCACGAGACGAACGCCGACTGGACAGTTGTGTATTTTTCGGCTAAATCGTTAATCGGATTGAAGAACTGCTTCACGTAATTGGTGAAAGCGTACAAAATTCCGACTTCGAGAACTCCGCCCGCAACGCGGTTGTAGCCGAACGCCACCAGAAGCGCGATTATCAGTGTGTTGATCAGCTCCATCGACGGACGTAGAATTGTGTTCAGGAAAACCTGCGTCATCGTGCCTTTGAAATACTGGCGGTTCAGCTCGCGGAATTCGGCGATCTTCGCTTTCTCGGCATTGAATGCGCGGATTATACGAATTCCAAGCAGATTTTCTGAGATAAATCCGTTGATTTTACCAGTCACGAGCTTGATAAACTTGAAATTTTCCTTGATTATTTTCTTGATTGAGAATGAAATTCCCGCGATAAGTGGAATCGCTATGAACGAAATCAGCGCGAGTTTGACGTCGAGCGTCAGCATCACGATCACGATTCCGAGCAGAACGAAGACGTCGCGGAAGAGATTCAGGAAAACGTCCTGATAAAATTCGTTGATTGTTTCAACGTCATTTGTAGAACGTGTGATCAGACGCCCCGTTCCGTATTTGTCGAGGACGCTGACCGGGAGCGACTGGATCTGGCGGAACACTTTTTCGCGCATCGTGTGCAGGATCGACTGCGAAACTTTGTTGATCGTCCGCGCCTGAACCACCGTGCAGCACGCGTTGACGAGCGACAGCAGAAAATACGCACCGCCAAGCCCCGTCACCGAGTAAAGTCCGTGCTGAAGCTTGCCGCCGCGAACGAAATCGTCGATCACGACGGCCGCCGCGAGCGGTTTTATCAGTTCGCAGACGCTGACGATCACGACAAACGCCGCCGCCATCAGCATTTTGCCCGCGTAGGGCTTCATCATCGACGCCAGCCGCAGAAGATTTGACTTCTTGTCGAGCTTCTTGAACTCGGCGCGGACGTCGGCTTTGCTGGATTCACTTGCCATTTTTATCTGCCTCCTCCTCATTCTGCTGCTTTTCATATGTAGAAGCGTAGTAGCCGCCGAGCGCGAGAAGCTCTTCGTGAGTTCCGCGTTCGACGATTTTTCCCGATTCGAGATGAAAAATTTCGTCGCAATGCACAAGCGCGGACAGGCGATGGCTGACGATTATTATCGAAGTCTCTGAATTTTCGTGTTTTTTCGAGAGGCCTAGATTTTCGATCAGCTTCTTCTCGGTGATGTTGTCGACGGCCGAGAGCGTGTCGTCGAGGAGCAAAAGTTTCGGGCTCGAATAAAGCGCGCGGGCGAGCGAAACGCGCTGTTTCTGACCGCCAGAGAGGTGCGTTCCGCGCTCGCCGACCTCGGTTTCGTAGCCGTCGGGGAATTTTTCGATCTCGTCGGCGATGCAGGCGATTTTCGCGCAGGCTTTCACGCGCTCCATGTCGACGATCGGTTTGCCGTCTTTGTCAGAAAACGGCGCGGAGAAGGCGATATTTTCGGCGATTGTGGCCGAAAATAAGAATCCGTCCTGCGGAACCCAGCCGATCTGTGAACGAAGTGTGGCGGCGGGAATTTTGTTTATGTCGCGCTCCGAGACGAAGATTTCGCCGTCCCCGGCCGGGATCAGCTTCATTAAAAGCGACAGAAGCGTCGTTTTGCCGCTTCCGGTCGAGCCGGAAATTCCGAGCGTTCTGCCCGGACGAAGGTCGAAATTGACGTCAGAAAGCGTGTCGTGATCGGCTCCCTCGCGGCGGCAGGTGAGGTTTTTCGCGCGAACCGCGGGCTTGAACTCCTCGATTATACGTTTGTCGATCTCGTCCTCGCGCGGCTTTATCGACGGCTCGTCGAAGATCGCCGAGAGACGTTTCCACGACGCGAGGCCGCGCTGGACGCGGTTGATTATGTTTCCGAGTTGAACGATCGGCTGCTGTACGAGCAGCAGATAGCCGAGGAAGGTGACGAGCGTTCCCGCGCCCATCGACCCGGCGATGACGGCGTTTCCGCCGATGATCAGCGCGGCCGCGTACGAAAGTCCGAAGGTCGCGGTCACGGCGGGCGTGATCAGCGACGAAGTTTCGGCGAGTTTCACATTCGCGTCGCGCATTTCGTCGGAAATTTCATCGAATTGCCGCTCACGCTCGGATTCCTTGGCGAACGCTTTAGTTACTTTGATGCCCGAAATACTTTCGCCGACGAAGCCCGAGAGCTTCGAGAAGAGCTTCTGAACCCTTCCGAACCGCTTCTGAACCTTGTTTCCGAGGAAAATCGTCGTGCCGGCGGCCAGCGGAACCGGGGCGAGTGCGAGGAGCGTCATCCGCCAGTCGACCTCACTGATCATGCCGATGATCGAAAGCCCCGCGATGACGATGCCGTTGAACGACTGCGCCAGCACCGGGCCGAAGGTTATCCGCACCGCGCCGACGTCGCTGATCGCGTAGGCCATGAGGTCGCCCGACGTGTGTTTCTGATAGAAGTCGAGCGGCAGGCAGAGGAGCTTTAAGTAGAGCTTTTCGCGCAGGAAAACCTCCATTTTCCGCGCGTTTCCGATGATGAAGAGCCGCCAGACAAAGCGCGCCGCGAAGACGCCTAGGCCGATCAGCGCGATGATTCCGGCCTGCTTTAGTACTTTTTCCTTCGGCGCGCCGTCCGAAAGGAGGTCGATCGCGTCGCCGAGCGCGGCCGGGGCCTTGCTCTGGATGTACGAGTTGAGCGCGAGAAATATCATTCCGGGCAGGTACGCCCAGCCGTATTTCCGCAGAAATTCGCGAATCACCATGATTCTTTTCACTTCCATTCTTTTATATCACATTATTATAACATATTTTTCGTCAAAATTCAATAGTTTCCGATCATTTTTTGGCGGTAATTATTCGCTTTTGTGCAGAATATACATATACGGGGTGATTTTATGGAGATGATATGCCGTTCGGAGCGGGTCTGCCGGAATGGGCGGATCGCGTTTTATTGGAAGTATATGGTTCCGGAGGAATTTTCTGACGCGGCCGAGGCGTTCGACAAAAGTATGCGCGAGCTTTCGGCGCAGGAATTTGAGTTTCCCGTGCGCGGCGAGATGGTTTTCCGCGACGGTCTGATTTTCGTCGGGGTGAAGGCCGGGAACCGGGCGTTAATTTCCGAGTCATTCAAAATATAGAAGGGAAATTTACAAAAACCTATAGACAAACCGCGCGAAATGTGTTATAATATAATTATAATTAAAATTCGGAGGGGATCCTTATGCACAGAGCGGCGGTAGTTGTTGCCGATCATGGAAAAATCAAGGAGATCGAGGTCTCGCGCGAGACGGCCTGCGAGGGCTGCTCGCAGAACAAGGACGGCAGCTGCCACGCCTGCATAATGCTGGGCGACGAAAACCGCTCGATGCGCACCCGCGCGATTGACGAACTCGGCGCGAAGGTCGGCGACCGCGTTGAGGTCGAAACCGACTCGAAAACCGTCATAAAATACGCCGCGGAGGTCTTCCTTCTGCCGATTATCCTCGGCGCGGCCGGGTATCTGATCGGCGAGAATTTCGCTTGGAAGCTCGCGCCGCTCGTCTGCTCGCTTATCGGCTTCGCGATGGCGTTTGTTTACGTCAAGCTTGTCCCGGCAAAGCGCGCCGAAAATCACTGCGACGTGAAGATAGTAAAGATTCTAGGGGAACGCTGATTAAGGTTGTTTTCACGACGAAAAAGCCCATAAATCCAAGCCTTTTTCGCGTGAAAACTCCATTGTATTCAGCTTATCCCAGAAAAGTGAATTATTAAAAATGCTTGAATATTCTGTTAAAAAACGCGTCTGGAAGGTCGATGAGCGGCCCGATCCGACGCTTGTGAAAAATATCGCGGAGAGTCTTAAGATCCTCGAACCGACGGCCGCGCTGATCGTTTCGAAGGGGTTTGACACGCCCGAGAAGGCCTACGGATTCCTCAAAAATCATTCGATCGACTTCGGCGACCCCTACGAGCTGCCTGACATGAGGGCGGCGGTGAAGCGGATCCGCGAGGCTCTCGAAAAGCGCGAAAAGATCGTCGTTTTCGGCGATTACGACGTCGACGGTGTGACCTCGACGACGATTTTATACGATTATCTGAAGATAAATTCGGCCGACGTCAGCTATTACATACCAAACCGCATGGCCGAGGGCTACGGCGTCAACCGCGCCGCGCTCAAAAGGCTCGCCGACGAGGGAAAGACGCTGATGATCACGGTCGACAACGGTACGACGGCTGTCGAGCAGATTAACGAGGCGAAATCCTTCGGACTCGACACGGTCGTGACCGACCACCACGAGTGCCGCGAGGTGCTTCCCGACTGCCCGGTCGTGAATCCGAAGCGGCCCGACTGCGCGTTCGGGTTCCGCGAGCTCGCCGGGGTCGGCGTGACCTTCATGCTGATCGTCGCGCTCGAGGCCGAGCTCCGGATGACGACGCTCGAAAACGCGCGGAAATTCGCGATGCGGCGTTTCTGCGAGCTGGTCGCGATCGGAACGGTCGCCGACGTGATGCCGCTTGTCGGCGTCAACCGCGACATCGTTTATTACGGGCTCAGGCTGATGCGCGAGACGAAAAATCCGGGTCTGCGCGCGCTGATGATCGCGTCGGGCGTCGCCGAGACCGACGAGAACGGCGAAAATTTCCATCCGAAATCGACTCTGACCGCGACCTCGGTCGCCTTCACGATCGCGCCGCGGATAAACGCCGCGGGACGGCTTGACGACGCGAAAATCGCGGTCGAACTCTTCCTCACCGAGGACAACCGCCGCGCGTGGGAAATCGCGTCGAAGCTCTGTCAGATGAATTCGGCGCGGCAGACCGAGGAGGACGCGATCGTCACGGCCGCGCTTTCCGAGGTCGAAAAGCAGTGCCGGCCGACCGACCGCGTGATCGTGATCGCCGGGGAGGGCTGGCACGGCGGGGTGATCGGCATCGTCTCGTCGCGCGTGACTGAGAAATTCGGTCTGCCGTCGATAATCGTGACCTTCCCGGACGACTCGGAGGCTTCGGTCGGCAAGGGGTCGGGGCGGTCGGTTCACGGATTCAACCTCGTGAAGTCGCTCGAGGAGTGCGCGGGGACGCTGGAAGGCTTCGGCGGGCACGAAATGGCGGCCGGGCTGACGGTAAGGCGCGACAGGCTTGAGGACTTCCGGCGGGCGATAAACGACTCGGTGGCGCGTCAGTTCGGCGACGGGTGGATAGAGCAGGTCGTCCGCGCCGACTATGAGCTGAGGCCGAGTGAGATCACGCTCGAACAGGCGAAGCAGCTACGACTCCTCGAACCGATGGGGACGGGGAATCCGACTCCGGTTTTCTACACGAAAAATCTGACCCTCTCGGACAAACGGACGACGACGGGCGGGCGGCACACGCAGCTTCGGTTTTCGTCGCCTGAACGGAGCGAGCCGATAAGCGCGATCTGGTTCGGAAAAACGGCCGATTCGATCACGCAGGAGATCGGCGAGCGGGTCGAGATCCTCTACACGCTCGAGGCGAACTCGTTCAACGGCCGCGAGCGGGCGCAGATCCGGCCGTACGATATAAGAAGCGCAAAATAATACATCGCGAACACTACACTAAGGAAAAAGAAAATGGATGATGACAAAAGGATCCCGGAAACCGGGACGATTCAACAGATAAACACAAATCCGGCGGCGAAGACCCAGACTCCGGCTCAGACGGCGACAGTGCCAACGGCGACAGCGCCAACGGCGACAGTGCCGCTCAAGCTTGAGCCGCGGTACGAGCCGATCGCGAATCTGATCGATATGCTCGTCCGGACGGGGAAAAAATACGATATTCAGAAGATCGAGCGGGCGTATCTTTACGCGGCCGAGCTTCACGCGGGGCAGTTCCGGGTCAGCGGCGAGCCGTACATTTCGCATCCGATCGCGGTGGCCGAGATCGTCGCGGGACTTGAACTCGACACCGATTCGATCTGCGCCGCGCTGTTACACGACACGGTCGAGGACTGTTCGGAGAAGACGAGTCTGGCGGCGATACGCGAGCAGTTCGGCGACGACGTGGCGATGCTGGTTGACGGACTGACGAAATTAGTTCAGCTAAATATCGAAGACAAGGAAGACAAGGAGATCGAGAATCTCCGCAAGATGTTCCTCGCGATGTCGAAGGACATCCGCGTCATTTTCATAAAGCTCTGCGACCGGCTCCACAATATGCGCACGCTCTACGCGAAGCCCGAGCCGAAGCGGAGAATCACCGCGCTGGAGACGATGCACGTCTTCGCGCCGCTGGCACATCGGCTTGGTATGCAGCGCATCAAGCAGGAGCTTGAACAGCTCGCGCTCTCCTTCCTCGATCCGATCGGATTTGAGGAGGTTCAGAAGGACATTGACCGGAAGTACGGCATGAACCGCGATTTCATCGGCAAAACGAAGGAAAACGTCGCGGCGAAGCTCTCGGAATACGGCATCAAGTTCACGCTTGAGGGGCGCGTGAAGTCGGTTTACTCGATCTACAAGAAGATGTATAATCAGAACAAGTCGTTCGACGAGATCTACGATTTCTACGCGATCCGTATCATCGTCGACACCGAGCTTGAGTGCTACACGGTCATGGGAATAATCCATGAGATGTACAAATCAATGCCGGGACGGTTCAAGGATTACATTTCGACACCGAAGCCGAATATGTACCGTTCGCTTCACACGACGGTCATCGGGCGGGACGGAATTCCGTTCGAGGTTCAGATAAGAACGTGGGAGATGCACCACATCGCGGAGTATGGTATCTGCGCGCACTGGAAGTACAAATCGGGGACGACGAGTCAGGCCGAGATCGACCAGAAGCTGCAATGGGTGGCGAAGCTCCTCGACTCAGACAAGGACACGCGCGACCCGGACGAGTTCATGCGGACGCTGAAGATAGACCTTTATCAGGACGAGACGTTTGTTTACACGCCGAAGGGCGACGTCATCGCGCTTCCGCAGGGGGCGACGCTGATCGACTTCGCGTACGCGATCCATTCCGAGGTCGGAAACAAGATGGTGGGCGCGAAGATCAACGGAGCTATTGCGCCGATCGATACGGTTCCGGAGAACGGAATGATTGTCGAGATTATCACGTCGAACGCGTCGAAAGGGCCTTCGCGCGACTGGCTGAAGATTGTCAAAACGGGCGAGGCGCGGAGCAAGATCCGCCAGTGGTTCAAGAAGGAACAGCGGAGCGAGAACATTATCGTCGGCCGCGACGAGCTGGCGAAGGAACTCCGGAAGTACAATCGACCGTACACCGAGGCGCAGCTTGACGCCGTCGCGGGGAATGTGGCGGCGCGGATCGGAATCAAGTCGGCCGAGGATCTTTACAACACGATCGGTTACGGCGGGCTTTCGGTGACGAAGATCGCGGGAAAGCTCCGCGACGAATTTGACCGCGTGGTCGCGCCCGAGGAGGAATCCGCGCCGATCACCGACATTTCGCAGGTGAAGATCGCCGAGCCGCCGCACAAGACTCATCACGGCAGCGGAATCGTGATCGACGGCGCGGCGGGCTGTCAGGTGAAGTTCGCGAAGTGCTGCAATCCGCTTCCGGGCGACAATGTGGTGGGATTCATCACGAAGGGCTTCGGAGTGTCGATTCACAAGGCCGACTGTCCGAACGTCCTCGCGGGCATGAAGAAGCCAGAGGACAAGGACAGGTGGGTGTCCGCTTACTGGGAGTCGACGTCGCCTTTCGAACGCGCCGCGACCTACGAGGCAAATCTCCAGATCTACGCGAACGACGAACTCGGTCTCCTCGCGCACGTCACTACCGCCCTCGCCGATATGCGCGTCTCAATCCTCAATATCAACTCCCAGAAATGCTCCGACCACTCCATGATCCTCAACCTAACCGTCTCCTGCAAAAACACCGATCACGTCATCTCCATCGTCTCCCGCCTCAAACAAATCAGCGGCGTAGTCGACGTCCGCCGAGGGTTCTCCTCCTAGGTGAAGTGAGTGCCATGCCATCGCTTTCCGGGGGAGGAGGCCTTTTGAAAAAGGCCTCCTCCCCACGGACCCCCTCCGCCGAAAACTTTATACATGGGTTTGGGTTTCCCCGGCTAGGTTGTGCCATGCGCTCGGACTTATTTCGCGCGCCGTGCGCTACACTATCGATAGAATCCCGCCGGCCACGCGAGGCCTCCGGCCTCGCTCGCTGGGCTCTGGCGGGGGGGATGCGTTCGTAGTGGTCGCTCCGCCTGCGGCTCCGCTCTTGCGGAATGCGCGCTCGCCTGCGGCTCCGCTCCCGGCGGCGCACAAACCCGTCCGGCAAGTTCGCGGCGCGAAGCCGTCGCGAACAACTTACTTGAAAAGCAAACAATTTCGTATACCAATATATAGAACCGTAAGTAAAAATCAGCACAAACCCAAAAGCGATAAAACATCGCAACCGGAGTACAGTGAGGCAAAGCCGAAGGCTTTGACGACCCGACGGGAATGATTGATAATGTAGCGCACGGCGCGCGAAATAACGTCGAAGGATTACCCGAAAACTAACTGGGGGAAGCAAGTCCAGTGTATAAAGTTTTAGGCGGGATGGGTCCGGGAAGGGGGCCTTTTTCAAAAGGCCTCCTTCCCGGGAAACATCCGCATAGCAGCAAAGAAAGGATAGAAACGATGAAAGCAATACTTCAAAGATGTGTAGACGCGGAAGTAAGGATAGAGGGGGAAGTTGTCGGAAGGTGTGAGAAAGGGCTGATGGTGCTGCTTGGAGTGGCGAAGGGAGACGAAGAGAGGGACGCGGAGGTGCTGGCGAAGAAGATCGCGAAGTTAAGGATATTCGAGGATCCGGAGGGGAAGATGAACCTTTCGGTGATGGATATCGGAGGAAGCGCGCTGGTGGTGTCGAATTTCACGCTGCTGGCCGACTACCGGAAGGGAAACCGGCCGGATTACTTCGGGTCGGAGGCTCCTGAGAGAGCCGATCAGCTTTACGAATATTTCGCGTCGTGCCTGCGGAATGAGGGACTCCACGTCGAAACCGGACGGTTCGGCGCGGATATGAAGGTTTCGCTCGTCAACGACGGACCCGTTACGATTGATATGGATAGTAATGTCCTCAAAAAATAAAAGATGAAACTCAATATTTTCGGTGATATCAACAAATATTATCTACAGACACTTTGTATGTTATTCTGCCCCGGAGCGAAATTCGCCGATAAGAATAAGGATTTTGACGACGGGGACGGGCAGGACTTCGAGGCGACATTCACGCGCGAGGACGTCCGCGGACTCGAAAGCGATTACATCATCGTCTCCTGCCTCTTCGAAAAGGACGGGCGGCAGGGACTCGGCACGTGGTACGAGAGGGTCGGCGGAAATTCAGTCTGGCTCGGCAGCGCGGACGGCGATTCAAAACCCGACGACCGCGCCTGTAAGCTCGCCGCCGGACGCGCCGCGCTCGAGGCCGGAAAGGAACTCTTCGACATCATCCCGTCGTGGGGCGTCCTCACCGGAATCCGCCCCGCGAAGCTCGCGTCCGAGATTCTCAACGCCCCGCGCCCCGACGACCCGACGAAAACCAACACCGTGACAGCTGTAAAATCGCTGCTCACGAGTCAGTTCCGCCTCAGCCCCGCGAAGGCCGCGCTCGCCGTCGATATCGCGAAAAACGAACAGAAGATCGCAAGACTCGTGAGATCCGGCAAATCGCCGACCTGCTCGGTCTATATCAGCATTCCGTTCTGTCCGTCACGTTGTGCGTACTGCTCATTCGTTTCATATACTTCAAAGAAACTTTTGTCACTTGTGCCGGATTATCTGACGAAACTGATTGTTGACATTACGCGAACCTTCGAATACATCCGCGAGCGCGGGTTCAGAGTCGTCACGATCTACATCGGCGGCGGAACGCCTACGACACTTGACGAGGAAGGACTCGAACTCCTCCTCGCCGCGATTTCGGACTCGGTCGACGTCACAAAGCTCGCTGAGTTCACGCTCGAGGCCGGACGCCCCGACACCGTGACGAAGCGTAAGCTCGAAATCGCGCGTACCTTTGGCGTCACGAGGATGTCGATCAACCCGCAGACGATGAGCGACGAAATTCTCCGCGGCATCGGGCGGCGGCACAGCGTCGACGATTTCTACCGCGCCTACACGCTCGCGAAAAATTCCGGCATCCGGATCATCAACACCGACCTCATCGCCGGGCTTCCGGGCGACGATTACGACGGATTTTCATATTCGATCGACAAAATTATCGCGCTCGATCCGGAAAATGTTACAGTTCATACATTCTGCGTTAAAAAATCGGCCGAGATTCTGAAGATCGATACCGAAATCTACAATCGTTCGGCCGACGAAACAGTCAAGGCGGTCAATTATTCGCAGGTCAGACTCCAGAACGCGCTTTACAAACCGTACTACATTTATCGTCAGAAGAACACGGTCGGGAATCTCGAAAACGTCGGATTCGCGAAAAAGGGCATGGAAGGCCTCTACAACGTGCTGATGATGGAGGAGCTGCACACGATTTTCGCGGTTGGCGCGGGCGCGGTGACCAAACTCGTGAAGTGTGATCCGGACGGAAAAAAGCAGATAAAACGGATTTTTGAGCCGAAATACCCCTACGAATACCTCGCCGCAAGCGGCGAATCGCTCTCGGATAAGCTGTCCGAGGCCGACAATTTCTTCGGATTTTCCAATTAACGGGAGGAGTGATCATTATGTTTACGATTGAAAGAAACTGCATCGGGCTTAAGGAACGCCGCGCGTTCATCAAGGAATGCGAATCCGGCTTCGAAAAGCGGCTCGACAAGGCGGTCGCCGAATGTGTCTCGCGCGGCGCGCGGATCATCGCGCTCAGCGGCCCGACCTGCTCGGGCAAAACGACGGCGGCCGGGAAGATCATCGCCGAGCTTTCGGCGAAGGGAAACGATGTCCACGTAATCTCGATCGACGACTTTTTCAAAGAACGTGACATTCTGAATCGCGAAAGTGAGATGGCGGGCGGCGTCCGGCTCGACTACGATTCGATCAGCGCGATCGACTTCGGGCTGCTCGAAAACCGCGTGTCGACGCTCCTTGCGGGCGGCAATGTCGCCCTGCCGAAGTATGATTTCAAAACCGGGATGCGGACCGAGGGCGAAACGATCGCGCCGACCGCAAAAAGCATCTTCGTTTTCGAGGGGATTCAGGCGGTCTATCCCGAGGTCGTCGCGCTTCTGGGCGGCGAGGCGGTGTCGGTTTCGATAAACGTCGAGAATGATCTTGAATTCAACGGTGTTATTTTCAACAAAAGAGACGTTCGACTGATGCGCAGACTTGTGCGTGATTACCGATTCAGAGGTGCGGAACCCGAGTTCACGTTCTACCTCTGGCGGTCGGTCGTGATGAACGAGGAGCGGTCGATTCTGCCGTATGAGGAGAAAATCGCGATCCGGATCGATTCGCTGATCCCGTACGAGGTGATGCTGATGAAGAGCGAGCTTCTGCCGATCCTCGACCGCGTACCCGAGACGAGCCGGTTCTACGCGAAGGCTCTCGAGTACGGCGAGCGTCTGCGCGGGCTGGATCCGATCACGCCCGACATGATTCCCGAGACGTCGCTTCTGCGCGAATTCATCGGAAAATAACCGAAAATACGAAAGTTCCCGACAGAATCGGGAACTTTTTCTATATTCTCCCAATGGATTTTGGAAAACTTTGTGAAATACGCTGACGCACTCTGGCGGGTTTTGGCGTGCGGTGACGCGTTCGGATGTGGTAAAATAGTTACATCAAGTAAAAAAGGATGGTAACTGTTATGCCGATTTTTGGAATCAACGTCTCGTCGCTTGACGGGGAAATCGATCAGGGCGCGCTCGGACGCGCGGGAGTGCGGTTCGCGCTGGTGCGCGCGTCGTCGGGACTTCGGGCCGATCAGCGGTTCGCGGAGAATTTCGCGGGATTTTCGGAGCGGGGAATTTTCGCCGCGCCGTTCCACGAGCTGAAGCTGAACGCTGACGACCCGGCGGCGGTCAGCGCGGTAAAACAGGCCGGAGTTTTCGCGAAGGGCTTGTGCAAAACGACGGAATTTTTCGGCGTTTTGACGAAAATCGAAAAATCGGTTGGCGAAACGCGGATGAAAAGGGTGCTGAGCGTCTTCTGCCGGCAGATTCTGCGGGAGGTCGGCGGGGAAGTGTTCGTCGGGATTCGCGGCGGCAGGGAAGCCGGAATCGACGCTTCGAATTTTGTCAAGCGGTGCTTCGACGAGGATTTTGAGAAAATCAACCTGCCGAAGCTCTGGTTCTGGGATGTGGATCTGTGCGACTACAATTGTAAAAACAGGGAAGTCGGATTAAGGTGCGTACTTAAGCAAATAAACGAACATAGCGCGATCGAGGGCTGCAAAGGCGTTTATGGGCAGAATTTCGCGTACGGACGGCTGAATGAGCTGATATTTGCGGCAAAATGCCGGGAGTCGGCTGATGTGGTTCAGGAATTTCTGTGCTATCTGCGAAAGAATGAAGGTTCGGACAAGCTGATTGAGAAGCTGACCGAACGGATCTGCAAAGGCGGTTTGCGGCTTTCGAAGTGCGCTGGCGCGTCGATGGGCTTTGAGAAGCGGCTGACGCTGATCCGGTGGCAATGCGGGCTGAGCGACGAGGAGCTGCGGGTGATGCTGGGGTTCCGGCGGGTCGACGAGCTGGCGGCGGTGATTTGCCGGGGAATTTTGAGGTGAGGCGGTTTGTGCGTTTTGACGATTGACAAAACTGCCGGAATGTAGTATATTGATTACAATTTATTTGAATGGAGGTGATCCGCATGAGAATTCGCCTATTGCTCAATTTAGGAGCAAAAAACCGGCCACGATTGGCAATCGCAATCAGTGCTGGGAAACGGCGGCTTATATTTGTCGGCCTACGGAGAAAACGATAAATTTTGCGCACGAGCAGGGCGGATTGGAGGTGATAAAGAATTGAATGCCATTATACAAAAGAGCCACAGTTTTGTATGATTCGCGATACTACCGTTTTCCAAAATGCCTTGCTTCATCTCCACAAGCCAAAAGCAAATTTCATTTATCTCATGCGTATCACTTAATAGAAAAGGGCTGATAGGTTGCTATCAGTCCTTTTTGTATCTTCCGGTAAGGAAATCGAGGCTTACTTTATAGTAATCTGCAAGCATTATTAGCGTATCTATGTGTCAATATGCATAAATTTCAAAGATACAAAAAGTATTATAAGCGAACCTTTTCTAAAGGTGTTATGATCGATTTTCTGCGGTTTGTAACATTACCCAAAGAATCGAAAACAAGTATTGAGGAAATAAAGAAAAACAGAAATCAGGGAACACTTCCTACCGCTCCATGGTGGGAAAAGCTGATGGACGGTGCGGAGAGGATCCCGCAGTTATATCTCCCCGGACAGGATTACACGCTGGCGAAGCTTGAACACTTCCTGCGAAAACAGACTTACAGCAGTCTGAAGACCTACGCTATAGCCCACGGCGGAGATCTCACGAACCTTATAGAAGGAGTAAGTGAAGCAAAGCTCAATACCAGACAGAAACAGATACTGGAACAGCTTAATTTTTCGGAAACAAAGTCTGGTGATTAGCGTCCTGTCAGGAAATTTAAGACCTTTACAACATACGAAAGAAGGCGATTTTGTTAATACCAGTGTCATAATCCAAAAATGGGAACAATAACCAGTAAAACCCGCCGCGAACCATACAAAACGTGCATTTTGTACGCCGGTAGGCGCGCCGCGCGGGCGGCGTAATTGGCACGAATCAAGCCAGCGCACGCTGGCAAGTAAGATACCCGCGCCGGAGCGTAGCGACGGCTCACGCAGACAGCGGAGCACGGCTAGTGCCAATTATACAAAATGAAAATTTTGTATAATCCGGGGAGCAGGTGGATAGCGGCTGACGCCGCTTGCATCTCCAGCGGATTAACGCGCCGTAGGCGCTTACAAAATTTAGATTTTGTACGGTTCGCGGCGGCTGATGGTTGCGAAAATCTCACAAATATTCCCAGATATGGAAATCCGGAAGTTATTACCAAACCGTTAATAGTTAGGTCGATTTTCGCAAACTGTAGAGGACTGAAAAAGTGAGACGGCAAGCCGTCTTGAAGGTAGTTATTTCTGAAATGTGTCTTGACTACTGTTACCCCCGTGATACCCAGTGGGGGTAACGGCGTTTCCCTTCCAGTAAAATTTTACCAATTACAGGATAGGCGGAAGATCTGAGCCGCGATTGATTCTGCCTCCGGCGGAGAACGGCGGCGGCTGAAGTCCGTGCGTGTGGAAAACTCACCCGTGGAAAAAAGCATGGAAAACCGCATGGAAAACCGCAAGCGGTTTACCACACGGTTTACCACACTTTTTACCACCGCTGAGTTTACCACAAAAAGTTCGCGAGTAATAATTCGCGCTACCCCTAAAGGGGCCCCTGCTAGGACTTTATCTTATTTTTTTCTTAAGCGCGCGAGCAGATCAGAATTTATGGACGAAAAAAGCCCGGAGGGCTTCCGGGCTAGATCGAGCGTTCTCGAGCTACGTTCGATCTTCGAGGTCTTGTTTCTCGATGTCTTTGAATTTTTCGATTGAGGCGATGAGCGATTGCTGGCGGCTGTTGAGCTTGGCGTGTTTGACCGCGTCCAGAAGGCGCGTCAGATCGCCGTCGTGGGCGATGGCGTATGTCTTGAGCGTCGAAGTGACGTTCTTCTCGGTGTAGTGGTCGAGCTTTTCGAGCGTGTAGTCTTCGCCCGGAAGGTAGAGCTGCGGAATCTTCCGCGCGTCGTCGAGGAGCTGCTCCCACCATTTCGCCGTTGGAAGGCGTTTCTGAAGCTTTTGAGCTTTCATCCGCATGACTTCGTCGGGGTCTCCGTCGACGAATCGGAGGTAATCGAGCATGATGCCGCGGTAGAGGAAGCCGATGCCTTCTTTCTGGTGTTCGACCCAGTTGAGGTAGAAGCTCGTGGCGTTGTCGTTGCGGAGCTGGAACTCCATGCGTATCCAATAGGTGTCGGGGAGTCCCATCTCTAAGGCTTTGTTGTAGATTCGGAGCATACGGTCGGATTTCTCCGATCCGAAGTAGATAGTTTCCTGTCGTTTGAGCACGATCTTTGGAAGTACTTTGGATTTACAGACATACATCTCATGAAAAGAGTATTTGTAAAATCTGTCGAATGGTATCATAAGATCGGATTCATCAAGGTCACAAGCCACATCAATTCGTGAAATATGTACCTGCCTGGATCTGATCTGTTTGTCGAAAAAGTACAAAAAACCAAACCAATTGAAGGTCTTGTCCGAAAGTTGTTCAATAGTTCGGCATCCCCGACCGGACACATCAAGGAACGTATCGGTAATGAATCCGTACATATCCGTATTGTAAGCAATGACAATACCATCGTAATAAATACCATGATCATAATTACGTGCTTTAAGTTCATTAAATTGTACGTCCTGCAAATTAAGCATTTTATAAAGCATATTCACAGCGTTAAATTTGAATGAAATCGAAAGCGTATCAATTATAATTTTCACATAGAAACAATTCCTTTCAACTGCGCGCGCGCCAATTCGGCGCGCGCGGCAGTTAATCGGGATACCTCACAAAGTCAATTTCAGGCAGTTTTGGACATTCCAGACTATAAAAATATTTGTACCAACGCTTTCTCCAGACAAAAATAACATTCGTAGATAGATTCGTGACAAGCTGAAGAAACGAAGGAAAAACATAGCCCATCTTTATTTCCTGCTCTTCTGTAATAACTATTCTTCTGTAAATAGCGGTAGCCATTGTAAAACAGCCGAGCTTTTTCATGTAATACAAATTTTCCGTAAGCTCTCTTATTTTCCTGTCAACAGCATCCCATTGCTGAGTGCAATATATAACGTCAATGTTATATTTTCGATGAAGAACAAAAAATTGTTTTGTAGTTTGAGCAAAATTTTTGTAGTCGCGAGAATCAGCTTCAAGTGTGATCTCATCAATTAAGATTAAACTATCTGACATATCAACAACTCCAAGTTGCTTGAAATCGAGCTTGTAGCAACCCCGTATATAGTAGTTGCAAAGAATACGCTTATACTTACTTTTCCCTTTTGCGATCTTTTTTAGTTCTTTAGCGGCAAATCTGGCAAGCAAAGTAGACTTACCACAGCCGGGAAGGCCGAAAAACCCAGTGATCATCTATTCCTCCTCCTACGACCAAGAATAAACCAGAAAAGGTTTATCGCGCCTATCAAGGCCGGAGGAATAAGGCAATAGATAAAGTACTCAGAGGATAAAACGGACAAGGTTTTGGAGATCATGAACGAGATGAAATCAGTCATAATTGAATGGGAGGTGGTCGGCCTCCCCCAGACTTAACGACCGATGAAGCGTTTAGCGAGTCCGATCGCCGCGCCGGCTACCATGAAGCCAATGGGGAGCAGGAGAAGCGGCGTTGAAACAATAGTCGTTACAACCGTGCCGATCTCAGTCCACATAAACGACGTGACAGTCTTTACACTGTTAAGATCTCCGCCAGTAGTAGTTGACGAAAGAGCGGTAAAAACAAGAGCGGGTGTCATAGGGAATCCTCCTTATCTATCTGAAAAAAGATGTAATGGTTGTATAAATACCCGAAATTACACACTTAGCGACTCCAATCAAGCCGACAGCGCAAATGACAGCTAGATAAAGATCATAGTCCGTAAAATCGGAAGCTATACCAAGAATGGATTTGATGTAATCAATCATTTGAAAAACACCTTGAAACAAATTGAAATGACCAGAATAACCGAAAGAAGAAGACTAGCAGCAGTTATCGAGGAGTTGATCAGATCCAGCTTTTCTCCGAAAGTAGTTTTGATCTCGTTAACGGAAGCCTGCAAATCATTCTGCTTAGATTGAATATTATCAAGATCGCTAGTGATCTGTTGGAAGTAGGATCTGTAATCGTAGTAATTCATCTTCTTGTCACCTGTTTTGATCTGCTTCGACGCGAAGAGGAATGATCAGCTTTCCTGTAAGCTTCCCTTTCAGCGTGTTCGCGCTTCTGATTCCTATCAACCCAAGTATTAGACGAAAACATTATATTTCCTTCAACCTTAAGAATAAATATTGAAACAACAACATCCAGAATAGCAAAGACCACAAAGAACGAAAGTAAATTGAAACCGCCGATGTTGAATTGTGCCATCATCGTAAAAGACTTGCCAAAAAACTCAGCAATTAAATTAAGAACTTCAAGGAACATTAAGCACCCCTCCGACCTATTACAACGAAAATTAAACTCGTCGCAAGAACCATAACTGCAAAAACCTTTATTTCATCAGGAAGTAGATCAAGATATCCTTCGACAATCTCAACATATTCAGGAATCGAAGCGAAAAAATCAACTATATTTTTGAAAAAATTGACAATGAAATCAACAATCGAGCTTATTATATCGCCTAGAGCCTTAAAGAAATCGACAATATAAGACATTATCTCACCCTTCCAAGAATCAACCCAATGAAAAGCAGAAGAGGAATAATAGCGAATAGAGCCTTTACTTCATCCGGCAGAGCCGCTGTAAGTGTCGTATAAACGTTTTTTATTTCAAGTGCTGTAGGCTTTATAGTCGTAAGAAAAGTCTTAGCTGTTGTCTTATTCGCAGTCCATTGATCAGATACAGATTCCATAAGCGTTGATGATTTGCCAGTCAAAGCCGATTCGGCAGCTTTAATTGAAGAAACGCTAGAGTCAAGATCAGAAGCCGATTGAGTAGGTATGAACTGAATATAATCAGAACCTATGTTAATTATCGTATTTGTCAACGATTCGATCGCGGCTGAGATCGCTATAATGATCGTTTTAGCGTCGCCACCGGGAATTAAATTATCTAAAGTAAGATCAGGATCAGTTATAAAATTTTTGCCTTGAGTAAATCCCTTGGTAGGATAATTAGTATCGCGCATTGTAGCATATGGAGTGTAATTTGCAGTAACTTTATAAGTATCAAGTAAATCGTCATACTTATTGTACGTGTTGCTTAGCTGGATACTAAACTCAAAACCTTGATAACTTGATGATGATCCATATAGATAATAGTTAACCGGATTGCTTTTAAAAGTATTATCTGTTAAATAATAAATTAAATCCTTAGTATTAGAAGCAAAATCAACCTGATAAGATGTAACGGTATCAGTTCCTACTACAGGCTTAAGAATATAAACTAAAGATGTAGGATCATCGACAACATGATCGGAGACGATAATACGATTAGTATAAATATTGGATATAGTAATATTTTTATCCAATACATTGGGATAAAAAGCGAGCGGGTACTTTGAAAGATAGATCAATCCATAAGAATCATACGCCACATAGGTATAATCATCCATGTAACCATCATCGGCACTGACACCGACAGCCGCGATCAGACTCAGGCTTACCGCCAGTAAGAAAGCTATTATTCGCTTTTCAATGGTAATTTTCATACTCCACCACCAACTGTTTCAACATAGACAACGCCTGATCCAGATCATCCGGCTTCATTCCCAGAAGCAGTGCAACATAACACTGATCCCGGGACGACAGCCGATTCAAACAAGCCGTAAGCTTCGCTAAACACTCAAATTTCTTCAAGCGGCGTTATAGATACAACGTATTCGAAACGTTCACCTATCGGCTTCTCTCTGACGATCTCGACGTCATGGTTACAAAGCTCCAGAAGACGCTCCGGCGAAACAATGAAAGGCGGACGAAGCTTGAACTCCTCGGAAGGTGATCCGAACTTGAAATTACCCTGGCCGTCATTCTGCGAGACCTGATCAATAGTCGTCGCGAAGAAAGACATTCCTTCCTTCAGTAGTCCGGTTTTCTGATCAACGTATCGGTAGCCGTTGACGTAGTTGATGTGTCCTTTCATTCCGACACCTCCTGTAATTCCTTAAGGTCATCGCTGACCTGAACGTAAGCCGACAGCAGCTTATCAAGAGCCATCAAAGCAAGCGTAATGTCATTGAAAAGCTCGGGGGTATAATCAAAGCCAAGCAGCTTCGACAGTTCCTCATGTTTATCCTCGGGGACAGACATGAGAGCATCGCAGAGTTTACGAGATTCCTCGTAGAAGATCGGGTAATTTTTCATATATAACCTCCAACTTAGTTATAGTTCGGGGCACAGGTTGGTACTCCCGAGGCAGGGACTGCGCCCCTATTTTTTAGTAAACAATGATTATCATTGCTCACATCTATATTATACACTGTTTATCAATGATTGTCAAGGGGTTATTGAAAATTTCTTGATTTTATGGTAAAATACTAATTGTGAGGTGATAAACAATGAAATCCAAAACTGATGATATGATCGGAATACGTGTAACAAAGGAATTCAAAGAAAAGCTCCAGGAACGCGCCGATTTCGAGGGACGATCTCTCGCAAACTTAGTAAAAAGGGCTTGCGAAAAATATCTTGAAGATATTGAAGAAGCAAAAAATTTGCTAAAAAAATAAAAAGGGCTGTATAGCCCTTTTTATCAATCCCGCCGCAAGTCGAACAAAATCCCAAATTTTGTATAATCCGGGGAGCAGGTGGATAGCGGCTGACGCCGCTTGCATCTCCAGCGGATTAACGCGCCGTAGGCGCTTACAAAATTTAGATTTTGTACGGTTCGCGGCGGCTGATGGTTGCGAAAATCTCACAAATATTCCCAGATATGGAAATCCGGAAGTTATTACCAAACCGTTAATAGTTAGGTCGATTTTCGCAAACTGTAGAGGACTGAAAAAGTGAGACGGCAAGCCGTCTTGAAGGTAGTTATTTCTGAAATGTGTCTTGACTACTGTTACCCCCGTGATACCCAGTGGGGGTAACGGCGTTTCCCTTCCAGTAAAATTTTACCAATTACAGGATAGGCGGAAGATCTGAGCCGCGATTGATTCTGCCTCCGGCGGAGAACGGCGGCGGCTGAAGTCCGTGCGTGTGGAAAACTCACCCGTGGAAAAAAGCATGGAAAACCGCATGGAAAACCGCAAGCGGTTTACCACACGGTTTACCACACTTTTTACCACCGCTGAGTTTACCACAAAAAGTTCGCGAGTAATAATTCGCGCTACCCCTAAAGGGGCCCCTGCTAGGACTTTATCTTATTTTTTTCTTAAGCGCGCGAGCAGATCAGAATTTATGGACGAAAAAAGCCCGGAGGGCTTCCGGGCTAGATCGAGCGTTCTCGAGCTACGTTCGATCTTCGAGGTCTTGTTTCTCGATGTCTTTGAATTTTTCGATTGAGGCGATGAGCGATTGCTGGCGGCTGTTGAGCTTGGCGTGTTTGACCGCGTCCAGAAGGCGCGTCAGATCGCCGTCGTGGGCGATGGCGTATGTCTTGAGCGTCGAAGTGACGTTCTTCTCGGTGTAGTGGTCGAGCTTTTCGAGCGTGTAGTCTTCGCCCGGAAGGTAGAGCTGCGGAATCTTCCGCGCGTCGTCGAGGAGCTGCTCCCACCATTTCGCCGTTGGAAGGCGTTTCTGAAGCTTTTGAGCTTTCATCCGCATGACTTCGTCGGGGTCTCCGTCGACGAATCGGAGGTAATCGAGCATGATGCCGCGGTAGAGGAAGCCGATGCCTTCTTTCTGGTGTTCGACCCAGTTGAGGTAGAAGCTCGTGGCGTTGTCGTTGCGGAGCTGGAACTCCATGCGTATCCAATAGGTGTCGGGGAGTCCCATCTCTAAGGCTTTGTTGTAGATTCGGAGCATACGGTCGGATTTCTCCGATCCGAAGTAGATAGTTTCCTGTCGTTTGAGCACGATCTTTGGAAGTACTTTGGATTTACAGACATACATCTCATGAAAAGAGTATTTGTAAAATCTGTCGAATGGTATCATAAGATCGGATTCATCAAGGTCACAAGCCACATCAATTCGTGAAATATGTACCTGCCTGGATCTGATCTGTTTGTCGAAAAAGTACAAAAAACCAAACCAATTGAAGGTCTTGTCCGAAAGTTGTTCAATAGTTCGGCATCCCCGACCGGACACATCAAGGAACGTATCGGTAATGAATCCGTACATATCCGTATTGTAAGCAATGACAATACCATCGTAATAAATACCATGATCATAATTACGTGCTTTAAGTTCATTAAATTGTACGTCCTGCAAATTAAGCATTTTATAAAGCATATTCACAGCGTTAAATTTGAATGAAATCGAAAGCGTATCAATTATAATTTTCACATAGAAACAATTCCTTTCAACTGCGCGCGCGCCAATTCGGCGCGCGCGGCAGTTAATCGGGATACCTCACAAAGTCAATTTCAGGCAGTTTTGGACATTCCAGACTATAAAAATATTTGTACCAACGCTTTCTCCAGACAAAAATAACATTCGTAGATAGATTCGTGACAAGCTGAAGAAACGAAGGAAAAACATAGCCCATCTTTATTTCCTGCTCTTCTGTAATAACTATTCTTCTGTAAATAGCGGTAGCCATTGTAAAACAGCCGAGCTTTTTCATGTAATACAAATTTTCCGTAAGCTCTCTTATTTTCCTGTCAACAGCATCCCATTGCTGAGTGCAATATATAACGTCAATGTTATATTTTCGATGAAGAACAAAAAATTGTTTTGTAGTTTGAGCAAAATTTTTGTAGTCGCGAGAATCAGCTTCAAGTGTGATCTCATCAATTAAGATTAAACTATCTGACATATCAACAACTCCAAGTTGCTTGAAATCGAGCTTGTAGCAACCCCGTATATAGTAGTTGCAAAGAATACGCTTATACTTACTTTTCCCTTTTGCGATCTTTTTTAGTTCTTTAGCGGCAAATCTGGCAAGCAAAGTAGACTTACCACAGCCGGGAAGGCCGAAAAACCCAGTGATCATCTATTCCTCCTCCTACGACCAAGAATAAACCAGAAAAGGTTTATCGCGCCTATCAAGGCCGGAGGAATAAGGCAATAGATAAAGTACTCAGAGGATAAAACGGACAAGGTTTTGGAGATCATGAACGAGATGAAATCAGTCATAATTGAATGGGAGGTGGTCGGCCTCCCCCAGACTTAACGACCGATGAAGCGTTTAGCGAGTCCGATCGCCGCGCCGGCTACCATGAAGCCAATGGGGAGCAGGAGAAGCGGCGTTGAAACAATAGTCGTTACAACCGTGCCGATCTCAGTCCACATAAACGACGTGACAGTCTTTACACTGTTAAGATCTCCGCCAGTAGTAGTTGACGAAAGAGCGGTAAAAACAAGAGCGGGTGTCATAGGGAATCCTCCTTATCTATCTGAAAAAAGATGTAATGGTTGTATAAATACCCGAAATTACACACTTAGCGACTCCAATCAAGCCGACAGCGCAAATGACAGCTAGATAAAGATCATAGTCCGTAAAATCGGAAGCTATACCAAGAATGGATTTGATGTAATCAATCATTTGAAAAACACCTTGAAACAAATTGAAATGACCAGAATAACCGAAAGAAGAAGACTAGCAGCAGTTATCGAGGAGTTGATCAGATCCAGCTTTTCTCCGAAAGTAGTTTTGATCTCGTTAACGGAAGCCTGCAAATCATTCTGCTTAGATTGAATATTATCAAGATCGCTAGTGATCTGTTGGAAGTAGGATCTGTAATCGTAGTAATTCATCTTCTTGTCACCTGTTTTGATCTGCTTCGACGCGAAGAGGAATGATCAGCTTTCCTGTAAGCTTCCCTTTCAGCGTGTTCGCGCTTCTGATTCCTATCAACCCAAGTATTAGACGAAAACATTATATTTCCTTCAACCTTAAGAATAAATATTGAAACAACAACATCCAGAATAGCAAAGACCACAAAGAACGAAAGTAAATTGAAACCGCCGATGTTGAATTGTGCCATCATCGTAAAAGACTTGCCAAAAAACTCAGCAATTAAATTAAGAACTTCAAGGAACATTAAGCACCCCTCCGACCTATTACAACGAAAATTAAACTCGTCGCAAGAACCATAACTGCAAAAACCTTTATTTCATCAGGAAGTAGATCAAGATATCCTTCGACAATCTCAACATATTCAGGAATCGAAGCGAAAAAATCAACTATATTTTTGAAAAAATTGACAATGAAATCAACAATCGAGCTTATTATATCGCCTAGAGCCTTAAAGAAATCGACAATATAAGACATTATCTCACCCTTCCAAGAATCAACCCAATGAAAAGCAGAAGAGGAATAATAGCGAATAGAGCCTTTACTTCATCCGGCAGAGCCGCTGTAAGTGTCGTATAAACGTTTTTTATTTCAAGTGCTGTAGGCTTTATAGTCGTAAGAAAAGTCTTAGCTGTTGTCTTATTCGCAGTCCATTGATCAGATACAGATTCCATAAGCGTTGATGATTTGCCAGTCAAAGCCGATTCGGCAGCTTTAATTGAAGAAACGCTAGAGTCAAGATCAGAAGCCGATTGAGTAGGTATGAACTGAATATAATCAGAACCTATGTTAATTATCGTATTTGTCAACGATTCGATCGCGGCTGAGATCGCTATAATGATCGTTTTAGCGTCGCCACCGGGAATTAAATTATCTAAAGTAAGATCAGGATCAGTTATAAAATTTTTGCCTTGAGTAAATCCCTTGGTAGGATAATTAGTATCGCGCATTGTAGCATATGGAGTGTAATTTGCAGTAACTTTATAAGTATCAAGTAAATCGTCATACTTATTGTACGTGTTGCTTAGCTGGATACTAAACTCAAAACCTTGATAACTTGATGATGATCCATATAGATAATAGTTAACCGGATTGCTTTTAAAAGTATTATCTGTTAAATAATAAATTAAATCCTTAGTATTAGAAGCAAAATCAACCTGATAAGATGTAACGGTATCAGTTCCTACTACAGGCTTAAGAATATAAACTAAAGATGTAGGATCATCGACAACATGATCGGAGACGATAATACGATTAGTATAAATATTGGATATAGTAATATTTTTATCCAATACATTGGGATAAAAAGCGAGCGGGTACTTTGAAAGATAGATCAATCCATAAGAATCATACGCCACATAGGTATAATCATCCATGTAACCATCATCGGCACTGACACCGACAGCCGCGATCAGACTCAGGCTTACCGCCAGTAAGAAAGCTATTATTCGCTTTTCAATGGTAATTTTCATACTCCACCACCAACTGTTTCAACATAGACAACGCCTGATCCAGATCATCCGGCTTCATTCCCAGAAGCAGTGCAACATAACACTGATCCCGGGACGACAGCCGATTCAAACAAGCCGTAAGCTTCGCTAAACACTCAAATTTCTTCAAGCGGCGTTATAGATACAACGTATTCGAAACGTTCACCTATCGGCTTCTCTCTGACGATCTCGACGTCATGGTTACAAAGCTCCAGAAGACGCTCCGGCGAAACAATGAAAGGCGGACGAAGCTTGAACTCCTCGGAAGGTGATCCGAACTTGAAATTACCCTGGCCGTCATTCTGCGAGACCTGATCAATAGTCGTCGCGAAGAAAGACATTCCTTCCTTCAGTAGTCCGGTTTTCTGATCAACGTATCGGTAGCCGTTGACGTAGTTGATGTGTCCTTTCATTCCGACACCTCCTGTAATTCCTTAAGGTCATCGCTGACCTGAACGTAAGCCGACAGCAGCTTATCAAGAGCCATCAAAGCAAGCGTAATGTCATTGAAAAGCTCGGGGGTATAATCAAAGCCAAGCAGCTTCGACAGTTCCTCATGTTTATCCTCGGGGACAGACATGAGAGCATCGCAGAGTTTACGAGATTCCTCGTAGAAGATCGGGTAATTTTTCATATATAACCTCCAACTTAGTTATAGTTCGGGGCACAGGTTGGTACTCCCGAGGCAGGGACTGCGCCCCTATTTTTTAGTAAACAATGATTATCATTGCTCACATCTATATTATACACTGTTTATCAATGATTGTCAAGGGGTTATTGAAAATTTCTTGATTTTATGGTAAAATACTAATTGTGAGGTGATAAACAATGAAATCCAAAACTGATGATATGATCGGAATACGTGTAACAAAGGAATTCAAAGAAAAGCTCCAGGAACGCGCCGATTTCGAGGGACGATCTCTCGCAAACTTAGTAAAAAGGGCTTGCGAAAAATATCTTGAAGATATTGAAGAAGCAAAAAATTTGCTAAAAAAATAAAAAGGGCTGTATAGCCCTTTTTATCAATCCCGCCGCAAGTCGAACAAAATCCCAAATTTTGTATAATCTGGGGAAGCCTCAAATAAGCCTTGCCGCGATAAACCGACTGAAATCTCATGCGTATCACAAAATCAAAGCCCCGCACACGCCGATTCAGGTGTGTGCGGGGCTTTCGGTTCCGATTATTTCCGCAGAATCTTGCAAAACTCGCCCATGAAATACGGCAGATCCTCCGGCCGGCGCGACGTCACAAGATTTCCGTCGACCACGACGCGCTCGTTCACGTAGTTCGCGCCGCAGTTGATCAGGTCGTCGCGGATGCCCGGATAACAGGTCGCCGTCCGTCCGCGAAGCCGTCCCGTCGAAATCAGAATCTGCTGGCCGTGACAGATGCCCGCGACCGGAAGATTTTTGTCCAGAAAATACCTGACGGCGTTCAGAATGTGTTCGTTCTGACGCAGCTTTTCCGGCGCGGTGCCGCCCGGAATGATCACTCCGCCGTAATTTTCCGGCTGAATTTCCTCAGGCAGCAAGGTCGCTTCGATTTTGAAATGATATTTCGCGTTAATAATTCGTTTTTCTAACGAAGCTACATCGACTTCATAGCCTTCCTCCAGCATCCGGAAATACGGATACAGAACCTCGCTGTCATCGCAGTTATCGTATGTGATTAGCAGAATTTTCATTATTTGTTCTTCTCCTGTTTAAGTTCGGCGACGAATTCCGCCATTTTAGCCAACGCTTTTGTGATGTGGTCGACCGAGTAGGCGTACGAAATTCGCGCGTAACCCTCGCCGCAGTCGCCGAACGCCGTTCCCGGGACGATCGCGACGCCCTTTTCGTCGAGCAGACGCTGGCAGAATTCTTCGCTCGAAAGCCCGAATTCGCCGATGTGCGGGAAAACGTAGAACGCGCCTTTCGCCTCAAAGCAGCTGATTCCGATCTTTCGCAGGCCGTCGATGATGTATCTCCGACGTCTGTCGTACTCATCGCGCATCATTTCGATGTCGGGGTCGCCGTGCTTCAGTGCCTCGATCGCGGCGAGCTGGCTCGTCGTCGGCGCGCACATGATCGCGTACTGGTGGATTTTGTGCATCTGCTCGACCAGCTCGTGCGGCGCGCAGAGGTAACCGAGCCGCCATCCGGTCATCGCGTAGGACTTCGAGAAGCCCGAAACCGTCACGGTCCGCTCCCACATCCCGTCGATCGCCGCGAACGGCGTGTTTTTGAATCCGTAGGTCAGTTCGGCGTAAATTTCGTCCGAGAGGATCATTATGTTAGTACCACGAATTACATCGGCAATTTGCTCAAGTTCGTTTCGCGTTAAAACCGCTCCCGTCGGATTGTTCGGAAATGGCAGAATCAAAAGCTTCGTTTTTGGTGTAATTGCCTTTCTGAGAGCTTCGGGCGTGAGCTTGAAATCGTCCTCCGGCTTGGTCTCGATGTAGACCGGCCTGCCGTGCGCAAGCTCGACGATCGGTCCATAACAGACAAACGCCGGCTGCGGAATTATCACTTCGTCGCCCGGCTCAACGAGCGCGCGGACGCCGAGGTCAATCGCCTCGCTGCCGCCGACCGTGACGATGACCTCCTTTTTCGGGTTGTAAGTCAGGTCAAAACGGCGATTCAGGTAGTTGCAGATTTCCTGACGAAGCTCCATTATACCGTCATTTGACGTGTAGTAGGTGCGGCCGCGTTCGAGCGACTCGATGCCGACGGCGCGGATGTGGTACGGCGTCATGAAGTCCGGTTCGCCGACCGTCAGCGAGATGACGTCCTTGCGGTCGCCGAGCAGGTCGAAGAATTTCCGGATCCCCGACGGCTTGATATCGACGGCCGTTTTTGACAAAACTTTGGAATAGTCCATCAGAGCTGACCTCTTTCGTCGGTCTCGGCCGGGCCGTAAATGACACCCTTATCTTTGTATTTTCTGAGAACAAAATGTGTCGCGGTTGCGACGATCGAGTCGAGCGTCGAGAGCTTCTGCGCGACGAAATACGCGACTTCCTTCATCGTCCGCCCCTCGATGAAGACGGCGAGGTCGAAGCTGCCGCTCATCAGGTAGAGCGATTTGACCTCAGGATAGTTGAAGATTTTCTCGGCGACCTTGTCGAATCCGCGGTCACGCTGCGGCGCGACCTTCAGCTCGATGAGTGCGGTGACATACTCGCGGTCGGTTTTGTCCCAGTCGATCAGCGTTTTGTAGCCTAAAATGACGCCGTTTTCCTCGTAAAGCTTCATCTGACGCTTGATGTCGCCGACTTCCTTGCCGAGCATGACGGCTAACTGATCGGCCGTGAGTCTCGCGTCGTTTTCCAAAAGCTGTAAGAATTCGAATTTATTTTCAGACATGGTAAATCCTTTCTATTGGCAGATTGCACAAGCGCAATCGCCACTATTGAACTAATTGTTAATTTTTCTTTGCCGACGCCATGATTTTCTCGTACGACAGGCCGAATTTTTCGGCGATATCGCGGGCGTAGGACTTTCCGTCGGGCTTCGCGCGGATGATTTCGAACGAACGTTCGCTTCCGTGGATCCCGGCGACGAGCGTGTCGATCGGCGACCCGCCTTCGGCCGCGCATTTTTTGTTGATTTCGTCGAGCTGGTTCGACAACTCGTGAAGATGCGTCGAGAAGAGGCAGCGGCAGCCGATCATCGAGAATCCGGTCAGCACCTCCGACGCGATGTACGACGCCTCGTACGATCCGGTCGAGCTGAACGATTCGTCGAGCAGAATCAGGCTGTTGCGGTCGAGCGTCTTGAAAATCTCGGCCAGACGGGCGCATTCCTCGCCGAGTCTTCCCTTTTCGATCGCCTCGTCGCCGTCCGAACCGGCCGGGAAATGCGTGTAAATCGCGGTCACGGGCGAAATTTTCGCCTTGTCGGCCGGAACCGGGAGCCCGAGCTGCGCGAGCGCCTGCGCCTGTCCGACCGCGCAGGTGATGACCGATTTTCCGCCGCGGTTCGGTCCGGTCAGAACGTAAATTTTGGCGTTTTCGTCAAAATTTATGTCGTTTTTCACCATTTTTGTGTTGACTTTGAGCGCGACGCAGGGGTTGTAAAGCCCCTGAACGTCGAATTCGCGATCCTCCATCGGCGCGATTTCGGGCTTCGCGAGGTTCTCGCCGCGGCTTTTCAGCGCGAGGAGGAGGTGCTGCGCCTTGGTTAAGAACTCGATTTCAGGCATGATCCGCAGCAGAAAATCGGTGTTCGACAGCACGTAAGCCTGAACTAACTGCCGCCACGCGCGGATATCGGCCTTGAAAATGTCGTTCATCGCGTTGTTGAAGGCGTTTGTGAAGGCGATTTTCGAGTTGTCGGTGTTCGAGCGGGTGTACGGGATCAGCGGCGCGATGCAGGTGTAATCGCCGTCCTTGAAGTCCATGCGGAGAATTTTGTCGATGACCTTGCCCGATTTGAACTGCTCGGCGTTCAGCGAGACGACGCCCGCGTCGACCGGACGGAATTCGTTGTCGAGGTTGACGCCGATCGTGATCGATTTGACCTCGTGAACCTTCGCGGTCAGCTCGCCGAGCTGGCGGTTGAGGTCGCGGTAGTAGTCAGATTCGGAAAGCTCGGTGACAGTTTCGGTCATTTTTTTGAAGGCTTCCGACTTCACGCTGCCGCGGACCGACTTGAAACCCTTCGCGAGGCGGCTGACGATGTCGATATACAGCTCTATTTCTGTAATACTATAGAGATAATTCTTCGCGACCTCGGTTTCGGACTTGATGCGGCGCAGCTCGATGATGTCGTTCAGCAGCTTGAGCGTCGATTTGAGCGTGTCGACAAGTGTAGGATTTTCGAGGAGATCCTGCATCGTGTCGAGGCGGTACTCGATCGTGGCCTTGTCGGTCGTGAAATAGTCGGCGAGATTCGAATTTTTGAGGTCGATGAGAAAATCGAGTCCGAGTTCGGTGATCACCTCGTCCGAAATTCTCACTTTTTCCCCCGCGATATGCTCGCCGTCGGGGTAAAGGAGGCTGAAAGTTGAATCTAACATTTGGTTTCCTTTGCGGTATAGTATATATTATATATAATAATGAAGAAAAATATTCTAGCGGGCGTTGCCCGCGGCGAGTCCGGCCGGGAGAATGAATTCCGAGCCGGGCGGCAAAAGTTTCGCGGCCTTGTCGAGGTCTTTTCCGACGTCGCGCGCACTGTGAGCGTCCGAGCCGAGCGTGAACCGCCTTCCGCCCGAGTCGACGTACAGGGATACGAGCGGCGATTCGGGCATCAGCCTGCCGCCCTTACGGATGCCTGAGGTGTTGATTTCGAGCGCGACGCCGTGGTCGATCATCGCCCCAAAGAGCGTCCGCCACTCGGATTCGTAGCGGGTCAGATCGAAATTCACGTGACATTCGTCGAGGTAACGCGACATATAGGTTATGTGCGCGAGCGAGTCGATATGGCGTCCGTTCCATTCAAATTCCACAATTTCACGCAGCTCGGAGATCATTCTCTTGGCAATATAGCCAAGCTGCATCTCCTCCATCCGCTCGAATCTGAGGAAATAGAAGTCGGGGTAGCCGCGCAGATTGTGCAGCGAGCCGAGGACGAAGTCGAAATTCTGCCTTGTGAGCAGTTTTTTCGCCTCGTCCGGGCAGACGTGCGGCTCGCCGAGCTCGATCCCGCGCAGAATTATCAACCGATCGGAATAGTCGGATTTGAGCTTTTCGATAGCTTTACATATGTCACTTTCCGGATATGGCGGGTAAATTCCGTCGCGGATGTCGTCGATATCGCAGTGGTCGGTCAGCGCGATCGCCGAAAGTCCGGCCGAAATCGCGGCGTCAGCGACCCTAAAAGGCTCGCCGGAGCCGTCAGTCGCGCCGTCAAATGAAAATTTTGTATGAACGTGCAGATCAGAATCGGTCAGATTCGGCATCTCAGACTTCCCTCCTACATAAAATATTCTGCCACTTTATATTTTAGCACATTTTTCGGAAAAACGCAAGTAGATTCGATAAAATTTTTCAAAAAATCTTGAAATTGTCACGAATTTGTGGTACAATATAAGTGTCAAAAACCTCTCCGCGATGGCGGGGATGGAAACAAAAGGAGAATTTACCAATGAAAACCTGGATGGGAAAAAATTTCCTGCTCTCGAACGACGTCGCGAAGGCACTCTACCACGAGTACGCCGCGAAGCTGCCGATCATCGACTACCACTGCCACGTCTCGCCGAAGGAAATCGCCGAGGACAAGACTTACGCGAACATCACTGAGCTTTGGCTCGGCGGCGACCACTACAAGTGGCGCGCGATGCGTCTGTGCGGCGTTTCCGAGGAATTCATCACGGGCGACGCGTCGGATTACGACAAATTCAAGGCCTACTGCACGATCATGCCGAAGCTCATCGGCAACCCGCTCTACCACTGGAGCCACCTCGAGCTTCAGCGTTACTTCGACTGCGACCTGACAATTAACGAGCAGAACTGTGACGCAATTTGGATGATCTGCAACAAAAAACTCGCTTCGCCTGAGATGAGTGTGCGCAATATCATCAAAAATTCGGGCGTCAAACTGCTCTGCACGACCGACGATCCGGCCGATTCGCTCGAATGGCACAAGCTCCTCCGCGACGACGAGAGCTTCGACGTGCAGGTTCTCCCGGCGTTCAGACCCGACAAGGGCGTCAACATCAACAAGCCCGGCATCGCTGAGTACTACAAAAAGCTCGGCGCGGCAGCCGAAGTCGAGATCGTCGACTTCGATTCGCTGAAGGCGGCGTACCTGAACCGCCTCGATTTCTTCGCGTCGCTCGGCTGCAAGACGGCCGATCATGGATTCGACGAATATCGTACGTTCATCGACTCGAACCCCTACGAGACGAACGAGATCCTCAAGAAGGCGATTTCTACAGATGGCGACGTCACCGAGGAGGAGCTTTACAAGTTCAAAACTTCCCTGCTGACCTTCCTCGCGGGCGAATACAAGAAGCGCGGCTTCGTGATGCAGATCCATTTCGGCGTCCTTCGCAACCAGAACACGAGAATGTTCGAAAAAATCGGCCCCGACACCGGCTTCGACACGCTCGGCAACTACGACATGATCACGCCTTTGTCTAAATTGCTGAATAAAATGGACTCGACCGACAGCCTCCCGCGCACGATTCTCTACTCGATCAACGGCAACGACAACCTCGCGGTCGCGTCGCTCTGCGGATGCTTCTCGCTTTCGGGCGACGGCAAGCCGAAGGTAACTCAGGGCTCGGGCTGGTGGTTCAACGACAATCTCGACGGAATGCGCCGCCAAATGACCGATTTCGCGAACGTTTCGAGCCTCGGAAACTTCCTCGGAATGCTCACCGACTCGCGTTCGTTCATCAGCTACGCGCGCCACGAGTACTTCCGCCGCGTCCTCTGCGACCTGATCGGACGCTGGGTCGAGAACGGCGAGTACCCCTGCGACATGGACGCGCTCGCTGAAATGGTCGCCGACATTTGTTACAATAATACGAAGAATTTCTTCGGATTCGAGATTCTTTAAGCAAAACGCCGATGAGATTGTTTGTGCAATATGCCGAATAAGTAGATTGCACAAACAAATCCGGCATATTCAACAATGAAATTTGCACAGAATGAGGAGCAATAACATGAAACTTTCAGTTACTACCTACAGCTTTGGACATTACGTAAACGATCTCGGAATCCTCGGCGTCGTCGATAAGGCGGCCGAAATGGGATTCGCGGGGATTGAGTTCACCGAAAACGCCTCGTGGTCGAAGGATCTCGACCTCGACGTCGCCAAGTCGATCCGCGAGCACTGCGACGAAAAGGGACTCGAAGTCGTCGCGTTCTGCATCGGCGCGAACTTCCTCACCGACAATCTCGACGCCGAAATCGCGCGCGTCAAGAAAAATGTCGACTTCGCGGCCGCTCTCGGCGCGAAAAATATGCGCCACGACATGGGCTACGGCTATCCGGCGGCGAAGAAGATCAACCGGAGCTTCGACGACGCGCTTCCGACATTTGTCAAAGCGACCCGTGAGATCGCGGATTACGCCGAGTCGAAGGGCGTCGGCACGATGAGCGAGAACCACGGCTACTTCTCGCAGGACGCGAATCGCGTCGAAAAGCTGGTCAACGCGGTCGCGCATCCGAACTTCGGCGCGCTCGTCGACATCGGAAACTTCATGTGCGCCGACGAGGATCCGGTCGTTTCGGTCGGAATCATGGCTCCCTACGCGAAGCACGTCCACGCGAAGGACTTTTTCTGGAAGTCGGGCATGGACATCAACCCCGGCGAGGGCTGGTTCCGCACCCGCGCGATGAATTATCTGCGCGGCGCGATCATCGGTCAGGGCGTCGCGAAGGTTTACCAGAGCATTCAGATCCTGAAAAATGCCGGCTACGACGGTTACGTGACTGTAGAATTTGAGGGAATGGAAGACAATCTGAAGGGCATCCGCGTCGGTAAAGACAACCTCGCGAGATTCATAAATGGCTGATTTCAACAAAAATCAAGCAAAATCTTCGCCAATAATCTCAAATAGCAACAAATCGGATGAAAATCTGAAGCAAAAGCGCAAGAAGACCGCCGCCGTCATCACGGTGGCGGCCTGCGCCATTTGCGTCGTCGGACTGTTTTTCATGAACATCGGCGAGCTGAATTTCAACTTCGATTTCGGCAAAAAAGAGACGATTCAAACGGTTTACGACGGAAAAGGTCAGCACCGGATCAGCCTTTACGAGCCGGACTGGGAGTCGGATATTTTCAAAAATGAGGAATGGCTCGGCAAAAATCGTTATCTTACCTATACTGAGAACGGAATGTCGCTCACTCTTGTGGATTATGACTATGCTTCATGCGGAAAACCGGTCGAAATGTTCGGCGCGTACTTTGACGCGCTGATGCACGGCGATGCTGACGCGGTCAATGATTTTTATACCGAAAGTTATTTTGAGACGCACGACAAGCTCGACAAGATCACGATGCAGAAGCTCTACAACATGGAAGTTGAGTACATTTCCCGCTCGGACGTCACTCTTTATGGCGTTCCGACGATACAATATGTCTATCGTGTGACGTATATGATTATGGAAAATGACGGAACTTTCCGCGACGATCTGGTCAGCGATGCCATGCGGTCGCAGTATTATACGCTTGTGGAGATTGGCGACGAGATAAAAATTTCCGATATTTCGTACACTTACCCTCTACAGGATAGCAAAAAATGAAATTTTACTTCATAAGGCATGGCCAGACGACTTGCAATCTGACCGGCACGCATCAAGGCTGGGGTCCGATCCGACTTTCCGAGAAAGGCAGAAGTCAGGCGGTGGCAGCTCATGAAAAGCTGAAAAGCGTCGAATTCGACAAATATTACTGCTCGGATCTAATGAGAACCAAGCAGACTGCCGAAATTATTTTCCCGGAAATCTTTCACAACGGCGGATTTACATTTGACGAAGATCTGCGCGAGATCGACACGGGGACGTATTTTGGCGTCCACCCCGAGGAGCTCTGGAAGCTTTATGGCGACGAGTACGAGCGGCGTCGATCCATCATGGATCTCGGAATTTTCGGTGTCGAAAGTTCAGAGCATCTGAAGGCGCGCGTGCGGCATTTACGCCAAACGCTCGAAACGGAGGCCGAAAAATCTGACGATCCCGAGAAAAAATACGCGATTGTCACGCATGGCGGCATAATCCGGACGTTTGCGCTGATGGTTTCGGGACTTCCAGACGAACTTATCGACACGCTTCCGGCCGGAATCATTCGGGTTCACATCAAAATTGCTCGGTCTGCGTTTTCAGCTACACGCCCGGCGACGGTTGGCTCACTGAAGGGTTGGGCTTATAAAAATAAAGGTTGGCGAATGCCAACCTTTATTTTTATAAATATTCTTTTTTGCCGTTTATCCAATTCTCGTGGAACTCGATGTCGCTCGAAATGTGGTTCCGCTCGGCTTCGAGGTCATTGAGACGACGCTCGACGTTCGCGAAAATGCCGTTTTCATAATTCGCGACCTTCGATTTGAAGACAAAATATGGTATCAGCGACAAAATTCCGACGACAATCGCGATGATTCCCGGAATTTTCTGCTTGAAACTGAACCCCGCGACGGCTCCGGCCGCGAATACGATCCAGATCCACTTGAAAATTCCGAGCTTATTCAACTGTTGGTTGAGCCGATCAAGCTCTGACTTCGCCGAGTCGAATTCATTTCGAAGATCGGCCAGCTTCGCGTCGGTCTCACCGAGCTTTTCGCGATCCTCCGCAAGCTCGCGCTCGTGGTTCGCGATTCCCTCACGAAGCGGTTTGCGGTACAAATCCTCCTCCGAATCGGAGTATTCCTTCCAGAGATTGCTATATTTGTCAACCATTTCGGCGACATTCTGCACCGCGTCACGGAGAGTAGCGGTCGCCTGCTCGTTTGAAACTGAAGATTTGTTAAGCAAATTTTTAAGTTTGTAAAGCGTTCCGGGCATAGCTTTGAGCGCGGCGTCGACATGGGAGCCAGCCTCATCGAAAATGTCACGGGTAATTCCGTGCCGTGTGAAATTCCGCGTGATGATCTGCGCGATCGCGAGGTGCGCGCGCCAGTCGTCCGGCCGCTGTTCGAGCTTCGATTTCATGAATTCGAGCGACTCCACAACGTCCGAATCGGGCGTCGTGTCGGTAAAATCTTCAATCAGTTGTGCAAACTCATTGAATTTATCGTTTTCAGACATTGAATTTTCAGTCATCTTGCTTATTCCCACTCAACCGTTGCCGGCGGCTTTCCGGTGACGTCGTAGAAGATCATGTCGATTTTTTCTGCTACAGGATTAGAAGCGATGCGCGAGAGAATGTTCGCGAGCGCGTCCTTCGGGAAGTCGACGCCGGGGATTGCAGACTGCGCGGTCATGAAATCCGAGGTGACGACCGCGCGGATCGCGATCGAATAACGCTTGCCATCTGTAGAAATCGGAACGAGAACGGCGAAGCACTGCGCGATTTTCGAGGATTTCGCGCCGGGCATCGGCTTCATGAGTTCGCTCGTCACAATGTCGTCGACTTCGCGGAGGAGGTCGGCGGTTTCGTGGCAGACGCGGCTCCGGACGCTGACGAGCTCGCCGCCAATCGAATCGCGGTTGATAAGGTACGCGACGCGGTTGATGAAATCGAGGTGGTTCGGGATTTCGCGCGCGTCGTTGCGGATCGAATTCCAGTCGACATCGAGTCCGTTATCGGCGAGAATCGCGAGCGAACGGTAGGATCGATGGTCGCCCTGAACGCCGACCGACTGAACCGGCGCGAGTGCCATTTCGCGTTTCGACGAAGTTTCGGCGCGATATGCTTCGAGTTTTGTCGCTTTTTCCGGATCAGCGTGATTTCCGGCGTCGGTGCAGAGGATTCTGACTCCGAGTCCAGGGCCGGGGAACGGTTGGCGTGACGCGATCGATTCGTCGAGGCCGAGCATTCTCGCGACCTGACGGACCTCGTCCTTGTGCCAGTCCCAGTTGGTTTCGATTACATGACCTTTGTCGCGCAGTTTGCGGATGACGCCGACGTCGTTGTGGTGGGTCTTGATTTTCTTCGCGTAGCCCGAAACGTCGGGATTTCCCGATTCGATCAGGTCGGGGCGGAGGGTTCCCTGCCCTAAGAACGCGGTTTCGAAGTCAAGATTCAGCGCGCGCGCCGCGTTTTCGGTCACGACGAAGAACATATGGCCGATAATTGCGCGTTTTTTCTCGGGTTCGCAGGTTTCGGAGAGCGGCGCGTACTTTTCGCCGTCTATTTCGAGCGGCGTATTGAAGAATTCGTCCTCCGCGTTGATTCGCTGCATCTGCGTGAGCCCCAGATCTGCCAGATTCTGACAGATTATGTCAGACTCATTCTTCCGCATCATGCCGTGGTCGATGTGGATTCCGTAAACCTGATCGGGGCGAAGCGCTTTGACGAGCAGCGCGGCGGTCACGGCCGAGTCGACGCCACCCGAAACGAGGACGATGACCTTACCGTTTTCGCCGACGCGGCGGCGGATCATGTCGATCGAAGTCTGAATCCGATCCTCAAGTGCATAAACTTCCACAAATTTGCAAATTCCGCGAACGAAATTCTCAAGCATTTTGACTCCATTGACGGTCGGGTCAACCTCGGGGTGGAACTGAACGCCGATTATTTTCTTTTCCTTATTATAAAGTCCTGCGCAGACGCCGCCCGTTTCGGCGACGAGCTCGAAACCTTCCGGCATGACCGAAACCGCGTCGCCGTGGCTCATCAGTACTTTCTGGATCGTGTCGAGTCCGGTGAAAAGCGGGCATTTCGGATCGACTTTAATCTCGATCTGGCCGTATTCGGTCTTGAAATTCGGCGCGACTTTGCCGCCGAAGTGGTCGACAATCATCTGCATTCCGTAGCAGATTCCGAGCATCGGGATTCCAAGGTCAAAAATCGCGTCGTCGTAGGTCGGCGCGCCGTTTTCCCAGACCGACGCGGGGCCGCCCGAAAAGATTATCGCGCCGTAATCCTTGATTTTCTCAGCCGCGACGCCCATCGGGAAAATGTCGGTGTAGACGCCGAGTTCGCGGACTTTGCGGTCAATGACCTTGGTGTATTGTCCGCCGCAGTCGAGAATTGCCAGTTTTTCCATATAATTCCTCCACAAAATGGTTTGAAAAGGAAAGCCACACGAAAGTGTCAACGTGCGGCTTGATCCTGATTTTTATTTGTTGGTCTTAGCCAGAAGATCGCGGATCTCAGTGAGGAGTTCCTCGGTCGTCGGAGCCTTCGG
>CAKSVM010000026.1 GCA_934503195.1 uncultured Eubacteriales bacterium
GTTGTAGAAATACGGTTAAGCATTTCATTTACCTCTTTCTCTGTGATGAAAATATTATATCACCAATCGCGGATGTTGTCAAGCATCAGTTTTCACAAAATTGAGCGTGACACGAGAATTATTTTTTGGTAATCACAGGCTAACCACGTCAAAATCATTTCCGTGGGCTTTTATGATTTTTTCGAGATCCGCGGTTTTCAGCCAGACCGTGGCGGTGTTGTCGTTCGGGTGGACGCCGATTATCCCCGAGCCTTCATATAAATCACGGTCGAGGAAGAATTTCACCTTAAGCTCATCGTCGTTGAGGAGCCCGAGCGGAGTCACCGCGCCGGGGATAAGCTTCATGATGGCCATCAGATCCTCCGGCGACGCGAAGGTCAGCTGGCGGGTTTCGTGAGCTTTGCGGAATTCCTTCAGGTCGACGTGCTTGCCACCCTTGACGGTGATAAGATAATAATTCCGCTTCTTATCGTCGCGGACGAAGAGATTCTTCGCGTCGCGGTCGGGATACGGAAGCTCGACTTCGCTAAGCTCCTCCATGTTATAGACGGCCTTGTGTTCGGTTATCTCGTGGGGGATATTGTTTTCTTTCAGATAGGCGTAGATTTCCTGTTTATCCATTTTATTTCTCCGGGAATAAGATCGCGGCAAGATGAGTCGCGTCGACTCCGGCCGCTTCCAGCCCCTCAAGGCAGTAGTGGCAGTAGCAGATGACCTTTCCGGTCTTGTACTCCCGCGCGTGGTCGAGCATGAGCTTTTTCTGTTCTTCTTCGGTGTGCGGGAGAAAGAGTCCCTTCGCCCCATCTTTATAGTGCCTCGGCGCGAGCCTCGGGTTCCTCTCAACCTGCGGGCGGTAGAGTGACAATCCGCAGAAATCGGCGTTTTCTCGGTTGTTTGCGGTTTCGGAAAAGCCGATGTTCATTTTTTTGAGGATACTCCGGACGGCGTCATGGGTTTCCGCGCGGTCGCGCGAACGCCAGCAGTCCTGAAGCGTGACTCCTCAATTATGTTAGAGCAGTTCGCGCAGAGCGAATAGGTCTCGTCGCCGGGGAGAAAATCCGCGGTGTAGGGGAGCGATTTCCAGTGGTCACGGAACCCGTCCTCCGGCATTTTTTCCTCGTAGATCCCGACCTTCCAGCACGGCGTGCAGCAACGGATAATCTTTATGTCCGGGAAAAATGAAACATAATCGGTGATCCGTTTGCTTAAGGCCGGGTACTTAGCGGTGAAAACGCGGCTCGCGATGTAGTATTTCACGCGAAATAACCTCTGATCGCCTCGATTATCCTTTCAGACGCGTGTCCGTCGCCGTAAGGATTCTTCGCGGCGGCCATTTTTTCGTATTCGGCCTTGTCCGAAATAAGCGACTCGGCCTCGGCGATAACCCGGTCGGTATCGGTTCCGATCACCTTTACGGTTCCAGCCGCGACAGCCTCGGGACGCTCGGTCTCGGTTCTGAGTACAAGAACGGGCTTATGGAAGGACGGGGCTTCCTCCTGAATTCCGCCCGAGTCGGTCATGATGAAGAAGGATTTCGCGATGAGGTTGTGCATATCGGCGACGTCGACCGGATCTGTGAGGATTATGCCCGGTTTGTCTTTGAGCAGCCCGAAGACGGGGGTGCGGACGGCCGGACTCAGATGCACTGGGTAGACGAAAAGCAGCTCGGGATGGCGTTTTGTGAGTTCGAGGACGGCCTTGCAGATATTCTCAATGCCGCCGTTCTGATTCTCACGGCGGTGAGCGGTGAGGGCGACGACCTTCCTGTTTTCGAAGTCGATATCACGGAGCTTTTCGTCGGCGAATTCATAGCCCGGCTTTACGGTGTATCTGAAGGCGTCGAGTGCGGTGTTTCCGGTGACGAAGACGTTATCTTTGATATTCTCCTTCGCGAGGTTTGAGCGGTTAAGCTCGGTCGGGGCGAAATGAAGGGTCGCGAGCTTTGACGTGAGATTGCGGTTCACTTCCTCCGGGAAGGGCGAGTAGCGGTCGTAGGTGCGGAGTCCGGCCTCGACGTGGCCGACCGGAATCTTCGCGTAGAAGGCCGCGAGCGCGGCGGCGAAGCTGGTCGTCGTGTCGCCGTGGACAAGCACGAGATCGGGCTTCGACTCGGCGAGAACCGGTTCGAGTCCCATTATCACGTCGGCGGTGATTGACGAGAGAGTCTGTCCGCGCTTCATGATATTGAGGTCATAATCGGGCTTCACGCCGAAGTATCCGAGCGCGCTGTCGAGCATTTCGCGGTGCTGCGCCGTGACGCAGACGACGCTTTCGATTCCCTCGGCCTTTTCAAGAGCCTTTACGAGGGGGCACATCTTTATGGCTTCGGGGCGGGTTCCGAAAACCGACATTACTTTTGGCATTTGTCTTCTCCTTTGATTCCGGTTGCTAGGAATAAGCTGAATAATTGGAGTTTTCACGCGAACAAGAGCTAAATTATGATCCTTTCCGCGTGAAAACAAACTTAAATCAGCTTTTCCGTAATTCCTTTATTTTATCATCATACGCGGCGGCGAAAAGCTCGTCGGCGCGCTCGTTCTTTCCGGTGAGATCGAGCCAGCCGAATAAGGCCTCGAATCCGGTGGCGCGGCGGTATTCGAGCGCGGACGCGCTTTTGGGGATCGAGATTCCGCTGGCGTTCCGGCCGCGTTTGTAGATATATTCCTCTTCCTCGGTGAGAAGCGGCATGATCCTTTCGGCGGCGGCCGACTGCTCGGTCGCCTTGACAAAGCCGAGGGCCAGGTGATTCAGCTTTCCGCTTCCGGTGAGACTGAGGCTTATCAGAAAGCGGCGGGTGAGAAGCTCAAGGTATGCGTCGCCAAGATAGGCGAGTGCCGCGCCGTTAAGCTCTCTTACAAGGTTTTCATTCATTCGGGTCAACTCCGTTTGATATTCGTTTATGATATTATACCACATTCTCCCGGATTTTGCAAGCGGAAAACGTAAAGTGGCCGGGAGATTTCCCACAGATTTGTGGAAACGCTGAACGATTCGGGCTTTCGAAGAAAAAAGTCTTGGATTTATGGGCTTTTTCTGTGAAAGCAACCTCAAATCAGTGTTTCCACATGGAAACTCTCCCGGTGAGATCAGATCGCCAGGATGTATCTTCTGAGCATCTTCTTCGCGAATCCGCATTCGCGAAGCGAGTAGGCGCGCAGATACGCCGCGTAGGACGCGATCAGCAAGGCGTCGGCAGGACTGTAGGACGCGGCGAACTCGACTGTCTGCATCGCGGTTGACACTTTCTCGAATTTCTCGGGCGCGATGTTGTCGAAGACCTTCCCGACGCGCTTTGAGAATCCACTCCGCTGCTCGCCGGGAGCCGGGGTGAGTCCGTAGAATTTCAGAATCCGGTAAATCTCGGCGTTCAGTGCTTTCGCGGAATCGGACGAGGACGCGGCGGAGGATTTCAGCCTTTCGAAATTCCGGTCGGCGCGCGACGCTCTTGATTTCAGGATTATGATCACGGCGACGATGAGCGCGGCGGCGATCACGGCGGTCAGGATCCACGCCGGGAAGGACTTCTTTTCGACCGGATCTGGGGTTACCACCGGGGTTTCGGTTCCGCTTGTTGTCTCCTCCGGGATGGTTTCAACTGGATCCTCGGGAGCCGTTGTTGTGTCCCCGGTATCGCTTTCGGCGGAATGGTAGCCGTCGTACATATCCGACATATAGGGCGTTGTGGCCTCGTACAGCACCCATCCGTAGTTGTTGAGGTAAACCTCGATCCACGCGTGGGCGTTGCTGTCGAGAACACGCGTCGAATATCTCGCGGTGGCGTCGGTGCCGCGGTTACGGGTGAAATTATCGGCGATATAGCCCTCGGCGTAGCGCGCGGGGATTCCGAGCGCGCGGATCAGCATCACGGCCGACGTGGCGAACTGGACGCAATAGCCTTCATGCGTGTCGAAAAGGAAGGTCTCGGCGGCGTTTATGTAGGGACGGTCGGGATCCGGCGACTTCGGGTTCAGGGTGTAAACCATGTTTTTCGAGAGGAAGTCGATGATCTTTCTGACCTTGAGGTTTGTCGCGCGGTAGTAATCCATATCCTGATAGGTCGGCATATCGCTGAAGATTATCGAGCGCGCGAGGCTTTCGAAGCTCTCGAAGTTCTCGCATCCGGCAAGATACGTTTCATACACGTAGTCGCGGTAGGTTCTGAAGTTCGAGCCGACGCCAAGGACGCGGTAACGGTCATGGTCGTCCATCTCGAAGATGTAACGGTAGGGGAGCGAGTTCTTTTCGGCGGCCTCGGGATCGTCGGCGTCATCAAGGTTCAGGAAGAGACGCCAGTTCGGGTACGCGGCGGCGAGTGCCTCGTCGGTGGCGTTGCTTCCTCCGGCGGCGTTTATGATCCTTTCCAGTACGAAATACTCGTTTTCGAAGCGGGCGACAACGGCCGAGAGATTCTGGGCGAAGTCGGGATCGCGGAGAAGCGGGAGGTTGGCGATTGTCGAATACTCGTCAAGGAAGACATATGAGGTCGATGAGAAAATTCCGTCGGAGTAGTTTGAGTAGCTGTTTCCGGAGGAATTTCTCGTGCCGTATTCAAGCAGGCCGAGACGCTGGTCGCTGTAGGAAGGCAGGAAGAGGAGGTTTGCGGTGGGGCGGTATTTTCTGATATCAACCCGGGCGGTTATATAGCCGAGATCGATATGGCTTGCGACGTTTCCGCTTGTTTTCAGGCCGACGAGGTTTTCGTCGACCGCCCAGAGAAGCTCGCTTGTCAGAAGCTCGGGCGAGAAACCCTCTCCGAAGGCCCCCTTATACGCCGCGATGTCGTCGTAGGAGGGCGAGTTCCAGCTGTCGTCGTGATAATCGGTGCCGACCCAGTTGCGGATGTAGATCGGGATGTTAGTGTCGGACGAAACAGTGAAGACGTGGGTTCCGGAATAGCTCCGGTTCTCAAACGCGGTGCTTCGCTTGTCGATCGCCGAGACGCCCGAGAAGAGAAGGCTTCCGAAATCGGGATTCTTTCCGTTGGCGAGCGAGACGAAATAGTTTTCGAGCTTCGCGGCTGGAACCGAGATCGCCGGAATATCGTCCATCCGCTTTGTGAGTCCCGCCGGGATCACGAGAAGGAGCGCGGCGGCGAGCGCGGACGCCAGTCCTATGAATCCGCCCATCGACGAGCTTCGTCTCCTGAGCGCGGTTATCTCGCGGCGCGCGGATTTTGAGCGCGATCCGGAACCCGACGCCGAGGCTATCGACGCGCGGTCGGCGAATATCCGGTCGTATCCGGCGAGCGCGATGACTCCGATGGCGGCGGCCATGATCATCGCGAATCCGGTATTCGGCCCGTTCATGCCGTAGTAGAGGAAGATCGCGCAGACCGCGCTTCCGACCGCGACGATCGGGAGAATATGCACGCGCCGCAATACGCAGGCGGCGAAAAGCGCGGTGAGCAGGACGACGACTATCGTGAAGGCCTGTTCAAGGCAGATATAGTGGTTTATGTGGAGTCTGCGCATCGAGGCGTCGTAATTGAGGATATAGCTCCGCATTCCAGAATATCCGATCGCGCTGAGCTTCATGAAGAAGGTGTTGCGGAGCGCGGCGAAATCGTAGAAAAGTCTTTCGACGATATGATCAGCGGTTATCACATAGACCGTTCCGGCGATAATTCCGGCGGCCGAGAGGCTTATGAAGAATTTCTTCGAGATTCCCATAAGCGAGAAGATCACTGTCGCGATCAGCGTGATCATCACCGTTCGGGTGAGAACAAGGGTTCCCTGCGGCATCGTGTCGGATTTCAGCGAGTCGGCGATGAATATCGCGAAGCCGAGCGAGAGCAGGAAGGTCAGCACCGCGCGGCAGATATAGCCGAGTATCGGAAATCCGTCGTCGGCGCGGCTGTTTCCGGGGATCAGGAGTTCGGTGTCGATCTGAGCTTTTTTCATTTAAGACATCTTCCTCCTTGTGACGGACATGAATCCCGAAAGCTCGGCGAGGCGTCTTGTCTCGTCTCTTTCGGCCTTTTCGTCGGGCTTTCTGAAGGCCGGGGCGGTCGGGTAGATGAGTTCGATTCCCTTTGCGCCGAGATCCTCATGCAGTGAGGCGAGTTTCAGATACTCGTCGACGGCCGGGGAAGTGATAGTCGAGCTTACGATTATCAGCGACGCGCCGCCCGTATCCGTAATGAGCGACGAGAGACGCTGAATCTGCCTATCCGTGCTCAGCATCGGCGCGCGGGCGAAGCTGACAAAGGCCGAGTCGAAGTCGTTCATGTCGTTTATCTCATATACGCTCGGGACAAGCTTACCTCCGCACTCTGAGAACCAGAGGAGCTTCGCGCTGTTCTTCGCCCTGAGTTCACGTAAGGTAGCGGCGAGGGCGTTTTCGACGACAAGATCAGTCATGAGGTTGTCGTAAACCTCTTCAAAGCCCTCGATCGGCTCGAATGGCGCGTCTCCGTTCGTATAATGGGTCTCAAGGTCGCAGAGAATATAGACCGAGTCGCCAATGTTGTGGAGATAATCCTTGACGACAAGCTCCTCGCTCTTTGACGAGAGCTTCCAGTGAATCGATTTCATGCTGTCTCCGGCGAGGTAGGCGCGGACGTCGGAGGACTCGGTGACGTCGGTTCCCTTTGTACGCTGGATGGTTTGGATCGAAAGATCGCTCTCGGCCGAATCGGCGCGCGGAGAAAGTTCGAAGCGTCGCGGAAGCACGGTGATTTTCGCGGTGTGTTCGCAGGCGATTTTCACCCGGGCAAAGCCGAAGCAGTCGGTGACGGTGACGTTTGAGAGGCCGATCTCATATTCGCCGCGGAAGGCGAATTTCGCGCTTCTTCTTATCTCACATCCGTCCATCGGCGCGAGAGTAAGGGCGACCGAGACGGTCTGGCATTTCGCTCCGGTCTTGTCCGGAACAAGCAGCTCAGCCTCGACAAGCGAGAACGGAATCACCGAGTTATTCGAAATCAGCGAAACGAAATCAAACTGTGTGTTCTTCTCCACCGTGTCGGCCGATACCCTGACCGCGGTGCGGACGAATACCGCGGCCATCGTGAGCCAGAATATCGGTATCAGCGGCAGAAGCAGCGAGAATATGAAGGTCATGTAGGAGAGCGGGAGCTTCAGAGACTGCGCGAAGAGAAGCGTCACCAGCACAAAGAGCGGGATCAGTATAGCCCGCTTTGTGAGCCGGAACGAAAATCGCGCCTTATTTTCGCGCGGGACTTTTTTCACGTTCTCCTGGTTTGCCGACGCGGTCATCTGCCTGTGCCTTTCGTCGGGACGGCGACTGATTTCAGGGTGTCGGAGACGATATCAGCGGCGGTGAGTCCCGAGAGCTTTGCCTCCTGCGTGAGGAGAAGTCTGTGCGGAACCGACACCTTGAATATGTCGGCGATATCCTCGGGGATAACGTAATTCCGGCTGTGCATGAAGGCATAGGCCTGCGAGAGGCGTTTGACCGCGAGCGAGGCTCTGGGGCTGGCTCCGAGCGCGGCGGCCGAATGAGTTCTGGTCGCACCGACGAGCGAGACGATGTATTTGCAGAGCGCGGGGTCGATATGTACATCGGCGGTCAGCGAGCGGAGGAAGCGGACGAGCTTCACCCCGACGACCGGCTTTATCTCGTCGAGCGGATCAGACTCGCCGCGGCTTTCGACGATCCTCACTTCCTCGTCAAGCGTCGGATAGCCCATCGAGAGCTTCAGCGAGAAGCGGTCGAGCTGCGCCTCGGGGAGAGGGTAGGTTCCGACGAAGCCGGAGGGGTTCTGAGTCGCGATTACCATGAACGGCTCGGGGAGGTCATAGGTCTTTCCGTCGACCGTCACGCGGCATTCTTGCATGGCCTCAAGGAGCGCGGACTGGGTTTTCGGCGAGGCGCGGTTGATTTCGTCGGCGAGGAGGACGTTCGTCATGACGAGTCCCGACGTGAAGTCGAAGCTCTCGGACTTGCGGTTATAGATATTGAAGCCGGTGATATCCGACGCGGTGAGGTCGGGAGTGAACTGCGCGCGGCGGAAATCGAGTCCGGCTGCCTTTGCCAGAGCGGCGGCGAGTGTGGTTTTTCCGACTCCGGGGACGTCCTCGATGAGGACGTGTCCGCCCGAAAGCAGCGCGGTGACGAGGAGGATTATTTCGCGATGCTTTCCGACGATGACGTGTTCGATCTCAGAGGTGAGGCGTCCGGCGGCGTCATATGCCTTTTCGGCGTCGACGTCGGCGAAGGTGACTTTTCTGTATGTGTTTTCTTCCATTGGCGTTTTTATCCTTCTTTGAAACTTATAGTGGTTCAATACGACAATTATAATATTCTTTCTTGTTTATTATATCATATTTTGTCATTATGTGCAATAGACGTAGAAAGAGTTAATAATTTTTTTACGGAATAGTAGAATCTGAATTTTGCTCACAAAACTTCATGATGAGTTGAGTAAAACTTATTGACAAACGGGAAATGGTGTGGTATAATAGCACTGCATGATTTTCAAAACCCGGCGCGGGAAAGACAGAAATCGGAGCATCCAGTGTTTCCCCTTTATTATCTTCAGAAATTTTTTATCTCAAAACAGAGGATAATCCTATGAAAAAACGCATTCTTTCCATCGCGCTTTTTTTCGTGCTTCTCGTCTCCTGCGGTGAGACTGACGCGCCTGTCACGGGCGGCACCGACAATGAAGGTGTGACATCGACCGAAAATGTCGTGACCTCGCCGTTCGATGCGTTCCCTACCGCGGATTTCGGTCGGTCCGAGTTCCATATATCTTCGGTAAGACTCAGACGGCTCTAGGCGACTGCTTTGACGTCGCGGATTATACCGGAGAGGCTATCGACGACGCGGTGTGGAAGCGCAACCGCGCGGTCGAGGAAAAATACAACATTAAGCTCGTATTCAATCTCCAGATGTGGGGGTATCTCAAAGCTCCCGAGACGATCCGGACGCTGACCCTCGCGGGAGACGACAGCTATGATCTCTACACGGCGACGCATCTTTACCTCGGCTCGCTCGTGGCGGAGCATTATTTCGTCGACTGGAAAGAGGTTCCGAACGTCAATCTCGATGCCGACTGGTATATAAAAAAGGCGAACGATATCTTCTCGATCGGAACGAGTACTCCGCTGCTCTTCGGCGATTTCATGGAGTCGAATATCCTGCGCTGCTGGAATTTCGCTTTCAACAAGCGGCTTGCCGAGGAGAACAAGCTCGACGATCTCTATTCTGTTGTCGAGGACGGAAAATGGACTGTCAACTATCTTCGCACGGTCACGAAGGATCTTATGCGCGATCTCAACGGAAACTCCAAGGCCGATGACAGCGATTTCTACGGCTTCGCGATCGACAAGCTGAGCGGACTTGACGCGTTCAGCCGTTCGCTCGGACTCAACGCGATAACAAAGGACAAGGATAATCTTCCGGTTCTTTCGTACTACAACGAGAACGTCACGAGAGCCTTTGAAAAGGTTTACGATCTCATCTGGGACAGCGAGGGAACTTATGTCGCGAATGAGTCGCTCGGGCATATAAACACGCTCTTCGCCGAGAGCCGCGCGGTTATCGCGTCATTCAGGTTTGATCAGTTCATGAACGCCGAAATCCGCGACATGAAGGACGACTACGGCGTTCTGCCCTATCCGAAGCTCGACGAGGGCGACGGCGGATACGGAACCTATCTCTCGGGAACCTTTTCGGCGCAGATGATAAGCAGTCTCAAGCTCGAGTCGGAGTACGCAAAAATCGGCATGATAACCGAGGCTCTGAACGCCTACGGACACGAGTATGTGACTCCGGCGATCTACGAGATCACGCTCAAAACCAAGACCTCGCACGACGAAAAGTCGGTTGAGATGCTTGATCTGATACTCGATTCGCGCGAATATTCGTTTGATTCCTGCGACGAGTCGAGCTTCAATCTCTCGCCGATAAAGACGATACGCAAGCTGATCGGCTCGTCGAAGTCGAAGGATATCGCGTCCTACTACGCCTCGAACGAGGCTTCGGCGAAGAAGTGGGTCGGGACGATGATCTAGGCTTACAACAAGTGATGAAAATCAATGAAATCATTCACGGGAGGTGATCTGATGGGTGAAAACGGAAATGATATTCTGACGCATATAAAACGCCGCCTTTCCTCGATGACGGCGGGCGAGAAGCGGATCGCCGGATTCATTCTGAGCGAGCCGCAGAGGACGACTACGATGACGATGAAGGCTCTGGCCGGGGAGGTCGGGGTATCTGAGGGGAGCGTGGCGAATTTTGCCACAATGCTCGGCTACGACGGCTACACGGCTATGAAGCTGTCGCTCGCGAGATGTCTTTCGGAGGGCGGAGCACCCTTCTTTGACAACGTGAGTCCGGGCGACAGTCCGGGAGTGATAATGCGCAAGATGCGCGACAACACGATAGACGCCTTACGCACGACCTGCGACACGATGTCCGAGGCCGATCTCTCAAAGGCCGCCGCGATTCTCATGGGAGCGAAGCGGCGGATTGAGCTTTACGGAATCGGAAGCTCGGCGATGCTCGCCGAGGACGCGGCGTTCAGGTTCATAAAATTAGGACTTCCGGCCGTCGTCGTCCGCGACAGCTATATAAGCTCGGCTTCGGCTCTGATGCTCGATTCCGACTGCGCGGCGATGGCGATTTCCTACACAGGACGGACGCACGATATCATAAAAACGATGTCGATCGCTAAGGAAAAGGGCGCGAAGACGATGTGCATAACCTGCTATTCGGACAGTCCGCTCGCGAAGCTCTGCGATCTTCCGCTGATCGCGGTGTCGGGCGAGGCGGTGGCGTCGAAGCTCGCTACGGTTTCGAGACTCGCGCAGATGCTTATAGTCGACACGCTATGTGCCTGCATCGCTTCTCAGCGGCGCGACGACGCGATCGAGCGTCAGTCCGAGATCGTCGACGTCTGGGGTGAGTACTGGCTTGGAAACTGAGTTGGAGGGAATTTTATGGTGTTGGAGTTCGGGACAGATTCCGATATCGACGAGTGGATGAGGCTTGTTAAGGAGATAAGCCCGAGCTTTCCGGGGCTTGAAACCGAGGAGGCGATCCGCGAACACCGTGAGACGGTTCTGAGGTTTTTCGGGAAAAGGCAGGCGTTATGCGTGAAGGACGGCGGGAAGATCGTCGGGGTACTGCTCTTTTCGGGGGGACACAACATGATCTGCTGTCTCGGCATCTCGCCTTCGCACAGGCGGCGCGGGATCGCGTCGGCTCTGCTTGAAAAGGCTCTCGGGCAGCTTGATGGGACGAAGGATATCTCGGTGACGACCTTCCGTGAGGGCGACGAAAGAGGAACCGCGCCGAGGGCTTTGTACAGACGCTTCGGTTTTACCGAGGATGAACTCTGTGAGGAATTCGGTTATCCTGTGCAGAGGTTTATTCTGCGCGGGTATGACCTCGCGAAGAGATGAGATTTTTGAAAATAGAAAAGCTTGAAAAGAAAGACTGCGCGGGGAAGAAATTCACCTCGCGGTACAGAACGCACGGATATTTTGATATCCGTACGGATGACTCGGGATTCAGGATGGAATATGTCCCGTTCGGAGAGACTATCGAAAAATCCTTTGACGACGAGTTTTTCGGCGAATGGCTCGGTGATCCGGTGGCTTACGGCGCGTTTGACGGCGGGAAGCTGATCGGATTCGTCGGGAGATCGCTTGAAGAATAGAACAACCGCTTCAGAATAAGCAACATCAGCGTTTTTGACGGCTCTGAAAGACGCCGAGGAGTCGGGACGCTGCTTATGGAGGTCATAACGAAAGAAGAGGTGAATTCCGGCGCGCGGATGATCGTTCTCGAAACGCAGTCCTGCAACGAGAACTCGATCAGGTTTTATAAGAAAAACGGATTTGAGATCATCGGGTTTGATCTTTATTCGTATTCAAACTCTGATCCTGAGCGGCATGAGGTCAGGATCGAAATGGGCAAAAAACTCATCCGGCCGGAAGAGTCCGGTTTCTGACAAAAGAAAGGAAAGGCTGACATGGAAGTCTTATTTCGGACAGAACGGCTTATAGTACGCGCGTTCAGTTATGATTTTCTTGAGGATTACTACAGAGAGCTCACGGACGCGATCACAAAATATCAGTTTCCGGACAGCTTCAGGAGTCTTGACGCGGCAAACGAGGTTATGTCGGGATTCGTGAAGGACATGGAGCTGGGGCGCATGCTTGAGCTTGTCATGCTTACTCCTGACGGAGAGTTTGTCGGTAGTATGGAGGCTTTCGGAGTTGACGGGGAAACTCCTGAAGTCGGAATCTGGGTCAGGTCCGCGGCACATCATATGGGATACGGATATGAGGCTCTTAGAGGGCTTATCGGCTATCTGAACGCGCGGAAAAAGTACAGGTATTATATTTATGAGGTGGATGTCAGAAATCTGCCGAGTGTTCATCTGGTGGAAAAATTCCGCTTTGAAAAGGGCGGATATGAAGAAGCCGTAACAGGCTCCGGTAAGACACTGGAGCTACAGACATATCATATTTTACCGGAATAAATCAAATTTCTGAAATACATAAATCGAAAGGAAAATAAATTATGAAACACAAGGTAAGTATCTCAATTGGTGAGCTGCAAAGTCAGTTCGGAGACAGAAAGGCTCTTGAACTCGCGAAGGAAATGGGAGCCGACGCGGTGGATTTCAACACCTGCGGCGGAGACTGGGATTACCGCAATCCGAAGTCGATCTATTCGAAGAGCGACGACGAGATCATCAGCTATTACACCGATCTTAAAAAGTACGCCGACTCGATCGGACTTGAAATCGGACAGACTCACGGTCAGATCAAGGGCTTTGTCGGCAAGAAGGAGGACGACAACGCGCTCATCGCCAACGGACGCATTGACTGTATGGCCGCCGCCGCGCTCGGCGCGCCCTATGTGATCATTCACAGCGTCACGACTATCTTCATGGGTCCTGACTGCCCGCCGAAGACGATGCACGATCTCAATTTCGATATGTTCAATCGTCTGATTCCGTTCGCGAAGAAGTACGGCGTGAAGATCGCCAGCGAGACCTTCGGCGACGCGACCGGACTCGGATGCTGCGATTTCTTCGGAAATCTCGACGAGTTCCAGAAGTCGTTCAACCGCGTCCGCGCGGTCAGCGACAACGCCGACTGGCTCACGACCTGCGTCGACACCGGACACTCGAACAAAGCGATGAGATTCAACGGAAATCCTTCCCCGGCCGATGTCATCCGGATCCTGGGGCCGAACGTCTCCGCGCTTCATTTGAACGACAACGACACGCTCACCGACCAGCACAAGATTCCGATGACCGGAACAATCAACTGGAGAGATGTATTTGACGCGCTGGATGAGGTAAACTATCAGGGTAACTACAACATGGAGCTGAATCTCTGCCACTTCGGAAAGAAGTTCGCGGTCGAGACGGCGGCCTTCGCCGTCAAGGTCATGAGATTCATGCTCGACGAACGCTACGGAAAACAGTGAGAAAGGATTTTTCATGAAAACCTACGATATCATCATAATCGGAGCAGGCGTGAACGGCTGTATGCTCGCGCACAAGCTCTCGAAATACAAGCTTTACGTCGCCGTGATCGAGGCGGGATGCGACGTCGCGTCAGGCGCGTCGAGAGCGAACTCGGCTATCGTTCACGCTGGGTTCGACGCGGTGTCGGGTACGCTCAAGGCCGCGCTCAACGTCAAAGGCTGCGCCGCGCTCCCCGAAATCGCGCGTCAGCTCGATGTGCCTTACAAAAACAACACGTCGCTCGTCGTCGCTTTCGGTGAGGAGGACGACAGAACGCTCGAAAAGCTTCTCGAACGCGGAAGAACCAACGGCGTTCCGGGTCTTGAGATAATCTCAAAGGAAAAGCTTAATGAGCTTGAGCCGAACATCTCCCCGGAGGCGACCTCCGCGCTTCTCGCGCCGACGGCCGGAATAATCTGCCCGTATGATCTGACGATCGCCTGCGCCGAGAACGCGGCTCTCAACGGCGTCCGGTTCTTCTTTGACAGACGCGTCGACAGAATCGAGAAGCGCGACGGGACGATCAGCGTCTTTGCCGGCGAAGAGGAATTTTCCGCGAAGTTCGTCGTCAACTCGGCCGGGGTTCATTCGGCCGAGATCGCGAGAATGATCGATCCCGATTTCGCAATCGATATAATTCCCAGACGCGGCGAATATATGATCCTCGACAAGGCCGAGGGAAAGACCTGCAAGGCCACCCTTTTCGCCTGCCCGAACAAGGAGGGAAAGGGAATTCTCGTCTCGCCGACCGTCGACGGAAACATCATCGTCGGTCCGAACGCGCACAGGGTTTCGCCCGACGACACGTCGACGACGGCTGTCGGACTCGACGAGGTCTCAAAGGGCGCGAAGAAGCTTATTCCGGGCGTCAATCTGCGCGCGGTCATCACCTCTTTCGCCGGAGTCAGACCGACTCCCTCGACCGATGATTTCCACATTGAGCCTTCGGCGAAGGCCGGGAATTTCCTCGATATGGTCGGCATTGAGTCGCCCGGACTCGCCTCGTCGCCGGCGGTCGCCGACTGCGCGATCGAAAAGCTCGCCGGAATGGGCGTGAAATTTGAAAAGCGCGACGATTACAATCCCTTCAGAACAGCCGACGGACACAGAAAAAAGCCCTTCCGCGAGCTTTCGGACGAGGAGAAGGTCGAACGCTGCAAGGAGGATCCTTCGTACGGCAAGATAATCTGCCGCTGCGAGACGGTGACCGAGGGAGACATTCTCGACGCGATCCGCCGTCCGATTCCGGCCAGAACGATCGACATGGTCAAGATGCGCACGCGCGCGGGAATGGGACGCTGTCAGGGCGGATTCTGCTCGCCCAGAGTGGCCGAGCTTATCTCGGTCGAGCTCGGAATTCCGCTTGACGAGATCACAAAGCGCGGCGGAGAGAGCAGACTGCTCTTCGGAAAGACTAAGTGAGGTGCGATATGGAATACACTATGGAAAAGAAACTCGTTGTCGTCGGCGGAGGCCCGGCGGGACTCGCGGCCGCGCTTGAGGCGAACCGCCACGGAATCGCTCCCGACGACATTCTGATAATCGAGCGCGACAGGGAGCTCGGCGGAATTCTGAATCAGTGCATACACGCCGGATTCGGTCTGCATATGTTCGGCGAGGAATTGTCGGGACCCGAATATTCGGGAAGATTCATCGACGAGGTGAAGGAGGCCGGGATCGGTTATGTCACCGACAGCATGGTTCTTTCGGTTTCGGACGACCGGGTTGTGACCTTCGTGTCGCCGAAGCTCGGATTCGTGATGATGAAGGCCGGAGCGGTCGTTCTCTGCACCGGGTGCCGCGAGAGAACGCGCGGCGCGCTCAACATCCCCGGAACGCGTCCGGCTGGAATATACTCGGCGGGAACCGCGCAGAGATTCGTCAACATCGAGGGCTATATGCCGGGCAAGAAGGTCGTTATTCTCGGCTCGGGCGATATCGGACTCATCATGGCACGCAGACTCACGCTTGAGGGCGCGAAGGTGCTTCGCGTCTGCGAGCTGATGCCCTATTCGGGCGGACTGGCGCGGAATATCGCCCAGTGCCTGAACGACTTTGACATTCCGCTATATCTTTCGCACACGGTCACCGATATCCGCGGCAAGGAGCGGGTTGAGGGAGTCGTGATCTCGGAGGTCGACGAGCGTCGCCGTCCGATTCCGGGAACCGAGGAATATGTCGAGTGCGACACGCTGCTTCTCTCGGTCGGACTCATCCCCGAGAACGAACTCGCGAAGTCGGCCGGGATCACGCTTGACAGGGTGACGGGCGGCGCGGTGGTCAATCAGTACAACGAGACGACTGTTCCGGGAATCTTTGCCTGCGGAAACGCGCTTCACGTTCACGATCTCGTCGATTTCGTGACGCGCGAGGCCTATATGGCCGGAGGCTCGGCAGCCGAGTTTGTGAAAAACGGTGGGTCGTTCGGGGACGGCGAGAAGACGGTCGTAAGCTGCAAGGCGACCGGGGGCGTCCGCTACACGGTGCCACAGAAGCTTGAGCTTTACGGCGCGCCGGAGGAACTGAAGTTCTTCTTCAGAGTCGACAACATCTATAAGGGTGTGAAGCTTGAGGTGAAGGTCGGCGGCGAGGTCATCAAATCGGTATCGAAGCGATCGGTCGCGCCGGGCGAGATGGAGTCGATTGTCCTTGGAAAGAACGAGTGTCTGAAGCTCTGGGCCTCGGGCGCGGAAGAGATCGAGATCCATCTGAACAAAGGAGATGAGTGAAATGGAAGAACTGATGACAAAAAATCTTACCTGCATTGTCTGCCCGATGGGCTGTCAGCTTGAGGTCAAGCTCGACTCCGAGGGTCGCGTGAAGGACATTTCGGGCAACACCTGCAAGCGCGGATACGAGTACGCGAAGACCGAGTTCACGAATCCGACGCGCACGCTGACTTCTACCGTGCGGATAATCGGCTCGGATTCCGACAAGCTTCTTCCAGTCAGAACGGCGACGCCGATTCCGAAGGGAAAGCTCTTTGAGGCGATGAAGCTCATCGACACGATCGAGGTCAAGGCTCCGGTAAAGCGCGGCGACGTCGTTTATCACGACTTTGTCGAAAAAGGAACCGATCTTGTCGCCTGCAAGTCGGTGGAGGCGTAAAAAACTCCGGATTTATTCACAGTATACAAAATGTATACCCTGTTCTACAGCATTTTCACCAAAAAAGTCATGCGAAGTTTGTTGGTTTAGCCAATTGAAATTGTGAAAGAACTGTGATATAATTATAGACGTAGAGAAAATTCTACCAACTGCAACGCAGAGAAAGGAAATAACATCATGAAAAAGTTCAGAACTTTAGCACTCGCAGCACTTCTCGTCACCGCACTTTCCGTTTCCGCATCCGCGGCTAACTCGTTCGAGGCGGCTACCGGCACTCCCACGATCGACGGTAAGATGGACGACGCGTACAAGGCAGCTCCCGAAATCGCGATCAACGTCAAGACCTCGGGCGACGGCAAGACCTCCGGTACCGCACGTGTTCTCTGGGACAGCAACAACATCTATGTCTTCTTTGATGTAACCGACCCGATTCTCTCGGACAAAGCAGCTGACACCTACTGGCAGTCTGACTCGGTTGAGTTCTTCATCAACCTCACCGACAAGAAAGACGATATTACGAAGATCAACGCAGGTCAGTACACTGCCCAGGCCGATATTCCCGGGGCAAAGGGAGACTGGCAGGGTCGTGGTATGCATCAGGAAGCTAACAAGGCCAAGGCTACCTACAAGTCGGTAAAGACCGATAAGGGTTACTCGGTTGAAATGCAGATTCCGTGGGGTTCTGACTACACTCCTAAGGCTGACGCAAAGATCGGTGTAGCTTTCCACATCAACTCTGACGAAGACGGCAAGTCCGGAACCCGTGAGGGCGAGTACTTCGCAGGTCAGAATCAGACTGAAGCTTGGTCGAAGACTGACAACTATGATACCCTTACGCTCACCTCGAAGAAGTATGAGGCTCCGAAGAAGGACACTCCCGCAGCGGCTACCGCTGATATGGGCATCGTAGCGGCTCTCGCTGCTCTCGCATCCTCTGGTGCGGCTTACATCTCGCTCAAGAAGAGAAAGTAATTATCCGGGATCCGGTTCGCGACAATAAATAGAATCAATGGAGCTGCCGCTAACGCGGCGGCTCCATTTTTCCGCGGCCTCCGGCCGCGGCGCGTTTTTACGCGGGAAGGAAAATAAAAAAAACGGAATCCGGCGGGATTCCGTTTTTGGGTCAGTAGAAATATTTGCTGTCGGAGGTTGATCTGACCCATGAATAGCCATAGGAGATCATCTCCTCCTCGGTGAGACAGAAATACTTATGCGATACACTGTTCTTGCGGTCAGGAACCGGATCGTCATGCGTCGTGTCTATGTAATATTTCGTGCCGTTTATAAGCACGACATTCCACGCGTGGCTGTCAGAGCTGTTAGGGGCGTTTCCGCCGACCACAAAGCATCTTACGCCCGCGCGGTCGCAGAGAAGGCTGAACGCCGCGCAGTATCCCTGACATACGGCCTTCTTGTCGACAAGCGCGCCGCACGCGAGGCGTGACACCTGCGTGATCTTTCCGGCCTTGTAGTTTTCGATATCGTACTCGCAGTTCATGACGAGATAGTCATGCAGAACCCTGACGCGCTCAGCGTCGGTCATGTCGGGCGTGATCTTGGCGGCGATTATCCGGTCGGCGGCCGTGACAGCCGCCTCGTGATAGGCTTTCATTGTCGAAATATCTGGGAGATATTCGATCGTAACATTATAGCGTCCGTCGCCGAGCTGATTGATATTCGTGAAGGCGTTGTAGAAATATTCGAGGTTGACGACATTCGAACGCTCGCAGTACTCGCGCAGACGCCGTGTCGTCTGCGAGGTGCGGAAGGTGAACTCGGTCATGAACTCGCGGTTAAGAATGTAGAAGAGATCGATTATCTCATGCTCTGAGCGAAGAGTATTCGCCGAAGCGTTTTCAAGTATCGCGTTCTTCTTGAAGGAATACGGATCCGCGCGGTATTCGATGACTCTGACGGCGATCGCGGCGGCTTCGCTTCGTCTGGCCTTTCCTGAGCCGTTATAAAGCCTTGTGCCGTCGGACTGGAGGTAACCGCGTAAAAGGTACTCGTTATACGCCGCCGAGGCGTAAGAGTCCTTTGTGTCGGTGAAGGGGTCATCAAAATCCATAGGCTCGACTCCCAGCGCGAGGATCATCATCTTGGTCATCTCGGAGCGTGTGATCGGGCGGTCGGGGTCAAATCCGGCGATCAGATCGGCGTCGGTTATCACGCCCTGTTCATAGGCTACAGTGATGAATTCGCTCGCCCAGTGTTCGGGATAAAGACGGACTGAGCCTTTTATCGTCTGGTTTTTATCAGTGCGGACAAGGATCTTTACGAACTCGGCGATAGTCATGTCGCGTTCGGGATGGAAATATCCGTCAGGATAGCCGCTGACTATTCCGGCCTCGGCGAGACGTTTAACATCGGCCGAGAACCAGTCTTCACTGCTGACGTCCGGAAAATTTGAGCGGTTTACCGCCGCGGCTCTGAGATTCTGGTTATATATCGCCGCCGTCGGTCCGCAGAAAAGAAGCGTCACCGCGGCGGATATCATTATTTTTTTTATGAGTTTACTCATTTATTTCTCCGATTTGAAAGCGGAAGAGGAGTCTGCGCAATTTCGGCGCAAACGCTTTTGTAATTAAATTATATCACATTATGTCGGAAATGTCAACAGGATTGACCAATGTCGAATAAAATTTACAATTAGAAACCAATCGGACATGAAATCATAAAGAAAATCGGAGCTGCCAAATCCTCGGCGACCCCGATTTCTTATGTTGACTCCCCCGCCTGTCAAATCCACTGTAAACACATAGCCAAGCTCCAGATCGAAAAGAAATCTCCGGTCACTAAAACCATAAGCTAACGGATTTTCAGTCTTCCAGTGCCGAGAAATCCTCCACCAGCTTGTCAAGCTTCTTCTGTGCCGCCGCCTCGCGCTTCACATAGTTCGAAACAAAATCGGTACTTTTCGTCGAGACAGGTTCGTAGAACGACGCCTGCTGGAAGATCGCGTCGCAGTTGTTCGAATACGCCAGCGCGAACGATCCGCCGATGTTGCCGTGGATTATATCGATCATCTGCGACGAATAATCGTCGCGCGAGTACTTCACCTTCAGTCCCGTCTCATAATACGCCGGGATGATTAGCTTTGCCGTCTCGCGGTTCAGAACCTCCAGCACCGCACAGACATTCTCAAAATTCTGACAGGTCACAGGAATTACTCCGATCTCGGTAGTGTCATGCGACGACGACACATATTTCTCCTGATTTCCATCAAACTTCGGATACGGCAGGATTCCGACCTCAAATTCCACATCGCGAAGCTCCTCCATCGAACCGAGGCGGTTGTATCCGAGGAAGAGCGCGCGTCCACCTCTGAACATATTGTTTTGTGCGCTCAACGCGTCATTTCCGTCAAGCCCCATAAGCTCGGTGACACACGACCCGTCGCCGTAGAAAACCTGATTCAGAAGCTCCAGCAGCCGAACCGAATTCTCATTGTTCATCGCAATTTTAAGTCCGCCGTCCGGAGCCTTTTCGGTCAGCTTCAGATCCGCCGACACAAGGAACGGAATCATCGGCCCCCACGTCTGGAACGCGACATAGCCGTACTGATCCTCAATATCCCGCTTCGAGTTTCCATTGAGATCCGAATACATCTCGCCCACATGACTAAGGAAGGTGTCGTAAGTCCACTTGTTGTCAAGAACCTCCTTGTATAAGAGATCCCCGTCTCCGGTGTGGTTCGCTAAAAGCTCCTTGTTGAAGTAAAGCGCGTGCGCCGAGCGGAGAATATCGATGAAATAGTCTCCCGCGAGAATGTATTCCTTCTTTCCGTCAAGCGAAAGCTCTGACATATAATTCTCATACCAGTAGTCCTTGGAACGGTCTATGTACGGCGCGTTCGCGATATTCCTGAAGTTGCCCTGAGTCGAGAGTCCGGCCATCGGATAAAGATCGGAGATGATTATGTCGTAGAGATCGTCCCCGCTCATAACAAGCTTCGAGACCTCAGCCGCCGCGCTGGCGTAGTTCACGTCATACTCGGTGTAAACGAGCTTTACCCCAAGAATCTCCTCTACGCTCCGGTTGCGGAAATAGGCCGAATCCTGAACGATATCCCCGGTCTCCTCCGCCGGGCCTTCAATCAGATAATTCGAGTTTCCGACTCCGCCGGGATCGTTCGTACTCGTGTAGATCCGTATCTCCTGTCCGTCGAAATCCATGTCGGCAAACGGATCAGGTTCCTCCGTCACGGCCTCCGAGGTCGTTTCGGCTCCGCCGGCCGTAGTCCCATCGGAAACCGCCGCCTCGCCGCAGGAGACCGCGAGCTGAGCCAGAATGAGCAGTGAAATGATAAGTGCTTTTTTCATTTTGCTTCCTCCGTGGTTATTATTTCTTGTAGATATATTATACCATCCGCGTTATATGATTGCAATACATGGTTCTGCGAAAAACAGTACATAATTCCGCAAATCAGCGTCACAATCCGGATCAGTTAATATTATACCATACAGCGGCAAGAAAATATACAATAAATTGTACCCCCTCCCCTAAAAAATATAGCAATTTTATATTTCCTCGGTGAAGATTTTATTTTTGCCGGATTCTCCGTCAGATTTTTGAAGTTTTCCGCCTTCCCTGCGGCGATATGATACTCAACGCAAAAATCTTCAAAAAACACTAATCCATAGCTAAGCGGGACGCGAAGCGCGGCAAACGCCGCGCTTCGCGTCCCGCTGGGGAATTAACGTAAAGCTTGGTTCCGTGTGACGTATTGTCGGGAATTTTACGAATGATCATTGCTTTCGCGGATTTTGTGCTGTGTGACGCGAATCCCCCAAGCACGGCCTGCGGCCATTCTTGGGGGATTTTAGGGTATGGCGTTGATATTATCGCGCGGATGAGGAATCCGTGCTTTTTTTGCGATGTGAGTTATCGTTTGATACCGTGCGGTTACTCCTTTGAGCCGATTTCGGACTCCAGCTCGTCCCTTATCGACGCCGTCTTATCAGGGGTTATATGGCCTTTTGTGCGTTCGAAATACGCGACGCTGTTTCTGGCGAGTAGCAGGAATTCGTTATTCAGTGTGCGTCCCTCGCTTTTCGCGACGTAGTAGAGCTTTTCGAGCAGGTCATCGCTTATGCGTAAGTTTATGTTTCGCTGGTTTCTCATTTTTTATTATGAACATCCTTTCTTGGTTTGTCGCGGCGCAGGCGGAGCGTGGATTGCTTATGATAAGAATCCATTTGTGAGTTAAATTTCTCTTTGGTGACAGCACTTTATTTATCGCCGCTTTTGTGTCTTTATTCTGATTGTATCACATATTTTCCGGAAAGTCAAGCATTTTTTGAAACTTCGGCGTGATTTGACGGCTTTGGTATTGATTTTTCCGACAAAATATGATAAAATATTTACAGACAAGCTGAATAAATCGTTTTCGCGGCGAAGATGCTGATTTCTTTATCGCGAAACGGCTTTCAGTCAGCTTATATTACACAACAAAAAGGGGATTTGTCAATGCTTTCCACAGTTTATTCTACCGGACTTTCAGGAATTGACGGCTATCTTGTCGGCGTTGAGTGCGACGCGCAGGAAAGGATGCCGCAGTTTGAGATAATCGGTCTTCCCGGAACCGCGATAAAGGAATCGCATGACCGCGTGACCTCGGCTCTTCTCAACAGCGGGTTTGATATTCCGGATTACTCGATAACCATAAATCTCACTCCGGCTGACCGGAAGAAAGAAGGCTCGTCGTTTGATCTGGCGATACTCATTTCGGTGATGGCGGCGAGCGGGCAGTTTCCCGCCGCCGGCAAGGAGGCGATAAAGCATTCCTGTTTTATTGGTGAGCTTTCACTTTCCGGGCAGGTGCGGCCTGTCAGAGGCGTTCTTTGTATGTGTCTTGCGGCCAAGGAGGCGGGATTTTCCGAGATATATGTTCCGGAGGCGAACGCCGGGGAGGCTTCGGTTGTTGAGGGTGTGAATATATATGGCGTTCCGAATGTACTGTCGCTGATCAGGCATTTCAAGGGAGATTTTCCGATCAAGCCGTCGGTATTCGACCGCGCGACGTTTGAGTCGGGGATATTGGAGACCGATTTGGACTTCTCGGACGTAAAGGGGCAGGAGATGGTAAAGCGCGCGCTTGAGATCGCGGCGGCGGGAGGCCACAACATTCTTCTTATCGGCCCGCCCGGCACCGGAAAGTCGATGCTGGCGAAATGTTTTCCGGGTATTCTTCCCGAGATGACCTTTGACGAGGCGGTCGAGACGACTAAGATACATTCGGTCGCGGGGATGCTTCCGGAGGGAGTTTCACTGATAACGAAGCGTCCGTTCAGATCCCCGCATCCGACGATGTCGGCTCCGAGTCTTGTGGGCGGCGGAACGAATCCGATGCCGGGTGAGATTTCGCTCGCACACAACGGAGTGCTTTTCCTTGACGAGCTTCCCGAGTTCAACAAGAACGTGACCGAGTCGCTCCGTCAGCCGATCGAGGATCGCAAAGTGACGATCACGAGAACGTCTGGGAAGGTGACGTATCCATCGGCTTTCATGCTTGTGGCGGCGATGAATCCCTGCAAATGCGGTCACTATGGAGATCCGCGCGGAACCTGTGTCTGCAACAAGGGTGACATAAAGAAATATCTTTCGAAGATCAGCGGACCGCTGATCGACCGTATTGACATTCAGGTTGAGGTAGCCGCACTGAGCTATGAGGAGCTTTCTGCAAAGGCGCGCGGCGAGTCGTCGGCGGCGGTGAGAAAGCGTGTGAACGAGGCGAGAAAATTCGCCGCGAACCGCCTTCAGGAGGCGATGAAGTCAGATCCGACGCTGATGAGGATCACGCGCAACGCCGACATGATGTCAAGGCATCTTAACAGGTTCTGCCGTTTGGACAAAGAGGCGGAGACGCTTATGAAAAACGCGTACGAAAAGCTGAATCTTTCCGCGCGTGGATACGATCGGCTTTTACGTGTGGCGAGGACGATCGCGGATCTTGACGCGAGCGAGTCGATAAAGGCCGCGCACATTGCCGAGGCGATTCAGCTGAGGAGTCTTGAGCGGAAGTACTGGTGACACGGTGACTGCGTTGGAGCGGATATTGGCGGGGGTTTTAGTCAGTGAAAGACAGTTGGGGGGGCAGGGACTGCCGGGAGATTGAATGCGGAGTGCTGTGGAGTTTTTTCGGCGAGGATTTTCTCGGAGAGTTTTGCTGAGATTTTGGGGAGGGGGAGTCGGCCGAGAAGCGGCCGATTGCAGGCGGCACGAAGTGGCGTCGACCTCGCCTTGCGAGGTCGATTGCGCGCGGAGCGCGCAACCTGCACTCGCGTCCGGGCCGTGCCGGGACACGTGAAGCGCGGCTTCAGCCGCGCTTCGCGCCCCCGCGGAAACAACAGTGTTCTGCGGCTCACCTTTTGCGGACATTCTGGAAATCCCATGTACTGTGGATTCCGCTATCTTAAAAATCTGACTTTCCATGCGGCGCGGACGGGATTTTTCAGGCATACAGCTTTTTTTTCGATTGCTGACGCGATTTACAATCGGCGCGTTTTTTGTCTGTTTGTGGAAAAACTGCTCGCGTTCCGCGGTTTTCTTTGCGCTGCGGAATTGCTGTTGAGAAAACTGTAGAAAATGGTTCCGGCTTGTATATAATCATGTGAGAGTATGTGAGAAAACGCGAAATATGGATAATTATGTTTCCACAAAATCCACAAATACCTTGTGGAAAATGCGCTGTATGCGCTTTGGGTTCCGCTCTGTTTGCTTGGATTTCCGGCTGATTTTCCACTGACATTGGCGGCGGTTTCAACAGGCTTTATGTAAATGGCGGAAAATACCGCTGTCACGGCAAATAAATTTACACTTATCCCATTGCGAAAAGAATAATCCTGTGATATAATATATGGTATACTTGTTCTCAAAATCCGATGAAAGGATGTAAGATAAATTGAAGATAGGACTCGACGTCGGGTCGACGACGCTCAAGTGCGTTGTACTCGACGGTGACAACAAAATAATTCACAAATCATACAAAAGACATTTCGCGCAGATAACCGAATCGACCGTCGCGCTTCTCGCGGAGCTTGAAAAGGATATTCCCGGCGCGGGAGACGCGATCCTCTCGATTTCGGGTTCGGCCGGAATGGGTATGGCCGAGAGCTGCGGCATCGGCTTCGTTCAGGAGGTCTACGCGACGAGACTCGCGGTGAAGAAGCTGATTCCCGACGCGGATGTCGTCATCGAGCTTGGCGGTGAGGACGCGAAGATTCTCTATCTCGACCGCACGATGGAGGTTCGCATGAACGGCTCCTGCGCGGGCGGCACTGGAGCGTTCATCGATCAGATGGCGACTCTCCTCGCGGTGACTCCCGACGAACTCAACGAGCTTTCGCACGGCTCTGAGAAGATCTACACGATCGCTTCGAGATGCGGCGTTTTCGCGAAGAGCGACATTCAGCCGCTGATAAATCAGGGCGCGAGACGCGAGGATATCGCGGCGTCGATCTTCACGGCCGTCGTCAACCAGACGATCGCCGGACTGGCGCAGGGACGTCCGATCACCGGAAAGGTCGTCTATCTCGGCGGCCCGCTGACCTTTATGGACGGGCTTCGCGCGGCGTTTGACAAGGCACTGGGTCTTACCGGGGTCTGTCCGGAGAACTCGCTCTATTTCGTCGCGATGGGCGCGGCGTACGGCTCGGACATCGGAAAGCATCAGGTGACTCTTTCCAACGGGCTCTCACGGATAAAGGGCTACCGGACAGAGGGAAAATATCTCGCCTGCCCGCCGCTTTTCGCTGACAAGGCCGCTTATGAGGAATTTTCGTCGCGTCACGCGAAGGATCGCGTTGAGTACGCTGATCCGGCCTCGTACAAGGGGAAGGCCTACATCGGAATCGATGCGGGATCGACTACCGTGAAGGCGGTCGTGATGAACGAGTCGCGCGACATTCTGCTTTCGCTCTACCGTCCGAACAGCGGAAACCCTGTGCCGATCATAAAGGATTTTCTCGTCGATCTCTACGCGAAGTATCCGGATATAAAGATCGCGGCGTCGGCCGTGACCGGATACGGTGAGGAGATCGTAAAGAACGCGTTCGCGGTCGACTACGGAATCGTAGAGACGATGGCGCATTTCTTCGCGGCGCGGAAATTCATGCCGGATGTCGACTTCATAATCGATATCGGCGGACAGGACATAAAGTGCTTCAAGATACGCAACGGCGCGATCGACAACATATTCTTAAACGAGGCCTGCTCGTCGGGATGCGGATCCTTTTTACAGACCTTCGCGGGGGCTCTTGGTCAGGATATCGCCGATTTCGCGAAGGAAGGACTTTTCGCGAAGGCTCCGGTCGATCTCGGCTCGCGGTGTACCGTTTTCATGAACTCCTCGGTCAAGCAGGCGCAGAAGGACGGCGCGACGGTTGACAACATCTCGGCCGGACTGTCGATCTCGGTCGTCAAGAACGCTTTATACAAGGTCATAAGAGCCGCGAACGCCGATTCGCTCGGACAGCACATTGTCGTTCAGGGCGGCACGTTCCTTAACGACGCGGTGCTCCGCGCGTTTGAGCAGGAGATCGGACGGAATGTCGTGCGTCCGAACATCGCGGGACTCATGGGCGCGTACGGCGCGGCGATCTACGCGTTTGACAAGAGCCGTTCGGTTCCTGGCGGCGAGGTCGTCTCGACGCTTCTTGACGCTAAGAAGCTTTCCGAATTCAGACATGAGGTCAGGGTCACGACCTGCGGAATCTGCGAGAATCATTGCAGACTCACGGTCAACACCTTTGACGGCGGGCGGAAGTTCATCGGCGGCAACCGCTGCGAGCGTCCGACGCTCGGCGGCAAGAAGCACGAGCATTACGATCTCTACGAATACAAGCTGGGGCTTTTAACGTCGATCGCGAACGCGCCTGAGCCTGAGAATCCGCGCGGGAGAATCGGGCTTCCGATGGGGCTCAATATGTACGAGATGCTTCCGTTCTGGCAGGCGTTCTTCACGAGGCTCGGGTTTGAGGTCGTGGTCTCGCCGAGAAGCGACCGCAAGCTCTACATTTCGGGTCAGCACACGATTCCGTCGGACACGGTATGTTTCCCGGCAAAGCTGATGCACGGTCATATCGAGGCTCTGATAAATGACGGGGTCGACGCGATATTCTATCCCTGCATGACCTACAATTTCGACGAGAAGCTGGGCGACAACCATTACAACTGTCCGGTCGTGGCGTACTATCCCGAGGTCATAGGCGCGAACGTGCCGGGTCTCTCGAAGACGAAGTTCATAAAGGATTACATCGGCGTCCACAGGCCGAAGGATTTCAGAAAGAAGATTTTCGGGATACTCTCGAAGTATTTTGACGGGCTTGACGAGGCGTCGGTTTCGGCGGCCTGCGACGCGGCTTACGCGGCGCGCGAGAAGTTCCTCTCCGACGTGAGAGCGAAGGGTGAGGAATACATAAAGCTCGCCGAGGAGAAGAAGATGCCGATAATCGTTCTCGCGGGACGTCCGTATCATGTCGATCCCGAGATAAATCACGGAATCGACCGCCTTATCTGCGAGTGCGGCGCGGTGGTCGTGACCGAGGATTCGGTCAGCGACCGGGTGACGAAGTTCAGGACGGCGGTGCTGAATCAGTGGACGTATCATTCGCGGCTTTACGCGGCAGCGCGGTATATCGCGGGGCGCGAGGACATGAATCTCGTTCAGCTGGTATCGTTCGGATGCGGAGTCGACGCGATAACGACCGATGAGGTCCGCGAGATACTTGAGCGCGAGGGGAAGATCTACACGCAGATCAAGATCGACGAGATCACGAATCTCGGCGCGGTGAAGATCAGACTCAGAAGCCTCTTCGCGGCCTGCGAAGCGGCGTGGAGCAAAGGTTGATTCATTCGTCCGCGCGTCTCGGGTTTATCAAACATATTCCGTCACGGAAAACGGTTTGAATCGGCTTGGCGATTTATGTTAATGCCGCTGTTGCGCAGTCCCCTGATGTTCTATTTCATCTCAAAAATATATCTGACAACATAACGAGAGGAAAAACTCATGAAAAAGTACACACTCGGAACTCCGGAAAAGCTTGTCCCATCGCTCTTTTGCAAGGGTTTCAATTATGTTGAGACTGAGGTTTCGTATCCGGCTTCGAATTTCGTGACGAAGCTGACTCCGCGCGGATTTCTCATTGAGTTTCCGCTTGAGAGCGACGCGCAGGTGTATGGATTCGGTTTGCAGCTTAAACAGTTCAATCACAGGATGAGAAGGCTCAGGCTCAATCCGACCGCTGATCCCGCTACGAACAACGGCGACAGCCACGCGCCCGCTCCCTTCTTCGTCACGAACAAGGGCTATGGTATGTACTTCGATACGGCGCGGATAATCGAGGTCTACTGCGGAAAGACGAAGAATCAGGCGTTTTCCGCGTCAAAGGCTGAGACTGACGAAAGACCGTCCGAGGTCATGACCTCGACCGACGAGCTTTACGCTCTGCGCGGGTCGGGCGAGCTTATAATGAGCGTTTTGATTCCGGCGGCTGATGGCGTTGACGTCTATGTCATCGAGGGCGAGAGGATCACCGATATCGTCTCGCAGTACAATATGCTTTCGGGCGGCGGATGCGATGTTCCTGAGTGGGGACTCGGAGTTCTTTACAGATGCTTCGGAAAGTATACTCAGGACGAGGTTCTCGCGATGGCCGATTATTTCAGAAAGAGTGACATTCCGTGCGACATTCTCGGACTTGAGCCGGGGTGGCAGACGCACACCTACTCCTGCTCGTATGTCTGGAGCGACAGATTCCCGGAGCCGGGAAAGATGATTTCGGAGCTTCGCGAAAAGGGATTCCACATTTCGCTGTGGGAACACGCGTTCTGTCATCCGTCGTCTCCGATTCACGACGAGCTCGCGAAATACAGCGGGGATTATCTTGTCTGGAGCGGAGTGGTGCCGGATTTCGCGACCGGGGAGGCGCGGAAGATCTTCGCCGATTATCACAGGAGCTACCTTGTTGACGCCGGGGTTGACGGGTTCAAGCTCGACGAGTGCGATTCGAGCGACAACACCGGAAGCTGGAGCTTTCCGCTGACCTCCGAATTCCCGTCGGGACTTGACGGCGAGCAGTATCATTCGCTCTTCGGTACGCTCTACTGTCAGGCGGTCATGGAGGCTCTCGGGGATGTGAAGACCTTATCCGAGGTCCGCAATCTCGGCGCACTCGCGGCTTCGTATCCGTTTGTCATTTACAGCGATCTTTACGATCACGGGGATTTCATCCGCGGCGTCGCGCAGGCGGGGTTCTCGGGGATTCTCTGGACTCCCGAGGTGCGGCACGCGAAGGATCGCGATGAGCTCATAAGGCGGCTTCAGGCGGTTGTGTTCAGCTCGCAGTGTCTCATCAACGCCTGGTACTGTGAGAAGGCTCCGTGGGCGGAGCTTGACTGCGAGGACGAGGTCCGGGAGCTTCTGAAGCTCCGCGAGAGTCTTGTTCCGATGCTGAAAAGGTCGTTTGATCTCTATCGCGACACCGGAAAGCCGCCGATACGCGGACTTGTCATGGATTACACGTCGGATCCCGGGACCTTCGGAATCGACGATGAGTATATGTTCTGCGAGGATCTGCTTGTCGCGCCGATCGCGGCGGGGCGCGGGGATGAGCGCGAGGTTTATCTCCCGGTATCCGACGAGTGGGCCGACTATTTCACCGGGGAGAAGGTCGGAAACGGCCGGATCAGGGTCTCGACAAAGGGAATCCCGGTTTATCGCAAAATAAGGAAGGAAGAATAAATGGAGAACGAAAAGCTGTCCTGTGTCCCGGCCGAGGCCGACACCGGACGTGTCGAATTCACAAAGGAGATGAAGAAGGATTACACGATCCTCATCCCCGGAATGCTCGACATTCATTTTTCACTGCTGCGGAACGTGTTCCGGAGCTACGGCTACCGCATGGAGCTGCTTCACAACGAGAGCCACGCGGTCGTCGAGACCGGACTGAAATATGTCCACAACGACACCTGCTATCCCGCGCTGCTTGTCATCGGGCAGATGATCGACGCGCTGAACAGCGGGAAATACGATCTTCACAAGACCGCGCTTATGATCACTCAGACCGGAGGCGGATGCCGCGCCTCGAACTACATACATCTTCTCCGCAAGGCTCTGAAAAAGGCGGGGTACGGGTACATTCCGGTCATCTCGCTGAACCTTTCGGGACTTGAGAAGAACTCGGGCTTCCACTGGACGCTCGGAATGATCAGAAAGCTGATCGCGGCGATGGCTTACGGAGACCTTATGATGTGTCTCTCAAATCAGGTGCGGCCTTATGAGGTCGAGAAGGGCGCGGCCGACGCGGTTTCGAAGAAGTGGGTCGACGCGCTGACTTCCGAGTTCGCGGCCGGACGCGGATTTGCGAAGCGCGTGATGCGCTCCTACATGGAGAAGATCGCGGCGGATTACGCGGCGATAAAGGTCGACCGGAGCGTGAAGCGCGTGAAGGTCGGAATCGTCGGTGAGATTTACGTGAAATTCTCGCCGCTGGCGAACAATCATCTGGAGGAATTCCTCGCTTCCGAAGGATGCGAGGTCATGGTTCCGGGGCTTATGAGCTTCATTCTCTTCAAGACAGACAACCGGATTGAGGACGTCAAGCTCTATGGCGGAAGCAAGGCGAAGAAGATCGTCGCGGGGACTCTGCTCGGGTATCTCTCGGGGATGGAGGAATTCATCATCGACATCATCGAGAAGCAGGGGATTTTCAAGGCTCCGACGAGATATTCGCATCTGCGCGAGCTTATAAAGGGAATCGAGGGCTACGGATGCAAGATGGGCGAGGGTTGGCTTCTGACGGCCGAGATGCTTGAGCTTATCGAGAACGGATATGGAAACATTGTCTGCGCCCAGCCTTTCGGCTGTCTTCCGAACCACATCGTCGGAAAGGGAATGATACGGCGGCTTCGTGAGCTTCATCCCGAGGCTAACATCGTGCCGATCGACTACGACCCCGGAGCGACGAGAGTCAATCAGGAGAACCGCATAAAGCTGATGCTTTCGGTCGCGAGAGAAAATCTCGAAGGCGGCGTGAATGAATCGGCACGGAGCGGAGACGCGAAGGAGCCGCTCACTGTCTGAGTCCGCGGGCTGTGCGGCGGGGCTTTGAAATCTTTCCATTGTATGGGGGCGTTTATATGACTGAACCGAATATCGTTCTGCCCTGCGCGGCGGGAGCCGTTATAAGGCGGCTTTACGAGAGCGGGTTTGAGGCCTTCGCGGTCGGCGGATGCGTCCGCGACTCGATTATGGGAAGGATTCCGAACGACTGGGACGTCACGACCTCGGCAAGGCCGGAGGAGACGCTCGCTGTCTTCGGCAATGAGCCTTTCAGGGCGGTTCCGACCGGAATCGCGCATGGGACGATCACGGTTGTTTATTCGGGCGAGCCGATCGAGGTGACGACCTATCGCGTTGACGGGGAGTATTCCGACTGTCGGCATCCCGACTCGGTGAGCTTCACTTCGAGGCTTTCGGACGATCTCGGGCGGCGGGACTTCACGGTGAATGCGATGGCTTATTCGGACGCTTCAGGCATTGTCGATCCCTTTGGCGGGCGAGGAGACATTGAAAGGCGGCTTATCCGCTGTGTTGGCGAGCCGGAGAAGAGATTTTCGGAGGACGCCTTACGGGTTCTGCGCGCGCTGAGGTTCGCGTCGGTGCTGGGATTTGAGATCGAGGAGAAAACCGCTCTGGCGGCGGAGAAGCTTTCGCCGCTGCTTGACCACGTTTCGCGCGAGAGGGTGGCTTCCGAGCTTTCGAAGCTTATCCGCGGTATGAACGCGGCGGAGGTTATCCGGAACTTTTCCCGGGTGATAAGCCGGGTTATTCCGGTCGGCTCAGAGGAGATTGAGACGGCTTCCGGGATTATCGGGAAGCTTCGCGGCGAGTCTTTACCTTTGCTGCTTTCCGCGCTTTTATACGGGAAGGACGCGTTTTCCATACTGAAGGGACTGCGGTTTGACAACCGGACGATATCGCGCGTCGTCTCGATACTCTCGCGCGACGGCGCGGACGATTATGTCGGCGCGAAAAAGCTCTGCGCGGCGGTCGGTTCCGACGCGGCGCGGGACATACAGAAGCTGTCCGCTGCGATGGGGAAGATTTCCCCCGAATCGGTCGGATTTATCGACGAGATCGGGCGGCACGTTGAATGCGTTTCGATAAAGCAGTTAAAAATAGGAGGCAGGGAGATTATGAATCTCGGTATCGAGCCGAAAAGAATCGGCGCGGTTCTGGAAAGTCTTCTCTCCGGGGTGATTGAGGGAAAGATCCCGAATGAATATGAGCGGCTTTGTGAGGCCGCGAAACGGCTCTGACCGAAAGGAGTTGTTACTGTTTATGAAAAAGGCACTTGTGATAATAAATCAGCACACGGCGAAATACCGGCTGAGGGTCGATCTTCTGGAGCTTCTTGATATTCTGACGAAGGGCGGGCTTGAATGCTTTACCAGACCGACTCAGAAGGCGGGCGACGCGATGCAGTACACGGCTGAGAACGCCGCGGATTATGACGTGATCGTATGTGTCGGAGGAGACGGAACCTTATCCGAGGTTGTGACCGGGCTTTGCCGTCTTGAACCCGAAAAGCGTCCCCCGGTCGGGTATGTTCCGGCTGGGACGACGAACGATTTCGCGTCGACGATCGGGCTTCCGTCGGATCCGTTAGCGGCGGCGAAGCTAATTGTGACGGGGCGTCCGGTGTATATGGACTGCGGTATAGTCGGCGGGCATATCTTCAATTATATCGCGTCGTTCGGCGCGTTTACGGGAGTGTCGTATGACACTCCTCAGCCCTTAAAGAATCTTTTCGGTCATTTCGCTTATCTTCTTGAGAGTGTGAAATATCTCTCGGACATAAAGCCGTGCCAGATGAGGTTTGAAAACGGGGACGAGGTTATCGAGGGCGAGTTTGCCTTCGGTGCGTTCGCGAACACGCTGTCGATCGGCGGCGTTATAAAGCTTCCGGGCGAGGTCGAGCTTGACGACGGACTTCACGAGTATTTACTCGTGAAGATGCCGCAGAATCTGGCTGATCTGCACGAGACAGCGCACGAGCTTGCCGGGAAGAAATACGGAAAGAACGTTGTTTACGGGAAGTTCAGAAAGGGTGAGATTCTGTTCAGCCCCGACGCGATGGCGTGGTCGCTTGACGGCGACCGGGTTGACACGGCCGGTAAGGTGGAAATTGAAAATCTGCACTCGGCTTACAGGCTCATCACCGGGTGATGTCCGGCTCCTCCCTCCCACGGGGGGATGACGGCTCAGCAGGAATAAGCCTCAGAGCGCACCCACCGTGGGCGGGGGCAAAACGCGGCGAAGCCGCGCGATCGGGGGCGACGCCTTGCTGACAGATAATGACTTGCGGCCCACGCGCCGCCCGGAACGTCACCACACGGCGCGAGCGGTTTTACGATGGATGAATCCGGAGTGGAGCCGTGTAACACGCAATGTAAATTATCTATGGGCTTACAGCGGTTTTCACAAGGAGAACTGCCGCCCGGTCAGACCGTATCGGCGCGCTGTGTCATGACGTCACGGATGGCGAAAATCTATTACTTGAAGAGGAAACATCAATGAAAGAAGTACTTCTCTGCAAATACGGGGAGCTTATCTTAAAGGGCGCGAACCGCTCTTATTTTGAAAATCTGCTCCTGAAGGAACTTAAAACCAGAATAAAGCGTGCCGGGAATTTTGACATCTATCGCGCGCAGAGTACGATCTACATCGAGCCGAAGGACGATTCCTGCGATCTCGATCTCGCACTGGAATACGCGAAAAAGGTCTTCGGAATCGTGACGATCGACCGCGCCTGTGTGGTCGATAAGAGCATGGACGCGATTTTTGAGGCGGCGAAGGAATATCTTCCGCAGTTCCTTGTCGGCGCGAAGACCTTCAAGGCCGACGCGAGACGCGCGGACAAGTCCTTCCCGCTGAAATCCCCTGAGCTTGCCGGGGAGATCGGCGCGGCGGTGCTTGAGGCGATGCCGAAGATAAAGGTCGATCTTGAACATCCCGACGTTATCGTCAGGGTCGAGATCCGCGAATACGGAGCATATATCCACGCGGGGCAGATAAAGGGCGCGGGAGGTATGCCGCTCGGAAGCAGCGGAAAGGGACTTTTACTCCTTTCGGGAGGAATCGACAGCCCGGTCGCCGGATTCATGATGGCAAAGCGCGGTGTGACGCTTGAGGCTCTGCATTTTGAGAGCTTCCCCTACACTTCGGAGCGGGCGAAGGAGAAGGTTCTCGAACTCGCAAGACTTCTCTGCGAATACACGACTCACATTAAAGTTCATGTGATCTCGCTCACTCATATTCAGGAGGAGCTTGTGCATAACTGCGACGAGGATTATTTCACTCTGCTGCTCAGACGCTACATGATGACTCTCGCCGACCGGGTCGCCAGACGCAACAAGTGCGGCGCGATAATCACCGGTGAATCGCTCGCTCAGGTGGCGAGCCAGACTATGCGCGCGATCGCCGTCACCGACGCCTGCGTAAATATGCCGGTCTACCGCCCCTGCATAGGACTTGACAAGGAGGAGATCGTCACGATCGCGAGAAGAATCGGGACGTTTGAGACTTCGATTCTACCTTACGAGGATTGCTGCACCGTTTTCACCCCGCGTCACCCGAAGACACGTCCCGAAATCGAGAAGGTTATTGAGGAAGAGAACAAGATCGACTTCAAAGCACTCTGCGACGAGGCTTTTGAGACGCTTAATACGTACGATATACGCATCGATGAGGAATGATTTTTGTACAAAGCGACAATGCGCCGCGATTGCCTGTAGAAATTGCGGCGAAGCCCTTGACAAATTCCCGTTTTTTGTGTAAAATATATATGTATGTGATTATTGCTGTGAAGGTCAGAGAGGTAACAAGAGATTACATATAAAAATAAAACATTTACAAATCAAGGAGGTGTTCCACACTTGCAGACAATTATAACGGCAATTATCGCGGTAGCGACCGCGGGGATCGGCGTCGGAGTCGGTTTCTTCGGCGGCAAAAAGAAGTGGTATAATCGCGGCTGGACTGAGCATAAGACTCAGAAGGAGGCCGAGGACAAAGCCACTATCGGTACGGCCGAGGAGCGCGCGAGACGCATAATCGAAGAAGGCGAACACGACGCGGAAAACAAGAAAAAGGAAGCGCTCATCGAGGCGAAGGAAGAGATTCTCCGCCAGAAGAACGAGGCCGAGCGTGAGATCAAGGATCGGCGCGCGGAGCTTTCGAAGCTTGAGTCGAGGGTTTCCAAGAAAGAGGAACAGTACGACAGAAAGCTTGAGAGCCTCGAGCGCAAGGACGAGCAGCTTACGAAAAAGCTGAAGGAGTGTTCCGACACGCGCGACGAGATCGAGGAGATCAAGGTAAAGCAGCTTGAGGCACTCGAAAAGGCCGCGGGACTCACGGCTGAGGAGGCAAAGGCGCAGATTGTCGAGCGCATCGACGCCGACGTGAAACACGAAACTGCTCAGCGGCTTATTGAGTACGAGCAGCAGTTCAAAGAAGAGGCAGACATCCGGGCGAAGAACATTCTTTCGCTCGCGATTCAGCGTTGCGCTTCGGAGACGGTTGCCGAGACGACGGTTTCGGTTGTGTCTCTGCCGAGCGACGAGATGAAGGGACGCATAATCGGACGCGAGGGACGCAACATTCACGCGATCGAGGCTATGACCGGAGTCGATCTGATCATCGACGACACGCCCGAAGCTATCACGCTTTCGAGCTTTGACCCGGTTCGCCGCGAGGTGGCGAGAATCGCGCTTGAAAAGCTCATTGCGGACGGACGGATTCATCCGGCGCGCATTGAGGAGATGGTCGAGAAGGCAAAGCGCGATGTCGAGGTCATGATCAAGCAGGCCGGAGAGCGCGCGTCGTACGAGACCGGAATTCACGGACTGAATCCAGACATGATAAAGCTTCTCGGACGGCTTCGTTTCCGCACGAGCTACGGACAGAATGTACTTGATCATTCGATTGAGGTATCGCTTCTCTGCGGAATGATCGCGGACGAGCTTGGAGTCGACAGCACGCTGGCTAAGAGAGCCGGACTTCTCCACGACATAGGCAAGGCACTGACGCAGGAGATCGAGGGATCGCACGTACAGCTCGGAGTCGACATAGTCAAGAAGTTCAAGGAGAGCAAGGAAGTTATCCACGCGATCGAGGCGCATCACGGTGACGTTGAACCGCAGACTATCACGGCGGTGATCGTTCAGGCGGCCGACGCTATCTCGGCGGCAAGACCCGGCGCGAGACGTGAGGATCTCGAAAACTACATCAAGCGTCTCCAGAAGCTTGAGGAGATCACCTACAGCTTCCCCGGAGTCGACAAGGCCTACGCGATTCAGGCCGGGCGCGAAGTCCGCATCGCGGTCAAGCCCGAAATCGTCAGCGACGAGCAGATGGTCGTCATCGCGCATGATATTGTGAAGAAGATCGAGTCCGAGCTTCAGTATCCCGGACAGATCAAGGTTCATCTCATCAGGGAAAGCCGCGCTATTGACTACGCGAAGTAAGCTTTCCGGAGGATTCTTTATAAAATATACAGCTTCTTCAGGTTGAAGGATTTACATATATTCATATAAAGATGAAAATGAAGCCACGTGCTTTGAGATAGATCGCAAGCCCCCGCCGCCGGGTTCCCGGCGGCGGGGGGCTTTTTGACGGCTTTTACGGGGGAGAATGGCGGGTGGGCAGGCGGTACCAGCGCAACCATGCGTCCCCCAAAAAAGAATCAGCCCACCGCGTCTCAGCGGTGGGCGGTATCATAGTACCAGCTCAACCACGCGTACCCCCCAAAAAAAGAATCAGCCCACCGCGTCTCAGCGGTGGGCGGTATCATATCAACATCTCATCTCCGGCAGCAATCGGGTAAAGATTCCGACCACGGAAGTAAGTCGTCTGTGAATTCAAGATTCGTATCCTCCATATGCTCAGGGATCTTCTCAAGCAGATATTTCAGGTACTCGTAAATTTTCAGATTATTGGCTTTCGCTGTCTCAACAAGACTGTAAATAACAGCACTGGCTTCGGCTCCGTGAACAGTGTCAATGATGTGCCAGTTGGCTCTGCCGATCGTAAAAGGACGTATCGCGCGCTCGGTCGCGGAGTTGTCTATCGGCACCATACCGTTTTCAAGAAACGTCTTTAACTGTCTCTCATGGTTTATGCTGTACGAAAGCCCGTCCCTCGTCTTCTCACTCGACCCTGTCAACCTGATTGTGTAAACATATTAAAAACGAAATCAAAAATCCCATCCAACGCCCCAAAGGATATCGAG
>CAKSVM010000027.1 GCA_934503195.1 uncultured Eubacteriales bacterium
GCTCAAGGCCCTCAAGGAATTCGAGGGACGCGCCGCCGCCGGTCGAGACATGAGTCATCTTGTCAGCGTAGCCGAGCTTTTCAACAGCCGCCGCCGAATCGCCGCCGCCGATGATCGAGATAGCACCCGACTCAGCGATAGCCTTTGCTACCGAACGAGTACCCGAAGCAAAGTTCTCCCACTCGGAAACGCCCATCGGTCCGTTCCAGATAACAGTGCCCGCGCCGACGAGAGTCTTGGAGAAAAGCTCCTGAGTCTTTTCGCCGATATCGAGTCCCATCCAGCCGTCCGGAATCGAGTCGGAGTAAATGCGCATGAAGGTGGTGTCTTCCTTATACTCGCGGCCGATGATGTTGTCGACCGGGAGGAGGAAGCTTACGCCCTTGGCGCGTGCCTTATTCATGATCTCGGTCGCGAGATCGAGCTTGTCAGACTCGCAGATCGAGGTGCCGATCTGGTTGCCCATAGCCTTGAAGAAGGTGTATGCCATACCGCCGCCGATGATGATCGTGTCGCACTTTTCGAGGAGCGAGTTGATGACGCCGATCTTGTCCGAGACCTTCGCGCCGCCGAGGATAGCGACGAACGGACGCTTCGGATCCTCGAGGGCCTTGCCCATGACCTCGATCTCCTTCTGGATGAGGTAACCGCAGACAGCGGTCTTGAGGTAGTCAGCGACGCCCGCGGTCGAAGCGTGCGCTCTGTGAGCCGTGCCGAACGCGTCGTTTACGTAGATCTCAGCGAGAGAAGCGAGCTTCTTCGCGAACTCGGGATCGTTCTTCTCCTCAGCCGCGTGGAAACGGACGTTCTCGAGAAGGAGAACCTCGCCGTCCTTGAGAGCGGCTGCTTTTGCCTGAGCGTCTTCGCCGACAACATCCTTCGCGAGGACTACCGGAATGCCCTTCTTTGCGAGGTCGTCAGCGACGATCTTCAGCGAGAGCTTTGTGATGTCGCCCTTAGCCTTTTCGAGAGCGGCTGCCTTAGCGGCTTCTTTTTCAGCCTCGGGGAGAGCCTCGATCTTCTTCTTTTCCTTCTTGTCAAGCGCGAGCTTGTCGTCAAGAACGTTGTGAGGTCTGCCCATGTGCGAGCAGAGGATGACTCTCGCGCCGTGCGCGATGAGATACTTGATGGTCGGGAGCGCGCCGACGATACGCTTGTCGTCAGTGATGACGCCGTCCTTTACCGGGACGTTGAAATCGCAGCGGACGAGTACGCGCTTGCCGCGGAAGCCTTCGCCGATGTCTTCGATTGTTTTCTTGTTGTACATTTATTTTCACCTCATTGAATGATTTTGTAACTGCACTGCCGCGGATAAAATTCCCGCAACTATTCTTATTGTAGCACATTTTTGCCGGGATATCAACCGGTTTTTGTGAAATTTTTGCCGAAAATTCATTTTTTCGGTTTGGCACAAATATTATTGCCAAAAGCTCCGCTTTATAGTATATTTTTTACGCGGAAAATCCGACGAATGTACCATAGAGCAGCACGGCCGCGCCGAGCGCGATCCGGTACCAGCCAAAAACTCTGAAGTCGTGCTTTTTTATGAAGTCCATCAAGAATCTGATGCAGATGAGCGACACGACAAACGCCGTCACGCATCCGGTAAGTAAAACGGCAAGCTCGGTTCCGGTGAAGGCCAGTCCGAATTTCACAAGCTTCAGAAGGCTCGCGCCGAACATAACCGGGATCGCGAGGAAGAACGTGAACTCAGCCGAGACCGTGCGGCTGACGCCGAGAATCAGCCCGCCGAGAATCGTGATGCCCGAGCGCGAGGTTCCGGGCAGAATCGCCGCGATCGTCTGGAAAAGCCCGATGAAGAGTGCCGTGCGGAAGCTTATCGAGGCCAGATCGTTTATCTTCGGCTTCCGCCCGGAATTGAGACTCTCGACGAGAAGGAAGGCCGCGCCGACGACAATCAGCATTATCGCGACGGTTATCGGATTGTAGAAGAGATCGTTTATCTGATCGTCAAAGAAGACTCCGACGATCGCCGTCGGTACGCAGGCCAGCGCGATCTTGAGCCACAGGAAGAATTTGTCGCGCTTCATTATCCCTAAAATCTCGCCTTTTTTCGAGAACGGGAAGATCTTGTCCCAGAATATCACGATGACCGCGATTATCGAGCCGAACTGAATCACGACCTCAAACATCTGCCAGAAATTCTCCGAGACGTTTTCGAAGCTGACGAACTCTTCGAGCAGAATCATGTGTCCCGTGCTTGAAATCGGCAGCCACTCGGTGATTCCCTGTACGATGCCGAAGAGAACCGATTTCAGGATTTCGATGAATATTTCCATAAATTCCACCTCTTATTGCGCTCTGACGATGTCGCCGGGCTTAAGAGCGAAGGGGACGATCGCCGAAAATTCCATGTAGGGATGCGGAGCCGACTCAATTTCGTTTCCCTCTGAGTCAAAGAGCTTTTCAAGCCTGAGCGCGCGCCCGGTCATTCCGGGGCTTATCACCTCGACGTCCGAGTACGCGAAGACCTTGTTCCGCTGGACGAAGACCGCGCGCTTAGTTTCTTCATCATATGACTCGACGCGGCAGAGATATGCCTTTTCCTTCATGTAGCCCGGAGTTTTCGCGGTGTTGGCGTCCTCGTTCGGCTTTGAGAAGTAGTATCCGGTCGAGTATTCGCGGTGGCTGACACTTTCAAGCTCGCGCGCCCATGTCGGATCGAAGACGTAATTTTCCGGATCCTTAAGATACCGGTCGATCGCTATGCGGTAGGTGTTCGTGACGACGGCGGTGTAGTATTCGCTCTTCATCCGCCCCTCGATCTTGAAGGAGGTCACGCCCGACTGAACGAGTTCGGGAATATGCTCGATCATGCACATATCCTTTGACGAGAGGAAGAAGGTTCCGCGTTCGTTTTCCTCGACCGGGATCCGGTTGTCGGGGCGTTTTTCCTCGACGATCTCGAAGTCGGTCAGTCCCTCGTCACGGTTGTCGACAATTGTCGACGGCTGGTAGCTCATATTCCATCGGCAGGGCTGGGCGCAGCGGCCGCGGTTGGCGTCGCGTCCGACGAAATGCTGCGACAAAAGACAGCGTCCCGAATACGATATGCACATCGAGCCGTGGATGAAGGCTTCGAGTTCAAGCTCGGGCGGCGTGTTTTCGCGGATGTACTTTATCTCGTCAAGAGTCAGCTCGCGGGCGAGGACGACGCGCTTCGCGCCGAGTCTGTACCATTCGGAAGCCGCCGCCGCGCTGACGGTTGACGCCTGAGTCGAGATGTGAAGCTCGGTGTCGGGCATATGCTTCTTCACAAGCGAGATCACGCCGAGGTCGACCGCGATGACCGCGTCGATTCCGAAGCCTGAGATCGCCTTTACATATTCGGTGAGCTTCGGATACTCGTCCGAGTGCGGCGTTGTGTTGAGCGTGAGATTGATTCTGACATTCCGCTCGTGCGCGTAGTTCACGGCGTCGCGGAGTTCGTCGAGAGTGAAATTCGCGGCTGCGGCGCGCATTCCGAAATCGTCTCCGGCGAGGTAGACCGCGTTCGCGCCATAGAGAATCGCCGCTTTCATTTTGTCAAAGCTTCCGGCGGGGGACAGAAGCTCCGGTGGGTTTGTTGTCATTTCGGTTCCTTTCGATCATTTACTTTCCTATATTATACCACGTCGGGCGGAAAAAAGCAATAGACTTTCGGAAGTTGCGAAAAAAGTTTGGAAATTTTCAAATTACCCCTTGATTCTTACGGCGTTTTGAGGTATAATATAATGTAATTTTGTATTATTTTGCATAGGAGAACATAAATCATGAAGCTTGGTATCGTTGGACTTCCGAATGTCGGAAAATCCACTCTCTTTAACGCGATCACAAACGCCGGCGCGGAGTCGGCAAACTATCCCTTCTGCACGATCGACCCGAACGTCGGAGTCGTCGCGGTTCCCGACAGCCGTCTTGACGTCCTCGCCGAGATGTACCACCCCGAAAAATACACTCCGGCCGTCATCGAGTTCGTCGACATCGCGGGACTCGTCAAGGGCGCGTCGAAGGGTGAGGGACTCGGAAACAAATTCCTCTCGCATATCCGCGAGTGCGACGCGATAATCCATGTCGTCCGCTGCTTCGAGGACCCGAACATAATCCACGTCGACGGCTCGATCGACCCGATGCGCGACCTTGAGACGATCAATATGGAGCTTATCTTCTCGGATCTCGAAATGCTCGAAAGACGAATCGACCGCGTCAGAAAGGCTCTCAAGGGCGACAAGACGCTCGGAGCCGAGCTTGAGCTGCTCGAAAGAGTCTACGCCGCGCTTTCCGAGGGAAAGAACGCCCGTTCGCTCGACTACAATGAGGACGAACTCGCGATCATGCAGGACTGCCAGCTCCTCTCGATGAAGCCGGTAATCTACGCCGCTAACATCGCCGAGGACGAGATCGGAAGCGATATGTCGGACAACGCCGGATATCAGAAGCTCAAGGCCTACGCCGAGAGCGAACACGCTCAGATCATGCCGATCTGCGCCGGAATCGAGGCCGAGATCGCTCAGCTCGACGGCGACGAAAAGACTGAGTTCTTAGCCGACCTCGGAATCAAAGAGAGCGGACTCGACCGCCTCATCAAGGCAAGCTATTCGCTCCTCGGACTCATCAGCTACCTCACCGCCGGCCCGAAGGAAGTCCGCGCGTGGACGATCACAAAGGGAACCAAGGCTCCGCAGGCCGCCGGAAAGATCCACTCGGATTTTGAGCGCGGATTCATCCGCGCCGAGGTCATCGGCTTCGACGAGCTTGTCGAGTGCGGCACGATGGCGATCGCGAAGGAGAAGGGTCTCATCCGCAGTGAGGGCAAGGATTACGTCATAAAGGACGGAGATATCGTCCTGTTCAGATTCAACGTCTGATTCCTCGCCGGAATCCGGCTCTGAGAAAAGAGGTGCGGCCATGCCGATATTATATAATGAAGGAATTTTCAAACTCGACGCGGGCGAGATGACCTACGCTTTCGCGGTTACAAACGGGATTCTCATGACCCGCCACGTCGGCGCGAGACTCGACCGGATCGGGGATATTCCCGACGCTTCGTATACGGCGGTCAGAAGGCGCGTTTCGGTGCATTCGCGGCCGTTTGTCGGGATGTTTGACGAGTATCCGGGCTGGAACGCCTCGATCCGCGGAACCGAACCCGCGCTTAAGGTCAATTTTTCGGACGGCACGCGCGATCTGATACTGAAATACATTTCGCACGAAATAAACGGCGAGACCCTGAAAGTGAAGCTGCTCGACGAAAAATTCGGGCTTTCGGTGACGCTCAGCTACCGCGTATACGACGACTGCGGGCTTATCGAACGCTCGGCCATTATTGAGAATTCTGGCGGATACGACGCCGAACTCGAAATTTTCAGCTCGGGAATCCTTCATCTGCCCTACCGCGACGAATACCGTCTGACCTCGCTTACCGGAAAGTGGAGCGAGGAATACCGTATAAGCCGCGAAAAAATCCGCGACGGACAGACGGTTTTACAGACGCGGAACATCCTTTCGGGAGCCGACGCTCTGCCATTCTTCGCGATCGACGAGGGCGACGCCGACGAGCGGCACGGAAACGTCTGGTTCGGTTCGCTTGTCTGGAGCGGAACGCATAAGATTGTTGTTGAGCGCGGAGTCTGCGGCGACGTGTCGGTTTCGGCCGGGATAAACAGCTTCGACTGCCGGATAAACCTGAGGCCGGGCGAATCGTTTGAGACGCCGGGGCTTGTCTTTGGCTTCACCGAGGGCGGATTCGGAAAGATGAGCCGCGATATCCACGCTTTCGAGAGAAAGCACATAATGCCGAAGGTCGAGGCCGAACGGATCATGCCGGTCGTCTGCAACGCCTACGGAACCTATTTCGGCGCGATAAACGAGGAGAAGATCCTTTCGCTGATCGAACCTGCGCACGAGATCGGAGTCGAGGCTCTGATTGTCGACGCCGGATGGTCGGGCGAGGGCGAGGACTACCGCAAGGGAATGGGCGACTGGAATCAGAATCTCATCCGCTTCCCGCACGGGCTGAAGCGGATCTCTGACGAGCTGCACAGCCGCGGGATGATGTTCGGTCTCTGGATGGAGCCCGAGTGCGTGCATCCCGATTCGGAGCTTTTCCGTGAGCATCCCGACTGGGTGTTCGGCGGCGAGGCACGCGGAAGGAATCCCGAGGGCGTGCGCTACGCGCTGAACTTCGCGATAGACGAGGTCCGCGACTACATGACCGGGAAAATCCTGACGCTCATCGAGGAATGCGGGGTCGATTACTTCAAGATCGACTACAACCGTTATCTCTTCGAGGTCGGAAACCCACTCACCGGGCGCGAGACATGGGTGAAGTATGTCGAAAATCTCGGAAAATGCTACCTCGCGGTCAAGGAAAAGTATCCGGAAATCCTCTTTGAGAACTGCGCGGGCGGCGGAATGCGCACCGATCTTTCGATGCTCCGCTTCTCGGGACGTATAAACCGCTCGGACAATCAGGATCCGCTCGACGTTCTGAAAATCCACGAGGGCTTCTCGTATCTGATGCTCCCGAAGCTCGCGGGCGGCGGATGCCATATAAGCGATGTCTACACTCGTCACCACAACGGTCGTGTCACGCCGATGAAGTATCAGGCCGAGGTCGCGATGATGGGTTCGCTGGCGATCGGAAAGAACCTCGCCGAGATCACCGACACCGAGAGGGAAGAGCTTAAGGGCTACGTCGAAAAATACAAGTCGATCCGTCATATCGTGCATCTTGGCGACATCTATCGTCTGGCATCGGCGTACGACAAGCCCTACGCGACGTTTGAGTATCTTTACGGCGGCGAGGGAGTTATCTTCATGCTGGGAACGAGTCAGCAGTTCATGGCGCTTCCCGAGCCGTTACGGCTCATGGGGCTCGACGAGGATTCGCTCTACAGAATCGAGGACGGCGGAGTCGTCAGCTTCAATCCGAACGCGCCGGGCGCGAAGAACACCTCGCCCGAATACATCACAATGAGCGGCAAGGCTCTCATGAAGCTCGGACTGAAAATTAAGCTTGAAGGCGACTTCGACAGCCGGGTTATAAGATTCAGAAAGGTCTGAACTTTCAAAGCCACCACTAATGTGGTGGTTTTTTGATGGATTCTGAATTTTGTGTGAAAATTTATATAAACCCCTTGACAAATTATATTGCGTGTGCTATAATATATATGCAATCAAGAAAGAAGGTGAGAACATGAAGAAGACACTCTACAGCCTGACACTTTCGGACGAGGTGATCCGCGAGATCGATATGCTGGCGCACCGCAAGGGAACCAACCGTTCGAATCTCGTGAATCAGATCCTCGCCGAGTACGTCAATCTCCGCACTCCCGAGCAAAAGGTCGGCGATATATTCAGCGCGATCGAGGAGCTTATGTCAGCGACGCAGATAATCCCGCAGGTCACTGAGGGCGCGCCGTCAATGGCTCTTCGTTCATGTCTCGAGTACAAGTACCGCCCGACGGTGAGGTACGAGGTCGAGCTTATGCCGGCTGTGAAAAACGGTCAGATCGGAGATCTTTCGGTCGTCTTCCGCACGCAGTCGAGCGCGCTTCTGGGAGTTCTTACCGATTTCTTCAGACTCTGGAGCAAAATCGAGCAGAAATATCTTCCGCTCGAACCCCGGTATCATCTTGACGATGGCAGATTCACGCGGACTCTTTCCTGTCCGACCTCGAACGGAAGCGAAAAGACCGGGCTCTCGGCAAAGGAACTCGCGCGGATCATCTCGGATTATATAAGACTCTTCGATAAATCGCTCAAAGCCTTCGTCGCCGGGACGATGACTCCCGACGAAATCGCGGCCGGGTACGCCGCCGATCTCAAAAACAGAAACATCATTATATAAATCATCCGGAGCCGGAATTCCGGCTCATCTGAAGGAGGAACACATATGAACGGTGAAAAATTCACTCAAAAAAGCATCGAAGTTATCAACGGGGCGCAGAACCTCGCAAGGGAGAAGAAGAATCAGACTCTCACTCCCGAACATCTTTTAGCCGCGCTTCTCGCGCAGGAGGGCGGACTTGTCGGAACGCTGCTCTACAGACTCGGAGCCGACGTCGGCGCGATGCAGGGCGAACTGAACAGCCTCATCGAAAAGCAGCCGAAGGTCGAGGGAGTCACCGAGCTCTATCCGTCAAACGAGGTCTCGGCCGTGCTGAGATTCGCCGACAAGGTCGCGTCGCAGCTGAAGGATGAATACATCTCGGTCGAACACATCATGCTCGGTCTTCTCGCCGAGGGCGGACGTCAGGTGAAGGAACTTCTCCAGAAATACGGCGTCACCAAGCAGAAGTTCACCGACGAACTCGCGAAGGTCAAGACCTCGCCCGTCACCTCGGATAACCCCGAGGACACCTATGACGTGCTGAAGAAGTACGGCACCGATCTTGTCGAGCGCGCGCGTGAGCAGAAGCTCGACCCGGTCATCGGCCGTGACGAGGAGATCCGTAACGTCATCCGCATCCTTTCGCGTAAGACCAAGAACAACCCTGTGCTGATCGGTGAACCCGGCGTCGGTAAAACGGCCATCGCCGAGGGGCTCGCGCAGCGTATCGTCCGCGGGGACGTCCCCGAGGGACTCAAGGACAAGACTGTCTTCTCGCTCGACATGGGCGCGCTTGTCGCGGGAGCAAAGTACCGCGGTGAGTTTGAGGAAAGACTGAAGGCTGTCCTCAATGAGGTCAAGAAGTCCGAGGGCAAGATCATCCTCTTCATCGATGAGCTTCACACGATCGTCGGCGCGGGCAAGACCGAAGGCTCGATGGACGCCGGAAACCTCTTGAAGCCTATGCTGGCGCGCGGCGAGCTGCACTGCATCGGTGCTACCACGCTCGACGAATATCGAAAGTACATCGAAAAGGACGCCGCGCTTGAACGTCGTTTCCAGCCGGTCATGGTCGAGGAACCGAGCGTCGAGGACACGATCTCGATTTTACGTGGTCTTAAGGATCGCTATGAGATCTATCACGGCGTGAAGATTCACGACAACGCGCTTGTGGCGGCGGCTACGCTCTCGCATCGTTACATCACCGACAGATTCCTTCCGGATAAGGCGATTGACCTTGTCGACGAGGCCTGCGCGATGATCAGGACCGAGATCGACTCGATGCCGTCCGAGCTTGACGATATCCGCCGCGATATCATGCAGATGGAAATCGAGGAAATGTCGCTTAAGAAGGAAGACGACAAGCTCTCGAAGGAGCGTCTTGAAAAGCTCTCGGCCGAACTTGCCGAGAAGAAGGACAAATTCAACGAGATGAAGGCAAAGTGGGAGTCCGAGAAGAACGCCGCCGAGAATGTCAAGAAGCTCAAGGCCGACATCGAACATATAAACGGCGATATCGAGCAGGCTCAGCTCTCGGGCGACTACGAAAAGGCGTCGAGACTCAAGTACTCCGAGCTTCCGAAGCTCCAGAAGCAGCTTGAAGAGGCCGAGGAGATCGAGGACAAGGGCTCGAACATGGTACGTTCGACCGTCACCGACGAGGAAATCGCGTCGATCGTGGCCAGATGGACCGGAATTCCGGTTTCGAAGCTTGTCGAGGGCGAGCGCGAGAAACTGCTCCACCTTGAGGACATTCTCCATAAGCGCGTGATCGGTCAGGACGAGGCCGTCAGACTTGTCAGCGAGGCTATCCAGCGTTCGAGAGCGGGAATTTCTGATCCCAACAGACCGATCGGAAGCTTCTTCTTCCTCGGCCCCACGGGCGTCGGCAAGACCGAGCTCGCGAAGACGCTCGCTGAATGCCTCTTTGACGACGAACACAATCTCGTGCGCATCGATATGACCGAGTACATGGAGAAATTCAGCGTGTCCAGACTCATCGGAGCACCTCCCGGATATGTCGGATACGATGAGGGCGGTCAGCTGACCGAGGCCGTGAGACGTCATCCCTACAGCGTCGTTCTCTTCGATGAGGTCGAAAAGGCTCACCCCGACGTGTTCAACATTCTCCTCCAGATTCTCGACGACGGCCGGATCACCGACAGCCAGGGCAGAACGGTCGACTTCAAGAACACGATCATCATCCTGACCTCCAACCTTGGTTCGTCTTACCTGCTTGACGGCATCAACGACAAGGGCGAGATTTCGGACGAGGCGCGTTCGAAGGTCATGGCCGATCTCAGAGCGTCGTTCAGACCCGAATTCCTCAACAGACTCGACGAGATCATCATGTTCAAGCCGCTCACGAAGGATAACCTCGGCGGAATCATCGACAATATGCTCGAAGGACTCAGAAAGAGACTCGCCGAGCGCGACGCGAACGGCGGACTCGGACTCGAAGTCACCGACGCCGCGAAGAATCTCATCATCGACCGCGGATACGATCCGGTTTACGGCGCGCGTCCGCTCAGAAGGTATCTCCAGTCGACCGCCGAGACGCTCATCGCGAAGGTCATCCTCAGAGGCGATTTCGGAACCGGAACGACTCTGGTACTCGATGTCGAGAACGGCGAATTGGTTTGCCATCCGCGCTACGAAGGTGAAATCGTAAAATAAAACAAAACCGCTTCGGTCTTGACCGAGGCGGCCGCTCCCAAACGTCAGGGCTGATTTGTACTGAGCCGATTATTCCGGTTCTGTCAGGAGGGGATTTCACCCCGCTCGGGCTACGCCTCGCCTGCCGTGGAAGGGTGGCGTACTGTTACAATTGTAAAGTCATGGGGCTGTCGCAAAAGCGACAGCCCCTTTGTGCTGTGAATTCCGGACTCAATGAAGCCGGGATTTTTTTACAGCGTCTTGCTGACCGAGAGCGCGGAGACGGCCTTGTCGGTGAAGGTGAAGGTGATCGTGACGCCGTTTACCGAATACTTTCTGACGCCGAATTTCTCCTCGTACTTGTCGCCGAAGGCCGCGGTGACGTCTTCCTCGGACGAGCCGATCATGATCCCGTTTTCAAATCCCACCGCGTCGGAGAGGAAGGAAAGCTCCGCGACATATTCGTCGCCCTTCGCGTCGGGCGAGGTCGTGACCGTGAAGCCCTCGAAGGTGTAAACCTTGTCGTTTCCGGGATGAACGCAGCTCGCCGCCTCCATGAAGTCGATCTCCTTTCCGAGCTTGTCGGTCAGAGCCTTGATCGAATCAGCCGCTTTCGCGCCGATCGTGACGGTCACTCCGTTGTCGAGTACGCAGTCGTATGGCTCGGATTTCTCGGCGGATTTTGATGTTTTCGTGGTTCCGGAGTCGTCGGAGACTGTCGTTTCGGCTGATTTGTCCGAGCTTGTCGTAACCTCGCCATTTGCGTTTCCGGGGGTCGTTTCGGGATACTGGCTTTCGACCGGGGCTTCGGCGCATCCGGCAAGGCAGAGTGCGAGGATCATCGCCGCGGCGAGCGGTTTTATCGTCTTTTTCATAAAAATTCCTTTCTTTACGGCGTCGCGGGATAGACTCCGCGCACGAAATCATAGTATCCGGATTCCTTCGATCTCGAATAATCGGCGACCTCGGCGTCTGTCAGAAGGAAGCATCCGTCATTGTTCGGGTAGGGCTGCGGACAGGTGTCGAAATGATACCAGTCTCCGTCGATCTTAACGAGATTCCAGTAGTGCGGGCGGTTCGGGTTGTTTCGCTGAATCATCTGATTCGTGATTCCCGCGCGCGTCAGGAGTGATCTCGCGACCGCGTAGTAGGTGTAGCAGTTGCCGTAATGAAGCTTGTAGCCCGAGTAGGCCGCCTTGTAGTAGTAGCCCATCAGATAGCTTGTCACGGTCGAGTATTTGAGATTTTCGCGGCACCAGTCATAGATCGCCTCGGCCTTTTCGCGCTCGGTCATGTTCCATGTGAGGATTTCGTCGAGGATTTCGTCGGCGAGTCCGTCAAGCGTCGACTGAGTTACCTGTCTTATGATCACATACGCGGATTCGGTCGCGACGTTTCCGCTGGAGTCTGAGGCACGGTAGGTCACTTTATAGGTTCCGGCCGTGTTCGCTTTGACATTTGAGGAATCGACATAGACCGTGACGCGTCCGTCGGACGCGTCCTCGGCGCGGACTCCCGCGCGGTAGGAGATCGTGTCGCCCTCGTAGGCGTAAATATTCTTCACACCGTAAATTACCGGGGGATTCGTGTCGGCGACGACGTCGAGGATCGCGGTTCCGCGGGTCGTGTTTCCTCCGGCGTCGGTCGCGATGATCGTCACATAGACGCGGCCGATTGTGTTCACGTCGGGTTCGGATTCGTATTCAAAGCTGACAGCCGTCGCGTCGGTGAAGCTCTCGACAAAGCTTCCGGGATACGGCATCGCGCCGCGGTCGGTCTCAATGCCGCGCATCACAATAACCGGGGGGATCGTGTCCTTCAGCGTCACGCTGACCGTCATATCACTGTATTTTCCGCGCAGAGTGTATTCGTAGGTTCCGAGCTGGAGATATGAAAGCTCGTCGCCAGAGAATTCGGGAAGCTCGCCCGAGGCATTTGAAAGAAGCAGATTCTTAAGCTCCTCGCTTGTCGTTCCGGCCTCGACCGTCACCTCTTTAGGGATGTTGTGGATCACAAGCTTCGGCTTTACTTCTGTCGAATTTCCCTCGGAGTCGCTGACGATCAGCGTCACGGTCTGGGTTCCGGCTCTGTCCCAGTCGGGTTCTTTCTCGAATGTATAGCTTATCTTCGACTCATCCTCGACATTTTTCGCGAGAATTGACGCCTCGTCCCCGATGAACCGGGTTCCGGCGAGGATATCGAGATTATTCGCCTCGGCCTTCGGCGGGGTTGTGTCTTCGATTGTCACGGAGAAGAGCGTAAGCTTTTCCGCTTCGGCGCGGAGATTCTGAGTCCCGGTCGAACTTTCGTCAAGTCCGGTTATTTTGTCCTTTCCCACCCCGGTCAGCTCCGAGAGGGAGTTTAAGATCTCGTCTCTGTCAGTTCCGAGTTCGAATTTCAGCCCGGTGAGCCTTTCGTCGAGTTCATACGGAACTTCGATTGTCGTCGTGTTGCCCGACTCGTCGGTGGCTTTTACGCTGGCTTTTCCGCTTTTTGTGAAGTCGGGTTCGGCGGCGAAGGCGAATGTCACCTTCTGCTTGTCGTCGCAGCTTTCGATAAAGTCGGTCGGGAGGATATTGTCGGCTCCGGGCATGATTACCGGACTCCGTGGCGAGAGCTCAGGCGGGGTTGTGTCCGAGACCTCAAGCTTTATCTTCGCGTTGAATATCACTAAAATTTTCGCTTGGAGTTCATGCTCGCCTGACTTATCAGTGTTGATTCCCGTGACGTCCGCGTTTATCAGAAACTCCGGGAATACCGGCTTTGCCGCCTCTCCAAGTTCGGCGTGGAACGGAATCATTATCCTTACAAAAAGCCCCGCGGCAAGGAGAATTATAAGCGTCAGGAGCGCGGCCGCCGCAATAATCAGCGTCTTTTTGAGACTTTGCCCTCTTTTCGGATCTCCCGCCTTGTCGAGGATCCGGTCGATCTCTTCCGAGATCTTTTCGGTTTCGTTTCCGGTCACTGTTCCGACCGTTTCGGATGGGGACGCAGTTTCGCTCTCATCCGTTAAATTCTGTGATTCGTCGTTCATATTATTCCCTTAGCTTTGTACGATATCTGTTCTTGGAACCGAGCTTCCGGTGGTGTAGAGCCTTCCGTCATCGCCCAGAGCGGCGACCGAGGTGATTCCGACCGCAAAGTCAAAGATGTTCTGGAAGTTTTCGACATTTCCCGGATCACCATACGCCGAGCCGTCATAAAGCTCGAACCGGCCGGACTTTTTCTTTACCACAACCGTGGTTCCGCCCGCGCGCACCGAGATGACGTCGGACGCGTTTTCGGCTTTTGCGAGTCCGTATGAGCGGTATCCGGCGAGTCTGACCGTTCCGTCGGTGAAGAGAATTACCGAGGTCTGACCGCCCGCCGCGATCGACGCGACGTTGTGATATTCCGAGACCTGACACTGCCCGGCCGAGTCGGAGCCGCAGGCGACGAGAGTTCCGTCCTTCCGGAGTCCGAGCGTGAAATCATCCCCGGCCGCGATCATCACGATATCATTCCAGCCCGCCACCTCGCACTGACCCTTGGAGTTGTCTCCGAAGGCCTCGACCGTTCCGTTCTCACGGAGGATGACCGAGTGCTTTTTTCCGGCCGCGATGCCGATCACGTCGGTGTAGCCCGGGAGCTTTTCGCCGAGGTCGTAGCGGTCGGTGAGAAGGCTTACCGAGCCGTTTTTGTGAAGGACTATCGAGTGGAATTCCCCGGTCGCGACCGAGACCGCGTCGGTTATCTGAGTACCGTCAATCTTTCCGTCGTTTATCACGAAAAGCTCCTTTGAGAGCGCGACGCTTCGCGAGAGATAGATCCGCTTCTGTTCGGTCGTCAGAAGATCCCAGATCACTGGGAGCGCGGAGTGAATTCCGCTGTCGTCGGGCTTTATCGTTATTTCGGTCGACGAAAGATCAATGAGATCGGGATAGCGTGTCGAGAAGTAGATGAGTCCCGAGCTGTCGCCGCTCTGCTTCGCGTAGGATTTTATCGCGTCGGCGACCTCGCTGTCGGTGACGCTGAAGCTGCGGACGTTTTCAAGCTCGTTTATGAAGCTTATGAAGCCCTCGAATTTGTGTTCGGAGAGGTAGAATCTGACGGCGTTTGTGAAGATTGTCGTCTCGGATCTTGTCCGGTCGTTTTCGCCGCGAAGCTCGCTCGCGACCCGCAGAGCGTTCGGGAAGTCCTCCTTGTTTTCGAGGAGCGAGATCATCGAGTGGACGATTTCGGAGAATTTTCCGTCGTCTGAGGCCATTTTGGCGACTCTGTAGGCGTTTTCGTTGATTTCTCCTGTCGCCTTGTCAACGACGTCCCCGGCGGCCTGATCTATGATTTTGTCAGTGAATTTATTCGGCGCGGCCGAGGCGTAGACATAGCTTTCCTCCAGATCCTTTTCGCCGATGTAATAATCCGAGGCTCTTTCGCAGACCTTTTGAAGAAGTCCCTTGTAGCCCTTGTCGAGTACCAGCTTGTAGGCCTCGTTATAGCGGTTTTCGGACATCAGGAGATTTGCCGCCCTCTTCGCGTCGGTGTAGTTGTAGATGTAAACCCCGGCGATCGTTTCGATGATTATCGAGAAGAAGAGAAGCGTCAGGAATACCGTGAGCTTGCCTGTACTGACTCTTTTCGGCTTTTTCACGATGACCGGCTCGGGCTGTCTTCGGATACTCGCGGTATTTGAGACGTCGGCGACGGGCTGGCTTTTCACGAGCTGTTCGAGATCGGCGAAATCGTCCTCGGGGAGCCTGTCGACAAAGTTTGACAGAGGATAGGTCAGAATCGTTCCGTCGGCGAGTCTTACCTCGCTCACGTAGGCCGTACAGCCTTCGAGCTTCATCTTTGACGGGACATTTCCGCGGAAGGTCAGAATCGGCTTTTCGTTCATGTCGGGGTCGGTGTAGACAAAGCTGTGCCAGCTGTGGCGGCTGTCAGGCTCCGAGAAGGGAAGCGACGAGAAACGGTACTTGAACGTGAAGCTTTCTACTCTTATAGAAAGATCGCGCGAGATGTCGATCCGCATCATCGCCTTGGTGTCGTCCGACTTGTAGAGGATTACCGAATCGACGTTTACCGGACTCTGCCCCTTGTAGAGCTTTGGAACCGGGAAGGTTATTCCGGTCTGTTTCGTGTCGTCCATCAGTTCATCCTTTCTGACGGGACAAGCGGGATCTCGTCGATCGGGTGGTCGGTCGGGAGGTAATTCTGGGTGTCCTTGTCCTGAAAATGCCACCACTCCGAGTTTATGTAGGTGAAGCCGCAGTTTATCATCACGCTTGTCATATAGTTCATGTTCTGCCTTGCGGTCTCGGTCATATTTTCGCTGGAACGCGCCGAGTCGTTTGTGAAGGTGTGCATCGGCGTCGGCATTTCGAGTTCGTTTCCGTCCTTGTCGATAAGCGACATATCTATAGCCGTTCCGCGGTCATGGACGCCGCCCATTCCGATCGAGGGATTCGCCACCCATTTATGCACTCTGACCACGTCAAACCATCTCTGCTGTACGCTTGTCGGACGATAGGCGTCGTAGATCACGACCATGTAGCCGTCGCGGCGGAAGCGTTCGATCGCCTTTTTGAGCATCAGCACGGTGTCGTACTGGAGCATACAGAGATTTCGGGTGTAGAAGGGTTCCTTTATCGTCGTGTCGGAGGTCGAGAGCTTCATTGAGACCTTGATGTCATACTGCGAGAGATCGACGCCCTCGTTCGACTGATTTGTCGAGTAATAGACCTTGAAGTATTTCGAGACGTCGACAAGATGCGAATAAGCGTCGACATACTCGCTGTTGCGGTTTCGCGCCCGACCCGATTCGATCGGAAGCTCGGCGTAGACGGCTGAGCCGTCGCTGATCGCTTTGAGAAAGCCCTCGTTTGTGTATCCGAGCTTGGTTCCGTCTGACGAGGAAACCTCCATCCAGTCGGGATCGTCGGTTTCGGTGAGGGTTATCGTTTCCCCGGTCGCGACCGATTTTACGACCTTTCCGCTTCCGATTCCGGCGTAGACTGTGATCTTTTCGGCGGCGCGCATATTGAAGCTCCGGTATGAGCCGGTGTAGTTCGGGGTTTTCGCGGTCTTTTCGGGCGCGGGCTCCGAGAGTTCGCCAAAGTCAAAGGCCTCTGAGGGAAATTCGATTCCGATGCTCTCTCTCACATTGAATCCGGCGTAGGCTCCGCTTTCGACAAGGTACATCGAGTTGCATCCGGTGAGCGTCGCGGCGAGGATGAACGAGGCCGCGGCGATGATTTGCTTTTTCAAGTATCCACTTCCTTTTGAGTGATTCGTCCGTCGCATCCGATGAGGTTTCTGAGGTTCCGCTCGGCTATTTCGACAATTATGTAATCCGCGTCGGCAAGGTCGACACGGAAGGGGTTCGCGCGTTCAAATACCGCCTCAGCAAAGGAGGACGCCGCGGGTTCGAGCATCATGTTCATGAAGGAATCGCGGAAGAATACGGCTTTTCCGTTCCCCGAGCCGCGGGTCGTGATCACCATGTCCATCCCGGTCTGAAAGGCCAACGTGTAGATGAACGAATCCTCGTAGTTGAAGGTGTCATAAGCCTCGGTGAGCTTTTTCGACGGGTAGAGGAGCGAGTCGAGATCGCCGTTTATCCGGTTTACGAGGAGGTTCATTTTACTCGTGTCGACGACGTCAAAGCCGAGCTTTTCCCCGAGGAGTCTGAGAGCGATGAACGCGCCGTTTGCCGTCCAATGGGTGTCGGTGAGAAAATATATGTCGCTGTCCTTCGCTTTTATGAGTTCGTTTCTGGGGTCGACGTAGGCTACCCCGAGTTCGTCGAGCTTACTGAGAAGCCTGTCAAGATCGGTCACGTCGGCCTTTTTGTAGCGTTTCGGCATCTTTTCGGGGAAGATCGTGTTCTTGTCCGGAGCCGCTAAAAAGCAGAACTTCGCCCCGGTTTCCTCGGAATATTTCTGGAGATTCAGGAGGGAGAGCGCGGCCGATTCGATCTCGTCGTCGGTCATCGGATTTTCTCCGGTGAAGGCTTCGAGCGTCTGGGAATAGAAGAGATACCCGTCGCGCCCGGCGATGACCTGATCGTTGCCCTCGCGAAAGAGCTTCAGTTTGAGATCCGAATAAGCGTCGACGACCTTTCCGCGGTACGCGAAGGCCTTTGAGAGATAGTCCTCGAACTCGGTGCCGAAGCGGCGGTTTATCGGGATGAGCGAATCGCTGTCTTTGAGTATGAATCCGGGTTTTCCGCCGCCCTCGGCAAGGTCAGACGCGCCGGGAATCAGCATCCCGAGCGAGAAGAAGGACGTCAGTCCGAAAAACAGAATAATTACAAGCAGTTTGAGTTTATTCATATCAGAACGTATAATATATGAAGGGATTGAAGCCGCCCGACGCGAGCGACATTATGTTGAGTACGAGAAGCGGAATCACCGCAACATAGCTTGCCGCCTCGAAGACCCTGAACCGTTCAAGCTTTCTGAATCGCGGCAGAACCGGGAGCGAGAAGACAATCGCGATGACAAGCCACATTATCATGAATGGCGACATGAGACTGATAAGATCCGAGGGATTCCCGGTAAAGCTGAAGATCCGCCCGATGTAGGAAAACGCGAAGGAGATGCTTGGCGAATTGAAGACGACGAAGCCGAGAACCACCGTCGTGAGCGTGTAGAGTCTCAGGAGCGGCCGCAGGAAGGGCTTTTCGGCGAGCTTATCAAAGCGCGCGACCTGTTCTAAGAGCATCAGAAGCCCGTGCCACATTCCCCAGAGGACGAAGGTGAGATTCGCGCCGTGCCAGAGTCCGGTGAGGAAAAAGACGATCAGACGGTTTATTATCGTGCGGGATTTACCCTTGCGGTTGCCGCCGAGCGGGAAATAGACGTATTCGCGGAACCACGAGGTCAGCGAGATGTGCCAGCGTTTCCAGAAGTCGCGGATCGTGACGGCGGCATAGGGGTAGTTGAAGTTTTCGAGGAGATCGAAGCCGAACATATGCGCGAGTCCTATCGCCATGTCAGAGTAGCCCGAGAAGTCAAAGTAGAGCTGCAAACTGTAAGCGACCGCTCCGGCGGCGCAGAGCGCGGAGGACGGCGAGGGCGATTCGAACGCGGCTTTCGCGAGGATCGCGGCGTTGTTTGAGACGAGAACCTTCTTTGAGAGTCCGAGCGTGAAGCGGCGGATTCCGATCGCTATCTTGTCCGTTGTGACCGAGCGGCTGTAAATCTGGCGGCAGATGTCGCTATACTTTACGATCGGACCCGCGATGAGCTGCGGGAAGAAGGATATGTACAGAAGAAGCTCAGAGAATGAGCGCGCGGGGGGATTCTTATCCGAGAGGGTGTCGACGACGTAGGAGATGATCTGAAAGGTGTAGAATGAGATTCCGACCGGGATTGTGAGGTCGGCAAGGGGATTTCGGACGCCTCCCTCAAGCTGACTTGCGAAGCCGACTATCGCGGGGAGATATTTGAATACGCAGAGGACGATGATATTCGCGGTCACAAGACCGGACGTCCATTTCTCCCGTTCGGAGCCGAAAATATTGATGCGGATAAGCTCGGTGAAGGCGAAGTTCAGATAAACTGAACCAACCATAAGGAGTATGTAAAGTGGTTCGCCATAAGCGTAAAAGACGAGACTTGCGGCGGCGAGCAGAGTATTCCGGACGTTTATCCATTTTTCGGGGATTATCGTATGCAGAATAAAGACGGCCGGAAGGAAGATGAACAGGAATACAGTTGAGGAGAAGACCATAATAACCTCGTGTGAATATAATCAAGGATATTATACCACAGATGGGAGAAAAATGCAATAGTCTTTTTTTGAAATTTCGGGATAATTCAGAGATAATATCACTTTAGCATATTAACGTATGTGTTATACACTCAATACACGTGTGTTTTCGGGGGTACTCTCCCAATTTTTTTTACACGGATGCGTATATCTTTTTTCCTTTAGGCGAGGGCAAAGCCCGAGCGGGGCGAGCGCGGAGCGCGACCCCCTCCTGACAGAACCGAGATAAACCACTCAGTACAAACTACCCCTGACGATGTCTGCACCAGTTGCTACGCAACTGGGCGGGGGCTTCCCCACTTGACAAATAACCTGATAAGGTGTATAATAATACCACATATAATAATGGAGGAATAACTATGGATAAAATAAACGACCTGTTCCGTACACTGCATGACAACGCCGAGCCTTCGGGCGCGGAGGTAAAGACAAGTTCAATACTTCTGAACTTCATTTCGGAGAACACGACGCTCGAAATAAAGAAATTCCCCGACTCCTATGGCTTCATGGCGATTCACAGGGAGGGAGAGGGACTGCCGACAATCGCGGTCAGAGCTGACTTTGACGGACTTCCGTGCGGGGATTCGTTCGCACATCTCTGCGGACACGACGGACATTCGACGGCTCTTTGCAAGTTAGCTCTGGAGATCGAGGGAAAACGATACGGAAAGAATATAATCCTTCTCTTCCAGCCCGCCGAGGAGACCGGGGAGGGGGCGGAGAAATGCCTTCCGCGTCTGCTTTCGGAGCGTCCGGATATGATAATCGGATCGCATAATCTCCCGGGATTTGAGAAGGGTAAAATCTATACAAGACCTTCGACCTTCGCCTGCGCTTCGGAGGGAATGAGCTTTGAACTCACCGGAAAGACCGCCCACGCCGCCTACCCCGAGTCGGGTAAGAATCCAGCGAAGGCACTGTCGGAACTGCTTGAAGCCGTGACAACTCCGCCTCATGAAACCCACGGAATGGTGCTGTCAACCGTGGTCGGAGTCAGAATTGGGGATGAGAATTACGGCATCTCTCCCGGAAGCGCGAGCCTTTTCGTCACACTGAGAGGAGAATACAAGGACGAGCTTGACCGACTGTCCGAGAGTTATTTCGACCTTTCCGCCCTTGTATCGAAGAAGTATTCGATTGATGTGAAGGTAAAGCTCCACGACATCTTCCCGTCGACAGAGAACGACCTGAAGCTCACTGAGAAATTCATGAAGCTCACCGACAGCAGATCGCTTGAAAATCCGATGAGATGGAGTGAGGATTTCGGCTGGTACACAATGAAGATACCGGGAGTCTTCTTCGGAGTAGGCGCGGGCACCAGTCATCCGCCGCTTCACAGTGTGGAATATGTATATCCGACAGAGATCATCGAGCCGACGGTCGAGGCGTATCTGCAAGTAATTACCGGATAAAGGCGGCGAGCCGCCGCGGGCAGACGTCAGGGTTAGTTACTGCGAATCTGTTTCTCACGTTTCTGTCAGGAGGGGGTCGCGCTTCGCGCTCACCCCGCTCAGGCTACGCCTTCGCCTAAAGAAAAAAAGGATATGTGCATCCGTATAAAAAAATATGGGAGAGTACCCCCCGAAAATACGCGTATTTGCGTATATAGTTACCGCGTTACCATACTAAAGTGCGGAGGGGACGATAAGGGGAGCGTCGCCGCTCCCCTCTTTATGTAAACTTTCTTTCCTGACAATATAAATATCGGCTTCCCGCGTCGTCCGCCGAATAATCCGATGTCAGCTGGATAACGGACGGGGAAAACTCGTTTTCTGATCCTCTTTATTGGATCACTTTCTCATATAGATCCGCTTGAACTCGCGTAATGACTCGTACGGATCCATAGTCGGGCGGTATTCGAGTCCGCAGCAGCCCTTGTAGCCCGCTTCGTCGACCTTCTGGAAAATCACCTTGTAATCGTTCTCGCCGAACTGGAGGTCGATGCGCCCCGGATGACCCGCGCTGTGAAGATGCGCGATGCAGTCAAGATTGTTGACGATCGACGGGATGATGTTGCCCTCGGTGACCTGCTGGTGGTAGATGTCATAGATGAGCTTTACCTTCGGATGATCGACCTCGTGGATGATGTCAAAGCCCTCCTGAGCCTTTGTCAGATAGTACCCGGGATGGTTCACAAGCGTGTTGAGCGGTTCGAGCATGATCGTGACATCGAATTCCTCAAGGATCGGCTTCGCTCTGTTGAGGGTCTCGACGATGGCTTCGTGCTGAAACTGTCTGGGCGCGCCGGTGTCGGGTCCGACCTGAGTGATGAGATGCTTCGCTCCGGCCTTATTAGCGGCCTCACAGCTCTCGCGGAGTCCTTCAAGCCAGTTTACACGGAACGCGGGATCGGTCATCCGGAACTCGGTCGTACACATCGAGATAAGCTCGACTCCGGTTTCTTCGCAGGTGCCTTTTACTCTGTCAAGGTCAAGATTCTTCCAGTTGTAGGTTTCCACGGCGTCAAAGCCGAGGTCGCTCACGTCTCTTATGGCGTCATAAAAGCTGATCTTGCTGAAAAAGCATGGGATCGGGATGCAGATTCTCATTTTTTGTCTTCCTTTCGTGCATGGATTTTTTTTACAGTTATATTATATCACAACCATTTCGAAAATGCAATAGGTTTTCAAAAAAAAATGAAAATAACGGGAACTTTTTTGAAAAAATTGCGTCTGATCCATAAAACAACACGTAAAAAGGAGTAAGCATATGAGAAAATCCGCGATAATCCTCCCCGCTTTGTTACTTACGACAGCACTTCACGTCGGCGCGATTCCCGGTGACCTTGCCGGAGAGGTTTATACTACAGACATAAAGACATATTTCTTCGGACGCGAGGTGAATTCCTACAACATCGGCGGGCGCACAGTGGTAGCCGCCGAGGATCTTATAGCCTTCGGAGGCTTTGAGGTTATATGGAATCAGGCGGCGCGAAAGCTCATTGTGAACGATACCTACAGCTGGCGTCACGGCGGTACCGAGGACAGAGCGATAAGCGAGGTAAACTTCCCTGAGGGATATTACAAGAGAAAGGCTCCCGAGTACATCTACAAGACCGACATCGTGACGACCTACAACACCTCCGAGGCGAATCTCGTGATGGAGTCCTACAACATCGGCGGTCAGACCTGCGTCGTCGTCGAGGATCTTCTGAAACTGGGCTACAGCGTCGTCTGGGACGCCGAAAAGCGCGAGCTGAGGGTTGACCACATAGGCGAGGAGCGTAAGCTTGAAACCGATCTTGGCGAGGTATATTCGGATGGCCGTCCCGAGCATTCGTCCGACTACTACGCCTCGACCGGGCGGTATGAGATCACCTGCGGGGAAGAGTCAACCGAGGTTGACATAATCTCGTTCACCCCGTCGATTGTGACCGTGGGACCCGTGATGGCTAAGCTCTCCGACCTCGGGAAGATCACCGGGCTTACGTACAGCTTCGAAAACGATATCCTGACGCTTGACACGACAAACGCCGTGAGCTTCACTTCAAGGAATATTCCGGGAGAGAATCTCCGCCGGGTTGAAATCTCGGAGCTTGACAGTCTGTATCTTGAAAAGCTTGTCGTGAACGGCGCGGAGGACGAATTTGAGTTTGAGTGGTCGACGATGATGGGAAGTCAGCAGCACGTCCGTGAGGTCGGCGCGATCGTGTTCGGCGGCGAGGTTTATGTCCCGCTTCAGAGCGTGAAAAAGCTTATCGAGGAGACGAATCCCCAAGAGACTGTCGAGACTTCCGAAACCGAAACCACGATCCCCGAAGAATAAAAGCGAACCCCCGGTCACAAAGGCCGGGGAAATTTTCTATGTAAAGGAAAAACCGACCGGTAAAAACCGATCGGTAAACTGGGGTGAATGAAGGGGGTCGAACCCTCGACCTCCAGGGCCACAACCTGGCGCTCTAACCAACTGAGCTACATCCACCATAGCTGCAAATCCACCGTTTTTGGGATGGACTCGCACCTTGTATAAACCGTTACCCGCGCAGGTGCTGGCTGTCGGGGATTGGCGTACCCGGGGGGATTCGAACCCTCGACCTACTGCTTAGAAGGCAGTTGCTCTATCCAACTGAGCTACGGGTACAAACTAGCGGCTCAATCAACGGATAATATTATATCACATTCCGACGCGTTTGTCAAGGGGTTTTTGAAAAAAAGTTGAAATTTTCGAATTTTTCATCATGATAACGGAAGCGAAGTCGATTTTTCGTTCAGTTCATTCAATAAATACGCTTTAACATCGGTAATGTGCTGCCGCAAGGCGCAGTACAATCGGCTTGTGCTGGTGCATTCGGATTTTGACAGCAAGTGTGTCTTCGCGGAGGAGCTGCGGGGTCATCTGGCGGATGACGGACGGACTTCGAGGGTCGTGGCGGCGAATGATGGGTTAAAGTTTAGTTTATGAGAAAATAGGGGCTATACCGTTTTGGCATAGCCCCTTTTTTACGAATTATCAGTGCTTGCCCACATTAGATTTTTCCGTGGGCAAATCGTGGGCAAATCAGTGTTTGTGGGCAAATCAGAGAATGCAATACGCAATTTCCAAATCTTACCAAAGTCCGAAAAGTCCCGTCATTCCTGACAAAATTACTTGTTGAGTCCTTCTTCTACAGCGACCGCGCAAGCGACAGTAGCACCGACCATCGGGTTGTTGCCCATGCCGATGAGACCCATCATCTCAACGTGTGCCGGAACGGACGACGAACCAGCGAACTGCGCGTCGCCGTGCATACGACCCATCGAGTCGGTGAGACCGTACGAAGCGGGGCCTGCCGCCATGTTGTCGGGATGAAGCGTACGGCCTGTTCCTCCGCCGGAAGCGACCGAGAAGTACTTCTTGCCGTTCTCGATTGCCCACTTCTTGTAGGTGCCCGCGACGAGATGCTGGAATCTGGTCGGGTTGGTCGAGTTACCGGTGATCGAAACGTCGACGCCCTCGTGCTTCATGATAGCGACGCCCTCGAGAACGTCGTTCGCGCCGTAGCACTTTACCTTTGCCTTGTCGCCGTTCGAATATGCCTTCTCGTATACGATCTTGAGCTCGTCGTTGTAGAAATCATAATCGGTGCAGACATAGGTGAAGCCGTTGATTCTCGAAATGATGAAAGCCGCGTCCTTGCCGAGTCCGTTGAGGATGACACGGAGGGGTTCCTTTCTGACCTTGTTCGCGGTTCTCGCGATACCGATAGCACCCTCAGCCGCCGCGAAGGACTCGTGACCAGCTAAGAAGCAGAAGCACTTGGTCTCCTCACGAAGGAGCATCGCGCCGAGATTGCCGTGGCCGAGACCGACTTTACGGTTCTGTGCGACAGAACCCGGTACGCAGAACGCCTGAAGTCCGATACCGATTGCCTCAGCGGCGTCAGCGGCGGTCTTCACGTTCTTCTTTATAGCGACAGCGCATCCGAGAGTGTATGCCCAGACGGCGTTATCAAAAGCGATCTGCTGAACGCCCTTGACGATTTCCTCGACATTCACGCCCTTGGAAAGGCATATGTCGCGCGCGTCTTCGAGATCCTTTATCCCATATTCAGCCATGCACTTTTCAATGCCGGCCATTCTTCTTTCCTTACCTTCAAAAGATACATTGTTGGACATTGTGATTTCCTCCTTCCTTACGCTTTTCTCGGGTCGATATACTTGACAGCCTCATCGTAGCGACCGTAAGTCTTGATGTTCGACTCGTATGCTTCCTTGGGATCCTTGCCGGCCTTGATAGCGTCCATCATCTTTCCGAGATGTACGAACTTGTAGCCGATAACCTCGCTGTCAGCGTCGAGAGCGAGTTCAAGGATGTAGCCCTCAGCCATCTCGAGGTAACGCACGCCCTTTGCCTTGGTAGCGAAGATCGTACCGGTCTGGGAACGGAGTCCCTTTCCGAGGTCCTCAAGCGACGCGCCGATCGGAAGTCCGCCCTCCGAGAAAGCGGTCTGGGAACGACCGTAAGCGAGCTGCTTGAAGATCTCACGCATTGCAACGTTGATAGCGTCGCAGACAAGGTCGGTGTTGAGCGCCTCGAGAAGGGTCTTGCCCTGGAGGATTTCAGCCGCCATAGCCGCGGAGTGAGTCATACCCGAGCATCCGATGGTCTCAACGAGAGCCTCCTCGATGATGCCGTCCTTGACGTTAAGGGTGAGCTTGCAGGTTCCCTGCTGAGGTGCGCACCAGCCGATACCGTGAGAGAGACCCGAGATATCCTTTATCTCATAAGCCTTTACCCACTTACCCTCTTCGGGGATCGGAGCGGGACCGTGCTTCGGTCCTTTCGCGACCGCGCACATATTTTCCACTTCATGTGAATAAATCATGTTTGTTTCTCCTTTTGTCTTATTAGCTTATTTATATGAAATAAATCAAAGCTCTTATTTGATGATCTCGCCGTAGCACTTGCCGAAGGCGCAGGAAGCGTTTGCCTCGTCGGTGTCGATGTGCATAGCGAGCGCGAACTTCGGGCTGACGCGACATACAACGTCGCCGAAAATGGTGGAACGGCTGTCGTTCTCGATCTTTACCGAGACGACCTGCTTGTCGGTGACTCCGAAAGCCTCAGCGTCAGCGGGAGTGAGGTGAATGTGGCGCTTTGCGACGATAACGCCCTCGGCGATCTCGATTTCGCCCTCCGGACCGACGATCTTGCAGCCAGCCGAACCCTTGATGTCGCCCGACTCACGGACAGGAGCGTCAACTCCGAGCGTGCGCGCGTCGGTGAAGGAAACCTCAACCTGGGTCGCGGGACGCGCCGGGCCGAGAATAATGACGTTCGGGATCTGCTTCTTGGGGCCGACTAAGGTCACGCGCTCCTCGCAGGCGAACTGACCGGGCTGGGAGAGATCTTTCTTGTGAGTGAGGGTATGTCCCTTGCCGAAGAGAATTTCGATATGCTCCTCGGTGAGATGTACGTGACGGGCGGAGGTTTCTACGAGAATCTTGTTTTCCATGACAAAAATCCTTTCAAAAGATAAAATTTTATGTGAGTCTGTCCTCCGGAAAAAACTCCCCATCGGACAGTATTGCCCATATATAAATATTATACTATATTTTCCGCGAAAAGTAAAGAATCAAAAGGTGAATTTTTGTAAAAACTACGTTACGAATTCTGGACATAATCACAAAGGAGTAATTTGTATGAACACAAACGACAGAGAAAAGGCGGAAAATGAGCCGAAGGGCGACAGACTTGACGAGATACGCGAGACTGGTTCAACGCTGACAGACTCCCCGCGCGGGGCGATTCAGTGCCTGACCGTGATCGGTCAGATCGAGGGGCATTATCTCCTTGGCGACAGCGCGAAGACGACGAAGTACGAGCATATCATCCCGATGCTTGTCGGGGTTGAGGAGAGTCCGGAGATTGACGGACTGCTTGTGATTCTGAACACGGTCGGAGGCGACGTCGAGGCCGGACTCGCGCTGGCCGAGCTTATCGCGGGGATGAGGAAGCCGACCGTCTCGATAGTCCTCGGAGGCGGGCATTCGATCGGGGTTCCGCTGGCGGTGGCGGCGAAGCGTTCGTTCATTGTCCCCAGCGCGACGATGACGATTCACCCGGTCAGAACGAACGGGCTTGTGGTCGGGGTTCCGCAGAGCTTTGAGTGCCTTCGCAAGATGCAGGACAGAATCTGTGATTTCATCGTCAGAAACAGCGGGATCGCGCCGGAAAAGCTGAGCGAACTCATGATGCGCACCGATGAGATCGCGACCGACGTCGGATCAATTATCGATGGGGACGAGGCTGTGAAGCTGGGACTCATCGACGAGGTCGGCGGCCTCTCGGCCGCGCTGGAATGGCTTCACGGCGAGATTGAAAGCAAGAATGGACGTCAGGAATCGTGAATATTCATCTCCACGCCCGCAGGGGAGGGTCTTGACCCTCCCGTTTGTAGCGGATTATCGTTTGCGGGCGGTTCATGGGATTTTCCGCGCGGCGGGAGGGGCAAGTTCCTCCCCTACATCTGTAGTTTGATATCCTTTCCCCTGAATTCGCCCGGAGACATTCCGACGAAATCCCTGAACACCCGGTTGAAGGTCCGCTGGGAGCCGAAGCCGCAGGCCGCGACGACGTCGCTCATCTTCATGTCGCTTCTTTGCAGAAGGTGCTTGGCCTTGTTGATTCTGAAGCTGTTCACAAAGCTCACGAAATTCACGCGGAGCGTCGACGTGAAAAGATGCGAAAGATATGTGCTGTTGAATCCGAGTGCCGCCGCTGTCGATTCGAGCGTAAGCTCCGCGTCGTCATACCGCTCCATGACGTAGCGCGTGATCTTTTCAAGGCTCCGGTTTCCCGGGCGCGGGCGGAGCTTCGCCGCGCCGAGCATCTCGCCGACTATCGCCGACAGCATATTCTTCGCGACAACCTCGTCGGCTTTTCCCGAATTGAAGTATTCCCGGAAACGGTGCATTGAGTCCACAAATCCCGGACAGAGCCGCCTTGTGTCGATTATCGGCGTGACAAGCTCGTTTGAGAGCATGAGATTGCAGTAATCCGGGGTCATCAAGGGCGGGAAGATGCACATCATGACGACGTTCCGCTGAGGACAGATGTATTCATGCTCGATAAATGGAAAGGCCAGATAAACCTGCCCCTCCTCAAGCCGGTACTCGTTGTTTCCCGCGCGGATGATCTCCCATCCTTTCATCATATAAATGAACTCGGTCTCGAAGTGAAAGTGATTCGGGAAGGTCGTGTGATAGCAGGGATCGATGAACGGAACCCGTTTGTCGCGGATAAAATATTTCATGGCGAATTCCTTTCGGTATATTCTGTCGGCCTGTGCGGCTCCGCGCCTTTTCGCGGACGACGGCCGATTTTCTTTATTATACCACAAATCCAAAGATTTGTCTATAATCTTCAAGAAAATTTCTTTACTTTTCTGTGAAAAACAGTTATAATAATTGTAAAGTCAAATACAGAAAGGTATGGCAATATGAAGAAGAAACTACGCGTTTTATCTCTTTTTCTCGCGCTCGTGACTCTGTCCGGCGCGGCGATTTCCTGCGGCTCGGACGCTGAACCCAAAGAAACGACTAACGGCGACGTCACGTCTGAGTCCGCCCCGGACGAGTACAGCTTCGAGAGCTTCCCTGACTATGAGTTCCGCGTCCTCAACATAAAGGACATCTACAGCATGCACGCGGTCATCGATCCCGGCGAGACGAACGGCGACACGCTCAACGACACTCAGTACAACACCGTCCGCGCGCTCGAGGACAAGACCGGAATCACGTGGAAGGAGACGAACGTCGACATCGAAAATGAATTCCCCGCGACCGTCTCGCAGATGGTTCTCTCGGGAAGCGACGACTACGATCTCATCTACCAGAACACGCGCGATTACTACACGCATATGTCGCAGGGCTTCTACTACAATCTGCTGGATTACAGTCAGGTTAAGCTCGACGCGGATTGGTTCGTCTCGTCCTACAACAATTTCAACACGGTCGCCGGAAAGCTCGGAACCGCGCTCGGATACTCGAATCTGACAATTGTCGACGCGACGAACTGCATGATCTTCAACCAGACGATGGCCGAGACGCTCGGACTCGATCTCCCGTACGATCTCGTAAGGGAAGGGAAATGGACGCTCGACAGACTTAAGGAGTACTGCGCCAAGGCCGCGAATCTGAACGGCGACGAGAATTTTAACTGGAAAACCGACGGAAAGGCCGTCTACGGAATCAGCCTCCGCCAGAACACCGGAACCCGCTGGGTCATCAACTGCGGCGAAATGATCGTCGAGAACAATAACGGAAAGCTCGAACTCACCGCCGGCTCGCAGAGATTCTATGACGTCTGCGACAAGGTCGCGTCCTTCCTCGGCACAAAGGACGAGGGAATCGCTTACTACGGCAACTTCGACGACAACGGCGACGGTTCCTACATAAACTGCTTTGAGCGTCAGCGCGCGCTTTTTGGCGACTCCGAGGTCGCTAAGGCCAACCGGATGAGACAGCTCGACTTCAATTTCGGCGTGCTTCCGCTTCCCAAATACGATGAGTCGCAGGAGAGATACTACACAACGCTTTCGTATCCGGCGTCGGGAATCTCGATTCCGGTCACCTGCAAGACGCCCGAGAGATCGGCCTCGATCGGCGACGCGATAAATTATCTCTTTTATGAGAACGTCTGGGATGTCTTCCGCGGCGTGACGCTTGAGTCGAAGAATCTCAGAAACGACGATTCGATCGAAATGCTCGCCTACATACTGAATTCGGCATATCCCGAGGTCTACTCTGAATTCTCGGTCGGAACCGATTTCTTCAAAGAGATGTCGACAAAGCTCAGAAACGGCGACACGTCGATCGCCTCAACCTTCGCTATGTACGAAAAGCAGATGAAGGAAAATATCGAAAAGGTGAATAACGGCGGCTGAGAACGCGCAAAGGCGGAGGGATTTTACCCCTCCGCCGTTTTTTTTAAGCCTTTGTGAGATTCTTCATCCAGTTGTACTTCCGTATCTTGAAGAACGCGACGATACACTTGAAGATCTGATCCGACTTAAGGCAGAAGAACACCACCCACGCCGGACAACCCAGAAACGCCGTTATCAGTGCCGACGGAATCACCACGCAGAACACCGCGAAGGTGTCGTTCCTGAACACAAAGCTCACGTCCCCGCCCGATTTCACAAGCCCGAACAGACACGGATACTGATAGCACGTCCCGATACAGGTCACGCACAGCACATGGATGAACTGTCTGGCGTATTCCGCCGCCCCGGCCGTTATGTCGTAAAGCCCGATGAAGGGTCCGCACGCCAGAAACAGAAAGCCCGAGATCACGAGTCCCAAGCCGAAAAAGCAGATCTGCACGGTTGTGGAATATTCCTTTACCTTCCCGATATCCCCCGAGCCGACCATCTTTCCGGTGACGATTCCGACCGCGCCCGCAAGTCCGTTTATCCCGACGTACATCAGGTTGTTGAGCGTGTTGGCGATGCTGACCGCCGTCGTCACGGCCTCTCCGAGGTGGCCTAAGATCATCGAGTTGGCGAAGAGATTCGCCCCCCAGACAAGCTGACCGAGAATCAGCGGCGTTCCGTATTTTATGAAGTCGCGAAGGAGCGACGTGTCGATTTTCTTCATCATCTTAACCCGGAAGCCGAGCTTTTTGTCGACAAACCTCACATAGACGAAGATTATGACCGTCTCGCAGATCCTCGAAATCAGCGTCGCCGTGGCCGCGCCCCTCACTCCCATCGGCTCAAACCCGAGCTTTCCGAAGATCAGTATGTAATTGAGCGCGACGTCGATCACAAGCGACGAAAAAGACACCACAAGCCCGATCCCCGCCGACTCAACGCTCCGCATACAGGCGATCATCGCCTGAGTCAGCGCGAAGAAGACATACGAGTAGCAGAGCATCGAGAGATACACGACCCCGTTGTCTATGACCTGATCGACATCCGTAAAAACCGAGATCACCTGTCTTGGCGCGACGATCGTCACGGCCGAGAAGAGAAGCCCCAGAAGAAGCGAGAACCAGATTCCGATCGAGGTGATCCTCCGGATGCTTTCAGTGTCCTTTTTTCCCCAGTACTGCGCCGAGATGAGCAGAATTCCGCCCTCGACGCCCGCGCTGAGCACCTGTAGGACGGTCTGAACCTGATTCCCCATATATACGCCCGAGATCGCGCTGTCGCCCAGAGATCCGATCATGAGGTTGTCCGCGAGTCCCACCGAGTAGGTGATGAGATTCTGCAAAACCATCGGAACCGCGAGCGTGATTATCGTCTTATAAAAGCTTTTGTCGCGTGTGAGAAGCATGATTTTTCTCCTTTTTCTGATTCATATCATTATAACTCAAAACGCGCGGTTTGTCAAGGCACTTCGCGGATTTCGTCAAAAAAAAGGGGTCCGGCGGAGCCGTCACCCCTTTCATATGTTTATTCTACCCAGAACGAATAAAGCTTTCCGCTGACCTCAAATCTGATTCGCGTCGGCTTTCCGCGGAGGTTTCTTATAGTCTCAGGGTCAAATGAAAGTCCGGCGTTTGTCGAGTCGCCGGAGAATTCCGCCGAGCCGACCGCGTTTTCGCCGTCAAGGAGAGTCACTCTGACCGAACCCTCGCAGTTCACGTGGAAGGATTCCTTGCCGGAGAATTCAAGCTTTCGCGTTGTGAGCGTACCGTTTCCGTTCATTGACACAAATCCGTCGCGGCGGAGCTTAGCGAGACCTGTCGCGCCGTTCATGTACATTCCGGTTTCGTTGTCATCCGACGAGAATGAGCGGTCAAATCTCTCGTCGCCGCCAAAGCCGCTGTAATAAATGTAGATTTCGTCTCCGACCGGAATCGCCACGCCGCCGACCGACTGAACGTATCCGCGATCCCAGCTTCCCTTGACTCTGGAGGCGTCGATGAAGGCGTCGCGGCAGGGACGCGAGAAATTGTATCCGTCGCGGCTGTACATGATTTCAAGCTCGGTTATCTTCGGAACTCCCCGGTCGCCGCAGAAGTTGTTCTCGGGTCCCTTGAAGATCTCGAACATTCCGAGCATTATGCTCTCATAGGCCGCGCAGTCGACGTTGTAAAGCTGCGGCTGCACCCGTATGTAGGGATCGGGGAGATCCTTTTCGTCAACCGCCATCCAAGGCGTTCCGCCCCACTTTGTCCATGTCGTCGCCTCATAGAGATCGTCGCACTCGCGGTATTCGCGCGCTCTGGGTCCGCGTCCCTCAAGCGATCTTATCGAATACACCCATTTCTTTCTGAAGGGATTGTAGAACGCGGTCGAGCGGTCGCCGACGATCCAGGTGCGCTTCAGGTTCTCCCAGTGAATTCCGTCGGGAGAGGTTCCGATGATCCCGCGATACGAGTCCCCCGGATTTCTGAGATACATCTTGTAGCGTCGGCTCTCGTCGGGATCGTCGTCGTCGATGAAGAAGGTTGTCGAGTCGGGACGCAGAAACTCGGGCGGATATCCGCCGCTCCTGCCCGGAACCCCGGCAAAGGTCAGGATCTTGTTTGTCCCCGGCTCGACGTCAAGGTCGGGGCGGATCCAGTTTATTCCGTCGGTCGAGTACGCGTAGCACATCTGACCGAGCCAGCCTGCCTCATACCACATCTTGAAGAGCTTTTCCTTTTTGTCGAAGATCACCGCTCCAGACTTCGGGCAGGCGACCGGGGAGTGAGTCCTCTCCCACGGCGTCTCGGGATAAAGAATCGGGTTCCCCTCATATTTTTTCGCCTTGTGATATTCCGGGGAAAGGTCGGTCGACTCAATGAGAAAATCGTCGACGAAAAGCTGACGCCCGATATTTATGTTTATCACCTCGGGCGGGTTCTTAAGGTACGGGACATTCCTCGCGTCCGACGGCTTTGACGTGAAATCGTCCTGAAGAATAATGTTGTTGTAGAGTTTTTCCATCTGTCGCTCCTTTTGTTCGCATATACGAACACGTTTTCTTTTTCACGGATATTATATCATATCACAGCGCGTTTGTCAATAGGTTCGATGAAAAAAATGAAACAAAACAAATTACTTGACTTTTCGGGAAAAGTGTGATATAATAGAATCAGAATCGCAAATACGAAAGAGGGAAGCATACCATGAACAATTCCGCGATGCGCGTCCTTGAGATCCTCGAACTCTTCGCCGACAGCACCGAACCGCTCACCGTCACAGATATCACGAACAAGCTCGGATACCCCAAGACCAGCATTTTTGATATCGTCAACATCCTGGCCTCGCGCGGCTTCATAATGAGAACAAACGACCGCGCGAAAACCTATGTGATCGGACCCACGTCATATTTCGTCGGGATGAGCTACCTCGCCGGAACCGATCTCCAGCAGGCCGCGCGGCCGATTCTCTCGGAGCTTCGCGACACCTTCGGCGAAACCTGCTACCTTGCCGTCGAGGACAACGGATACGTCGTCTATCTCGAAAAGCTGGAATCCGACAAGCCGATCCGCGCGATCTCTCCGGTCGGCGCGAGAAGACCCATGTACCTCACCGGACTCGGAAAAGCGATGCTCGCCGGGATGCCCGAGGAGCGGGTGCGTGAAATCGCCGCGATGGGAATGGAGTCAAGAACACCGTCAACGATCACAAATGTCGATGATCTCCTCTCGGAACTCGCGAAAATCCGTGAGCGCGGCTGCGCCTATGACATGGGCGAGGACAATTCCTACGTGAGATGCACCGCCGCCCCCGTCCGCGACTCGACCGGGAAGGTAATAGCGGCGATCAGCGTCTCGATGCTCGAAGTCTCCTTCACCGACGAAATGAAGGCGAAAACGACCGGAATTCTCCCGCGGGCCGCCATGAAGCTGTCAAGACTTCTCGGCTACCGCGGCGCGGGACTCTATGACTGAAAGGATTTGTGAACAATGAATACAATCTATGAAACAATGGAGGAGAAACGCCTTATAGCTATCCTCCGGAAAATCCCCGAAAATATGCTTATGGACGTACTCGACAGGCTCTATGAGGGCGGCGTCAGAATGGCCGAGATAACCTATGACTCGTCGGGAAAGACCTCTGACCGCGAGACCGCGCGGATGATACAGGCCGCCGTAAAGCACACCGACGGGCGTATGTACATCGGAGCCGGAACCGTTACGACAGTGGATCAGCTGAAGCTGACCAATACGGCGGGCGGACGCTTCATAATCTCGCCGAACACCGATCAGGCTATCATCGAGTACACAAAGATTATCGGCCTTGTCTCGATCCCCGGCGCGATGACCGTGAGTGAGATTGTGAACGCCTCAAAGGCCGGAGCCGATTATATCAAGGTTTTCCCGGCCGGATGTCTGGGTCCCGCGTTCATAAAGCAGGTGCTCGCGCCGATAAGCAACGTAAAGCTTCTGGCGGTCGGAGGGGTGACGAAGGATATGATTCCCGACTATTTCGCGGCCGGATGCGCGGGCTTCGGAATCGGCTCGGCCATCGCGAACAAGGCACTCTGCGAGGCGGGAGATCTTGATAAAATCTCCGAAAACGCCAGACTTTACGCCGGAATGTGTGAGAAAAAATGATGATCATAGCGATCGACGGAGGAACCACCAACACGCGTCTGACGCTTGTGGAAGACGGCGTGATCCTTGACCGGATAAAGAAGAGAGTCGGCGCGAGATCGGGGCGTCCCGGGCTCATAAGCGCGGTCAGGGAGGGAATATCGGAACTCACCGGGAAAAATCCCGGAGCGGTTGGAAGGGTCGCGAAAATCGTTCTCTCGGGGATGATCGGCTCGGAATCCGGACTTCGCGAAATCCCGCACATCGTCGCCCCGGCCGGAGTAAAGGAGCTTGAAAATTCGCTCGTCACGGTGAGTATGCCCGAGGTAACCGGACTTCCGCTTGTCTTCATCCCGGGCGTGAAAACCTTCTCCGATCCCGGGACAAAGCCGCTTCGCGAACTCGACATCATGCGCGGCGAGGAGACCGAGCTCTGCGGAATCCTTGAGAAAACCGGCGTGAAACGCGCCACGGTCATCCTCCCCGGCTCGCACATGAAGATTGTGAAGACCGACGGCGCGGGGAGAATCGTCTCCTTCCGCACAACCATCTCGGGCGAGCTTTCGCGCGCGGCGGCCGAGAACACGATACTCTCGCGTTCGATAAAGGGAGTTTTCCCGTCTCACATGGATCCGGAATATCTCAGACTCGGCTTTGACTACGCCGCGGAGCGCGGGATGAGCGAGGCTCTTTTCAAGACGCGGGTTCAGGGGAATTTCCTCGGGGTTGACCCGGAAAGGCTTTACGCCTTCCTCCTCGGCGCGGTGCTGAAGGATGACGTCATGTCGCTTCGTCCCGACGGGGACCCGGTCGTGATCGCGGGGAGCGAACCGTTCAGATCCGCCCTTGACACGCTCATTCAGGGGGAGAAAATCATAATCGACGACGAAACCTCGGAAACGGCGGCCGCGCTCGGCGCGTGGCTCATCGCCGGGGATTAAGGCGTCAGCCGCGAATTATGCGGTGTTGCCTAAAAAAAAGCGATCCGCGGGGATTTTTCCCGCGGATCTTTCATATCTTTGTCTTTTAGAATGGCAGTCAATGCTGTAACTTGTTTGTCAAACATAATTGTCCTACGCTATTGCATACATCATCGAAAAATTTTGACATCACCGAGCAGTTTAAGGTTTCCATTATCCACGAGAATTGCGCCAGCTCGCACAGCGGTTGCATACACGGTTTTACCACGTTCAGCAAGTACCCGTTGTATCGACTCATCCTGTTTCGAAGTCCCCTCATAGTGAACTTCCAAATAAAAATCATTCAGATAAGGAAGCCCCTCATAATACCTGAATTCGGGGTAATCATCATCGGGAGACAAATGGTACTCTGCTAACTGAATGACAGCACCGGCACTATAGCCCATCAGAATCCCATCATGTTGCATCAAAATATCATACAAATCGAACTCTTTGATTCGATCCATCATTCTGTCCGGCACCCCACCAAGGAAATATACAA
>CAKSVM010000028.1 GCA_934503195.1 uncultured Eubacteriales bacterium
AGCCATTTTCGCAAGGTTTTATAAACACTTGCGCGGGCTTATAAGAAGATTTCCGTCTATCAAATCAATAAAAAAACCGCGTAAAATCAAATAAAAATCACAAAATACATAGTTTCTATCGCGCCATTGACGACTGTTCCAGAGCGGATATGTGTTTTTCGAATATTAAAATCCGCAGAATATTGATTTTTTGAAGATGATTCGGCAAACGCCTTGACAAAACGCGGTGCGTGTGATATAATTTTCGCTGAAATATAGTTCTATTTTTTATTCTATTGTTAAATCCGCATTTCGCGTTTTGCAAAAGAATTAACATAATCGAGGTAAATCAAAATGAACAACAGAAAACTATCATTCGCGCTGGCACTGATTCTTTCGCTATCGGCAATGTCCTGCGGCTCTGGCGGCGATGTGATCGGCGGTGAGACAACCACCTCCGAGGGCGGCGAAACCACGCCCGAGGTCACCACTCCGGCTGAAATCAACCGCGAAAACGCAGTTATCGGCCTTCCCGAACTCGACTTCAAGGGCGAAACCATCAACATCCTCTACGCGGGCGAAAAAACCTACGCTCAGGACGTCACCGCCGAGGAAACCGGAGACGTAGTTGACGACGCGGTCGTCGCGCGCAACCGGAGCGTCGAGGAGCTTCTCAAGGTCAAGCTTAATCCGATCGTCTTCTCCGACAACACCAAGGAGACCGCCGAGCATCTCGCGAAGGTCATTCTCGCTGGCGAGGATCTCTACGATCTCGCGTCGGTTCATCAGTCCTACTCGAAGGCGTATGTCTCTGAGGGCTACTACCACAACTTCGCGAACGATCAGTACATCGACTTCGACAAGCCGTGGTGGAACAACGAATACATGGATGAAATGGTCGTCGGAAGCGAGCGGAAGTTCTTCCTCATCGGCGACATCTCGCTCATGTACTTGAAATCCCTCGGCTGCATCTACTACAACAAGGATCTCTATGAGTCGATCTACAAGGATCCCGACGAACCCTACGATCTCGTCTTTGACGGCAAGTGGACCTTTGAGAAGTTCGACGAGCTCACGCGCGGCGCGTATTCGGATCTCAACGGAAACGGAACGGTCGACAAGGCGGATCAGTTCGGCGCGTTCGGCTCAAAGAACAAGTCGGTCGAGCATTTCGTCTACGGCGCGGGCATCCGCTCAACGACCAAGAACAAGGACGGAATCCCCGAGCTGACGCTCTACAACGAAAAGACCGTCTCCTTCGCCGAGCTGCTCCACAAGCTCTACTACGAGAATCAGGGCTTCCTTATCGCGCCGAACAACCAGTTCACCGAGGAGCTTCCGATGTTCCAGAACGGACAGGTTCTCTTCGCGCCGACATGGCTCCGCTACGCCGACACCTTCCGCGACATGAAGACCGACTACGGAATCGTCTGCATGCCGAAATTCCTCGAGAGCGACGAGTATTCGACTCTCGTCCACGACGGAACGACTGTCTTCGTCGCGCCGACGACCTCAAAGAAAACCGATATGATCGGCGCGGTCTGCGAGGCCTTCGCGTTCTTCAACTATAAGTCGGTCACCCCGGCCTACTACGAGGTCGCGCTGAAGGTCAAGTACTCGCGCGACGACGCCACGGCGCAGATGCTCGATCTCATCCACTCGTCGGCCTTCACGAACTTCGGATACGTCTACGCGTCCCAGCTTGACGGGCTCACCAGCGTGCGCGAATTCGTCGTGAACGGCGCGGAGGACTTCGCCTCGTGGTACAAGAGCAAGGAGAGCGCGGCTCTCACCGGACTTGCCGAGGTAATCGAGACCTACAAGGGAATCGACGGCTGACGACGAATGTAAAGGAAACGCTGATTTAAGGTTGTTTTCACGACGAAAAAGCCCATAAATCCAAGCCTTTTTCGCGTGAAAACCTCATTTATTCAGCTTATCCTAAAAAATTCCTGAAATCGTAAAAAAATTCTTCAAAACCTCTTGCAAATTCCGGAAAGATGTGATATAATCATTATGATAAAAATTTTGCCTGAAACAGGCAGAAAAGGAGTTATCACAAAAATGAAGAAAATCACTACTCTCGCAATCGCGGCCGCTCTCGCCGCTTCCATGACCATCCCGACCTCGGCGGCCGGCCTGCTCTTCTCGAAGCTCTCGTTCAAGACGAACGGCGGCAGCGAGCTCAAGCCCGCTCTCACCTGCCTCGGAATGACCATCGATCTTTCGAAGTACGTTACCGAGCGCGAAGGCTACACCTTCACCGGTTGGTTCAAAGATGAGGCTCTCACCGAGGCCGTCACCGAGATCAGGGCCGGATCCGCTCTCGAACTCTTCGCCGGCTGGGAAGAAGTAAAGCCCGAAGAGCCTGAGGTTGAGGAGCCCGCTGAGGGCGAGACCGAGGAACCCGCCGAGGGTGAGGAGCCCGCTGAAGGCGAGACCGAAACCACCGAGGAGACCGCTGAATAATTTCCGGTCAAAAAGAAAAAAACAAGCCGCTTTCCGTCCGGGGAGTGGCTGTTTTGATAGGCGGCGCGGAAGTCCGCAGCGCTTTGAAGGAGAATATTTACAATGTCAAAGAAACTGAGATTCTGGGGAACGAGCGCGGGAGAAGGCACGCCGACTCCCTTCTGCGAATGCCCGATCTGCGAATATGCCCGCGAACACGGCGGACATGAGCTTCGGCTCCGTTCGTCCTTCCGGATCGACGACAAGAACATGATCGACATCGGAGCCGATTTCACGGCCGCGGCGCAGAAGCTCGGCGAATCGCTCTATGACGTCGAAAACGTCCTCTACACCCACACGCACGAGGATCATTTCAACTACATGGTCCTCTGGACGCGTTCGGTCGCGAGAAAGAAGTCCGATAAGCCGCTGAACGTCTACTTCACCGACGACGGCTATTCGATAATCGACAAATTCATCATGACCTCACCGGTCACCGAGGGGCGCGAGGCCTACACAAAGCCGTCTGACGTCAATTTCGTGAAGCTCGAGTTCGGAAAAACCTATGAGATCGGCGGACTTGAGGTCACACCTCTCCGCGGAAACCACCACACGGTCTTTGAGAAAAACTCGGCAAACTATCTCATAAAGCTCACAGACGGTCGGACGCTCTACTACGCGCTTGACAGCGGATATTATCTTGAGGAGACGTTCGAGTTCCTGAAATCGCATAAGATCGACATCCTGATAAACGAATGCACGATGCCGATACTTGAGGATAACGGAAAGAACTCGAATGTCCACATGAATCTCCACACCGCGCTCAGGACGTTCGAGAGGCTCTACAGCCAGTCGACGATCACGGCCGACACCGAAATCTGGCTCACGCACATCGCGCCGATCGGAACGACTCACAAGGGGCTCTGCGACTACATAAAGACGCTGGAGCTTCCGTACAGAATCGGCGTTGCGTACGACGGGCTTTCGCTCGAAGACGAGGACAGATAATCGCTAAAATACAAAACCCGATCTATAAAAATCACCGCCGCGCGGAAGAATCAAAGCTTCCGCGCGGCGGTTTTTCGCGGGATTCAGTTCCTTTCCGAAGAATCGGCGTCGAAATATCCTGCGAAGAGATGGATTCCGAGCGCGGCAGAGAATCCGGTCGCGGCGAAGACGCTGAACCTCTCGGGAATTCCAAAATATTCAGACGGAAAAGCCCCGGTTCCGACCGCGCCGAAAAGCATCATGAAAAGCGCGGCCGCCGCGCAGATTCCGAGCGAACGCGGCTTTTTCCGCAGTCCGCCGATTATAAGGATCAGAAGCGACATGATCGAGAGGATCACGACGACCGCGGTCACGACAAGGTGCATTATCGACTGGAATCCGTCCGGCGTCCCGGCGTCAGAAAGCGGAAAGGCCGCGTATCCGACCGCCGAAACCCAGCTCATAAGCGTGAAGAGCCGGACGCCGTGCTTCACAAGCCGCTCCGACCTTCCGGCCGCCAACGCGCAGAGCGTGCAGGAGACAATTCCGCATGGCATATAAAGGCAGGAAAGCTGATTCCATAGCGTCCTTGACGGCGCGGAATCGGCCGAGAGATCGCTCACGGCCTGCGCGAGCCGATCGTAGCCGGGATAAGCGAGCGGCGAAAAAATCACCGCCGCCGCGTAGGATATGAGGCTTAAAAGCCCGAGAAGTCCGAGATAATTTATCGCTTGACGTTTCATTCGAAGTCTCCTAACTATTATTAGTAAGCATATTATACACCCGGACAGGTCGAAAGTCAAGCCGGCGCGGCGATTGTTTACAAAGAATCCGATTTCTTCGGACGCGAAAAGCCACCCGCGGGACTTCCCGCGGGTGGCACTCTTTTTACCCTCAGTTATTCTTGATTATGTACTCACCGACAACCTTGTCGACAACGAACGCGTCGATGCGTCCGGCCTTGAGGTCGAGGTAAGCGGTCAGGTTCTCCGCGAACTCGACGATCTCTCCGCCATCCTTGATCAGCGCGAGAGTAGCCTCGTCAGCGGTTACCGCCTCAAGCGCGGACGACCCCTTCTGGAGTCCGACCTTCTTGCCCTTGAGATCAGCCTTGGTCTTGATCGGCGAATCCTCGGCGACGATGATGATCTGCGCGTTGGCGATGTAGGGCTTCGAAAGGAAGAAGTTTTCGGTGCGCTCGTCGGTCACAGACATACCGTTCCAAATGACGTCAATGTTCTTCGACGAAAGCTCCATCTCCTTGGAGTTCCAGTCGATCGGCTGCTTGACAAGCTTGACACCGAGACGCTTGCAGACCTCCTCAGCGAGGTCGATATCGAATCCGACGATCTCGCCGGTCTTGGAATCGCTGAAGCCCATCGGCGGGAAGCTGTCGTCAAGTCCTAAGACAAGCTCGCCCTTGTCGAGGATGTACTGAAGCGAATCGTCTCCAGCGACCGTCTTCATTTCACGCGGGAAATCCTTTCCGGTGAGGAAAGCGTCCTTGTTGCCGAACCATTTTTCGGCGATTGTTCCGGCGGTGCCGTCCTTGCCCATTTCGTCAAGGATCTCCTGAACCTTCGCGGCGAGCGCGTAATCGTCCTTGCGGAATCCGATCGCGTATTCCTCCGCGCCGAAGTTGTCGTCAAGTACGATATACTTCTTGGAGCTTCCGCAGGACGCGAGAAGCGTTAAGGCCGTTGCCGCCAGAAGTACGAGTGCGATAATCTTTTTCATTGTTGTGTCCTCCGTGAATGTTTTTTTGTGATGTAAAAATTATACCACATTTTCGTAAGATTGTCAAGCACTTTAACGTGGTAAAATGCTAAAAAATTTCTTATCACCGCGAGAAATACCTTAAGCAAGACCTACAAATCGAGCCGCTGCGCCATCCGCCCGCGCACTTTTCCCACGTTTCTTCCTCTTATCACGGCAGGTGAGGGCATAGCCCGAACGGTTTTTGGGCATAGCCCAAAAACTACAAGATAGGCCACAAACTGACGCTTTTGTAAATCAAACCTTGACTTTTGTCAGCGGCGACACGCCGCTGTCAGTTCGACCCAGCCGGGACGGAAGCCGGATGACATAGCGCACCTGCGGCTGCGGATATTCGACCACGCCGCACAGTAAAACGGTACTTTTCCTCTTTCCATAATCTCGGCCGCGAGCCTCGCTGCGATCGCCTTTGCGATTCCCTGACCGCGATAGTCCCGAAGTACGTCGACGCCGATCTGCCACATATCCTCGCAGTCTGCTGAGCAGCCAGCGAGTCCGACAAGCTTATCACCGCCCGTCGTCATCTCATACGCGCCGACTCCGAGAACGTCAAGCTCGCGGCGGTCAGCGCAGAGCGCGTCCGACCACTCGGGAAGATAAAGCTTTTCGAAATCCTTCGCGGTCAGGACGCATAGCTTAAAATCGCATCGGTTCGCCTTCACGGCCTCTTCTATAAGCCTCACCGACGGAAGATAATAATCCGCCATGAATTTCACCCGCGCGCCGTAATTTTCAAGCGCGGAATTCAGCTCGTACATCGCCGGGGTCTCAAAGCAGTGATAAAAATCTTCGCGCGCGATGAACCCTTTCGCGAATCCCACAAGCTCCTCACGGCAGGAAACTACCGCGTTCGAACCGTAGCTCACCAGCTGAAAAACGAACGGAAGCTTCAGATACCTTCTCGCGCGGGAATCGGTCTTCGAAATAACGACGCGCCCGTCTGACGCGAGGAAATCGCCCGGTTCGCATCCAAGGTCGATCGCCGACTGCGAAAGCGCGGTATTTTTTATAAACTCGTCTGTCATCTGTTCCTCCTGACCACAGAAAAATCGGTAAAAGTGAAATATATGCAAAAAACTTCGAAATATAATTGTTGACGTAAGCGCAATGATGTGGTAAAATATTGTTATCGGACAGCTTTGTCAGGGTTCGTGACGCTTTTTCCACTCGGACGGAGTGAATCCGGTCACTTTACGGAAAACCCGGCTCAGATTTGACGGGCTTCCGAATCCGCAGACTCTGGCCACGTCTGTAACGCTCTTTTCACCGCGCAGGAAAAGCTCCTTCGCCCGCTCAACCCGCTTCGCGGTTATGTATTCCCACGGAGTGACGCCGTTGAGCTTCTTGAAAAGCGTGATGAAATACGTCTTGTTAAGTCCGGCCTTCTCGGAAAGCTCCTCAAGCGTCAGCGGCTTTGAGAGATTCGTGTCGAGATACTTCATCGCCGCGCTGATGCCGTAGAATTTGTAGTTTCCGGTCTTGTCCGGCGCGTCAACGTAATCGTATTCGCGGATGAGCAGGACGAGGATTGAGAGAAGCTTCACCTTCGCCATCAGCTCAAACTCGGGTCTCATGTTGTCAAGCTCGCTTTCGAGTTCGAGAAGCAGTCCGCGGATCTTTCCGGTCGCGGGATTTCCGCGGTCAAGGCGGTTCTCAAAGCGGTCGCTGCGGTCAAAGAAGATCTTTAAGTACTTCGCGTCGAAGAACTCGTCCTTCCCCGCCCAGATGAATCTCGGCTCAAAGTGAAGGTTCATCAGCGTGATTCCGTCCGTGATGTCGGTTATGTAATGCTCCTCGTGAGTTCCGAAGAGGAATATGTCCCCGGGCGCGATACCGTACTGACGCTCGCCGACCGTATAGACTCCGCTTCCCGACTTCACGAGCGAAAGCTCAAGCTCGGTGTGATGATGCTCACGATAAGCGCGCTTTGACGGCGCGGCGGTCGAATAGTAGAGCTTAAGCAGAAGATTCCCGTCCTCCGACATGATCTCGGTCTTGTTCATCAAAGTCACCCCATTTCGAAACATACGCAAAGTCTTTTATACTGATATTATATCGCGTAAAAGCGCGTTTGTCAAGTATCTTCGCGTATTTTTCAGAATCAAAAAACGAAATATAATGAAAGGAAGATTCAAAATGTTTGATCTTACAGGAAAAAAAGCTCTCATCACAGGTTCGACGCAGGGCATCGGCTTCGCGATCGCGGAGTGTCTGGCAAAGCAGGGAGCCGACGTAATAATTCACGGCTCGACAAGCCTTGAAAAGTGCGAAAAGGCGGCCGCGAAAATCCGCGAAAACGGTGCGAAGGTTCTCGGAGTCGCCGTGGCCGATCTCTCAAAGCCCGACGGAGCCGAAAAGCTCTTCGAAGCGGTCGGCGGCGAGCTTGACATTCTCGTCCTCAACGCCTCGATTCAGTTCAGAAAGAAGTGGAATGAGATCACGCCCGAGGAGATGGAAATCCAGCTCCAGACGAATTTCAAGTCATCTCTCCGCCTGATTCAGCTCTGTGCGCCGCACATGGAGGAAAAAGGCTGGGGTCGTGTCGTCACGATCGGAAGCGTTCAGCAGTACAAGCCGCATAAGGACATGGCGGTCTACGCGTCGTCAAAGGCCGCGCAGATGAATCTCGTGACGAATCTCGCAAAGCAGCTCGCGCCGCTCGGAATCACGATCAACAACCTCTCGCCCGGAGTCATCGCTACTCCGAGAAACGCCGACGCTCTCGCCGATCCTGTATACTCGAAGCAGGTCTACGCCGGAATCCCCGCGGGATTCGCCGGAAAGGCTGAGGACTGCGCCGGAGCCGCGCTTCTCCTATGCTCGGACGAGGGACGCTACATCACCGGTATTGATCTCACGGTCGACGGCGGAATGAAGCTCTGATAACCAACCACGAAATCTCCCCGACCATCAAGCCGGGGAGATTTTTTCTTTCTTCTGTGTCAAATTCCGGAAAAAATGCTATAATGTCAACAGAACACGGCTTTACGCCGTCATCCAAGGAGTTGATGATAGCTAATGGAAAAAGACCTGAATATCGGTTACCTCATCGTGAACGTCACGACCGCGTGCGGCGCGATCCCGCTCGAAGACGCCTCAGTCACGATCTATGACAGCGACACGCCCGGAAATCCGCTCGTAACCTCGGTCGTCACCGACAACAGCGGCAAGACGCCGAAAATCTCCCTTCCCGCGCCCGACCGCGATATCTCAATGCGCCCCGGAACCGCCAAGCCCTACGCGTCGTATCTCATCGAGATCGAAAAGGAAGGATACTATCCGGTCACGAACTCGGGTGTCCCGGTCTTCTCGGGGATAACCTCGATCCAGCCCGTCGAGATGCTTCCGCTCTCTGAGCATGACAGCGCGAACGTCTATCCGCGTTCGGGACTCGATATTCCCGGAAACGAAAATCAGCAGCTTCGGGGTGAGTGAATGCCTTCATATCCTTATATTCCCTCAACAATAACCGTCCATCTCGGCCCGCCCGATTCCGACGCGCCGAACGTCACAGTTCCGTTTCAGGACTACATCGCAAACGTCGCGTCAAGCGAGATCTACCCGACATGGCCCGAAAACGCGATCCGCGCGAATATCTACGCGCAGATCTCCTTCGCCCTAAACCGTATCTACACCGAATACTACAGAAGTCGCGGATACGACTTCGACATAACGAACTCGACCGCCTACGATCAGGCCTTCTTCAATAACCGCGAGATCTTCGAGAACATAAGCCGGCTTGTCGGCGAGATCTTCGACACCTACATCTACCGCGACGACGCGGTTGAACCCCTCTTCGCGCAGTATTGCAGCGGAACGACCGTCACCTGCGACGGACTTTCGCAGTGGGGAACCGTCACGCTCGCCGAACAGGGTCTGACGCCGTATGAGATTCTGCAACGCTATTTCGGAAACGACATCAATCTGAATTTCAACACCCCCGTGCAGACTCCGGTTCCGTCGCTTCCCTACCGCGCGCTCCGCCCCGGCGAGGTCGGAGAGGACGTCAGGACGGCGCAGATACGCTTAAACCGCATATCGGCGAATTATCCGTCGATTCCGAAAATCTATCCGGTCGACGGAATCTACACGACCGGAACCGAGGACGCCGTGCGCGAGTTTCAGCGGATCTTTGACCTTGAACAGGACGGAATCATCGGAAAAAGCACCTGGTACAAGATAATCAGGATCTACAACGGAGTCAAGAAGCTCAATGAGCTCGACTCGGAAGGAGTCACGCTCGGCGAGATCGAGCGGCAGTTCCCCGAGATACTCAGCGAGGGCGACAGCGGAATCTATATAAAGCAGCTGCAATATTTCCTCGCGATCCTCTCCGAGAACACCGACGAGATTCCGGATATCGCGATCGACAGTATCTTCGGCCCGGCGACAAGGAACGCCGTCGAGGCGTTCCAGCGGCTCTACGGACTTCCGGTCACCGGAATCGTCGACGCCGAGACATGGAACACGCTCTTCAACGTCTACCGCGGAATCGTCACGTCGTCGCCCGAATTCTACACCGGAACCCCGGTGACTCCCTACCCCGGCTACGCGCTCTCGCTCGGAATGCAGGGGAACGAGGTCAGACTTCTACAGGAATACCTGTCGCGGCTCTCGGAGACCTATCCGCAGATCCCGCCCGTCGAGGTCAGCGGAGTCTTCGGAACGGCGACGCGCGACGCGGTCTACGCGGCGCAGAATCTCTTCGGACTCCCGGTCGACGGGATAGTCAGAATCAACACATGGAACACGATCGCCGACGCGTACCGCGATCTCCTCTACGGCGACTTTGCCGCGGACGGTCAGTTCGGCGGAAGCACGCTCCGCGAAGAATGACAGGAGGCTACGATGAGAAGAATCACAAACGATTTTGATTCGATATACACGGCGCAGAAGTATCTGAACGCGCTCCATTATAAAAGCGGCGGCGTGATCCCGCTGGTCCACCCCGACGGGATCTTCGGACCTGAGACGACGGCGGCGGTGAGAAAATTCCAGGAGCTTTACGGACTCCCGGTGACCGGGGAAATCGACCTTGGGACATGGAACGCGCTCTACAGCTCGTATCTTCTGGCCGAAAAAGAAAAAAGCCCCCCGCTCGCGCTCAGAGTCTATCCGGGCGAGCCGGGATACACCGTCGCGCGCGACGAGAGGTCGGATATAGTCGCGGTAATTCAGTTCATTCTGCGGCTTCTGGCGCACGTCTACGCCGACATAGAGGGAAAGCCGCCGACCGGAATCTACGACACGGACACGGCGAAGGACATTTCGGAGTTTCAGCGTCTTCACGGACTGCCCGAGACCGGGAACGTCGACCGCGCGACGTGGGACGCGCTCGCGAAAGCCTTCGAAAGAGCGAACGAATGAATCCGGAAACTCGCGGAGCCGCCGCGCGCGGCGGCTCCGGCCTTAAGGCGTCACGATTCCGACGTCGACAGACACAAGCTCGGTTCCATCGGCCGCCAGCCACAGAACCCCGTCAAGCCGCTCGGAAAAGTAGACGTTCTCAACCCTGATAAGCTCCGGCGACACGAAGACCGCCGCCTTCGTGAATCCGCTAAGCACGACCGCGCAGTGTTCGGTGAATCCGCTTCCGGTTATATAAAGCGTGTTACCGGCCCGTTCGACGCCCGTCACCGAAAGTACGCGCGTTCCGAAGCGCATTTCGGTCGGCTCGTATCTCGCGGGCTCGTCCGGATCGTAGAGCTGCGCGTATTCGAGAAGTCTGAGCTCGACGTTCAGATTTTCTCCCGACGCGAGCTCGCGCTGATGAAGCTTCGTTATATCCCCTTCGTCAATCCCACAGACCGAGAGAATGTACGACGAAAGCATATAGGCCTCAAAGTCCCCGCCTTTCTCCCCGTCAAAGAGATCCGTGTTCGTCCAGACCGCGTAATCGGTGTCGAAAAGCGTTCCGTCGATCTCGTCGGCGGTTATCGGCAGCGCGGGAAGATGATCGCCATAGAACACGACAACCACCGGATCGCCCCGCTCTTCAAGTGCCGCTATCAATTCTCCGATGAAATCGTCGGTCTCGCGGAGCTGATTCACATAGTACGAGTATTCCGCCAGCTTCTTCGACTCCGCGCTCTTCTGGTCGGGCATCGTATCATCTTCAGCCGCCGTCAGGTCACGAACTCCGATAAAGCCGTTTCTGTCATCCGAAATCTCATAGTCCGGATAGCTGTCGTCGCGGTCGGGAAATTCCTCCGGATACTTTCCGTGTCCCTGAACCGTCACCGCGAAGACGAAATCCCTGCCCTCAGTCGAGTCAAGAGCCGAGATTATCTCGCCCGTCAGCACCTCGTCGCGCTCCCAGCCGAGCGGATTGTAGGTAAGTCCGTTCATCATCTCGGCCGGAGTGAAGCTGTCAAACCCGAGATGCGAATAGACTATATGCCGATCATAAAAGGTCGCCGTGTGATTGTGCATCGCGTGGGTCGAATAACCGATCTCCTTAAGATCGTTCGCGATACTCTCGCACGAACGGTTCTTCAGAACCGTCGTGTACGGATACTCACCAAAACCGAAATGATCGAGATCCATTCCGGTCAGCACCTCGAATTCCGAGTTCGCCGTGCCGCCGCCGACATTCTCCATCCTGAGATATCCCGACGTGCCGTTGTCCTTCAGCCGGTTGAAATTCGGCGTGACCTCGTCCGACGTCTCAAGCCACTTCACGCGCCGGACGTCAAAGAAGGATTCGAGCTGGACAAAAATTATATCGGGTCCCTCTTTCGCCACGTTTTCTTCAGTGCCGGGCGCGCCTTCCGTTTCCGGCGGAGTCTCCGTTGACAGCGACGAAAGCTCGTCGCGCAGCTTGTCCACGGCGTCGTCGCTGTAGTCCTCCGGACGCTTGACTCCCTGCGAAACGAGACTGCGCGCGAAGCAGTACGCGAATCCGTACGAGTCATACGCGTCGGCAAGCTCACCCGACGTGTAGTCAATCGCACCGATTTCCGACGCGAAAATATTCATAAGCACAAGCGAAAGTCCCAGAACCGCGACAGCCGCGAGCGATTTGTGATACGGCACGCGGCATTTCGGGCATTTCACGCAGAGAATTATCGAAAGCGCGACAAAAGCGGCGATTCCGACCGCGATGAGTATAATCTGCCAGACCGAGAGATAAAGCGTGAAAAGTCCGAGTGCGCTCTTAACGATCGTGAAATCGATCGCCGAGAGCGGCGACGAGCGGTAGCCGAGGACAATACAGTTCGCCACTCCGAGTCCGATCCAGAGAACAGTCAGGAAAAACAGCATCACCGCCCGCTTTTTTATCACAAGGCAGAGCGAGAGCGTGAAAAGAATGATTATCGCGTTATATAAAAACATCACCGGATGAACGGCGAGATATGAAAAGGCGGAGGAAACCGATCTGCGTCCGAGTATCTCAAGAGTAAGGTTAAGTACGACCGAAATCGCCGCCAGAATGCAGAGCGTAACGCCGACCGGAGCCGACGAGAGCCGATCGAGCGGGCTTTTTTTATTCTGCCCGCCCGACGTAATAATTCTGGTTTCCATGAGCAAATACCCCTTAATATCGTTGCCCAGAAATTATACCACACTAATATGAACTCTGCGAGATCTTTTTGTTAATTGAATCAGCCTCCAAGCTCCGAAAGCCTCGTTCCGACACGATCCGATATGATTTTCACGATTTCTGAGAGTTCCTTTGCGCCCGAAAAATACGCCGCCGCGTCCTCAGAGACGATCGAGACAAGCTTCCGGTCAGACTCGGTGAAGATTCCGTTTTCAATGAGATCGCGGATCAGCTTCTCATCAAAGTCCCCGAACTCAATCTCATACGACCCGCTCTTATCGAATTTCGTCTCACTCGCCACCGCCGTTCCCGACGGATTGTACCAGAATTTCGTCTTCCTTGCCGTCTCAAAATATCGGTCAAGTCCGGACTTTGCCGCCGGGAAGTTCGCCGAGCTTCCGAAGGCATAATAGTCTCCAGTCAAAAGCTGATGAAGGAACTCCCACGCGCCGGATTTTTCGGCGCAGTCGGATGACACAAGTAAGGCCAGCGCGGGCTCGATCATCGTCGCCCCGCCCGCTTCTCCCGGATATCCGACGACCGAATACTCCTCGCCGAACGCGCATTTCTGCGTCATGTAGTCGTTGAGGTTCCGGAGATCCTTAGTATAGAAAAGCGATTTTCCGTCGCGGTAGATTCCGGAATTGTCGGCGTCGTAATCCGCGCGTTCGTCCTCGTCAAGGAAATTAACCGGATATTCCGCCGGGAGATTCTTCGCGAATTCAAGCAGCCTTCCGAGATATTTCTCATCGGTAAGCGATTTTTCGTCCGAGAGAATGAGCTTTTCGAGCAGTCCGGCGCGGTTGTCCTCAAACGAGACGAACGAATCGGGATGCGCCTTCGCGATCGAGATCAGCGAGTCGAGATCAAATTTTTCGTTCTTTCCGAGCGTCTCGGTCTTAGCGGCCATCGTCTTTATCGTGACCGACGCGGGGAGGACAAAAATCTTTCCATCTCGCGCGATTCCGGCCGGAAAATCGGAGATATCGAGCATACTGTCGCTTTCGATGAACTCAGAGAGATCGACAAACGCGCCTCTTCTCTCAAGCGGCGGAAGGTCAAGACGGCTGTCATACTGGAGAATATCCGGAATATTCCCGGCGGCGATCTCGATTCCGAGCCTGTTTATGCCGTCGGCGTTCTTCTTGGACGGGCTGTAGTCGGCGACCTCGATGTGATAGACTCCGTTCGTCTGGTTGAAGTCGCTGACCGCCTGACTGAGGACCGTCGATCCGGCAGTGATTCCGAGCGTTATCAGCGTCTTTTCAGCCGTTTTTCCGTCGGGAACGCGGGAGAGCTTTATAAGCTCCTGACTGCCAGACGCGCCGCCGACACGCCGATAATACGCGCTGTCGCGGCCTTCGACAAAGAGATCGGCGATCCGCGAATGGTCGACCGAGGAGTTCTTCCAGTCGATCACTACCTCGCTTTTTCCGTCCGCGATCAGATAAACCGCGTCGGCCGTATCGGCGTAAATACCGTCAGAAAAGCAGAAATTCCTGACATTCTGAATCCCCGCCACGGTCGGCGACGAAATTCCGTCGGCTGTCACGTCGGCGAAATAGTACTTCCCGTCCGACTCGTATCCGATCTTCCCACCGTCAAGCGAAATCACCCTGCCGCCGACCTCATAAATCTTCACCGTGCCGCCGGAAAGCACCGCGATTTCGTCCTCCGAAGCCGCGACAGTAAGGTCTTTCCCGACATAAAGGAAATCAATCGGCGACGAAAAGCCCTCAAGCCGCTCGAACGACTTCATCGACGTCCCCGAATAGACCGCGACGTATGCCAAAATCTCAGCGTCTTCGTCGGTTGAAATAAGGAACGCGACGGCCGGATCGCCGTCGTCGGTCAGCGTGAAGGACTGCGGATAGACTCCGCCGCCCGGCGCGTCGGGCATTTCGGGATAGCTTGCCGTCGTCTCAGCCCCGGCGGTTAGGAAGCAGAGCTTATGATCGTCCATGAAAGCCGTGTGAAACTCGCCGCCGCGCCATATTCCGCCGAGGAGCTCGTGTCCCGTGTCGATCTTCGCGATTATCGTCGGCGCGAAGACGTTCGTGAGCTTTGTCCCGCCGTCCGAGCCGCAGGAAAAGAGAGCGACAGTCAGCGCGAGGATAAGAAAGAGTGAGATGATTTTTCTGTACATGGATTCTGTCCTTTCGGTTTGATACTATAATTGTACCACATTGTCGTTCATTTGTCAAGCTCTACAAGAAAAAAATCAATAACCGTCCTTTTGCACAAAGCGAGACGGACGTTTTTGTGACAAACGTCAAAAAATCCGCCGGATACTTGACAAAGGTAAAATAATGTGCTACAATAGTACAAAAAAGGAGTGATCGTGTGAAAAAGCGAAATCCCCTCGTGATATACTTTTTGTCGCTGGCGGCGGTTGTCGCCGTGATCGGCGTGATCGCGGCCGCCGTCGAGATCGGAAGCCGCCTGAAACCGACAAATCAGATTCTCGCCGAAGCTCCCGAAGCCGAACCCGAGCATCTTCTGAAAATCCGCGCCTACGCGAATGTCCCGGGCGAAAAAGGCGAAACCCGCGCCCTCTCAGAGCTTTCCGACAGGCTCATCGCCGGCGCGCTGATGGAAAATAAGGTGATCAAAGACGCGTCGGGCAATGAGATCCCGACCTTTTCGACGGCTAAGGACGAATGGCTCTACCGCGACCCGATAATCGTCCTCGAGGCCGACGGAAAGATCGAGGCGGAATATTCGGCCGCGATCGGCGAGAGCTGGCTCCGCTTCGGGAAATCGAAGGAAAACCTCGATAACTCCAACCGCGACGCGAAAGCCACGGGATATGACAGACTCGTGATTCAGCCGAATATTTCGGATTTCCACTCGGTAAAACCCACATTTTTGAATGTACGCGAGGATATGCGGGAATATAACCGAATCGAAAAGCTCAGGATACGCGATCTCCGTCCCGACGTTCTTATTCCGTCCGACGAGGCGGTTTTCGAGCGCGCCTGTGCCAGACTTTTCATTAAGGTCTACGACCGCTCCGACGACACGAAGCTCATCGCGTCGGCCGAAATCCTGATTGAGGATCTGTCCGGCTGCATGAGCGTGAAGGACGTGATCGACGCGGGACGCGCCGACATTCTCTCCGACCGTGAACTTTTCCATCACACCAGCCTGACGCTCGAAAACTACGAGCAGATCGAAATCATAAAATAAAAGACGGCTTTTCCACAGATCTCTGGAAAAGCCGTGATATTCGGTTGTCAGACCTCGTACGGGACGAATCTCTCGGGATAAACGACCTCGATATCCGAAAGCCCGGCGGCCGATTTCTTCACGCTCTCGGCCTTCGACTCGGCGAAGTGGATCACGAAAAGCCTCTTCGCGCGCGACTCACGCGCCGTGATCAGCGCGATGTCGATGCTCGAATGCAGGCAGGACGGCGGATTGTTGATATCCGAGCGTCCGTCGGCAAGCGCGGTCTCGTGGACTAAGATATCGCAGTCATGGAGAGTCTGCGGGATATTTTCGCGGTAGAAGGTATCGCCCGTGATGCCGAGAACCTTTCCGGTTTCGCGCTCCTCAAGGCGGTAGCAGATGCAGTCGACCGGATGAAGCGACGACCCGGTGTCAATCTCGATATCGGGAAGCTCGATCATATCGCCCGGCTCAAGCTCGTGAACCGACGGATACGTGCAGTTATTGTAAAACGGCTTGTCGGCACCGGCCTGAAGGAAGGCCATCGCGAGATCGACGACGTGCCGCACATCCTTCTTCGGACCGTAGATATGAAGTCTTCTGAGATCCTTTCCGGCCTGAAGATACCAGAAAAGTATCTGCGGCAGTGCCATGTAATGGTCGTGGTGCATATGGGTGAAGAAAAGATGCTCGATCTCCTGCGGTTCAACTCCGCAGCGTTTCAGATTTTCGGCGAGAAAGTATCCCGTGTCGAAAAGATATTTTCCGTTTACAAGTATTCCCGACGCGTCGTTTCCGGGGACGGGATTCCAGCAGTCGCTGGCGAGAAAAGTCACTTTCATATCAGTTGAATTCCTTCAGAAACCAGATTTTTGATTTGTCAGCCTCAAAGCACTTTTTGTCAAGGTAGTCGAGAAGCGTTTTTTCGCCCGGCCTGAACTTAAAGACAAGGCGGTAGGCGTAGAGAGCCTGAAATTTATAGCCCTGCTTCTTGTCGTCGCGGTTGACGCCGTACTTTCCGTCGCCGAGAAGCGGATGACCGATCGACGCGAAATGCGCGCGGATCTGATGCGTCCGTCCGGTGACAAGCTCGACCTCAACGAGCGAAAGCTCCTTCGTCTCGTCGATCACGCGGTATTTCGTGATGATCTCCTTGTATCCCGGGCGCGGTGTGGTGATCACGTCGACGATATTATCGTCGGAATTTTTTCTCAGATAGCCGTGAAGCGTGTCGGATTTTTTCGGAAGCCGCCCGTGAACGGCGGCGAGATAGAACTTTGAAAGCTCGTCGTTCCGGATCTTCTCGTTCATCACGCGCAGAGCCTCGGCGTTCTTGGCGGCGATGACGATTCCTCCGGTGTTCCGGTCGATCCGGTTGCAGAGCGCGGGCGCGAAGGACTGCTCCTCCTCCGGTCGGTACTCGCCCTTGCGGTAGAGATAGGCCTTGACGTGCGAAATGAGCGTGTTGACCTCTTCCTCGTCGTCCGAGTGGACGATCATACCCGGCTGTTTTTCGAGGAGCATTATATTCTCGTCCTCGTAGATTATGTCAAGGTGCGGCGTAAGCCGAGTGAATGACAGCTCGGCGGCGTTGTCGGCGAAAAATTCCTCGGCGAGAAAAAGCTCGACCGTGTCGCCGACGTTCAGAATATATCCGATCTCGGTGCGCTTGCGGTTGACCTTGATCTTCTTGGTGCGTATTGATTTATACATCAAAGACTTCGGGAGAGCCCTGACCGCCTTCGAGAGGAATTTGTCAAGACGCTGCCCGGCGTCGTTTTCTTTTATATACAGAGTCCGCATTAAAAAAGCTCCGTGAGTATAGTTGTAAAGATAATTATATCACACGCGGACGGCGATTTCTATATATAAAAGTAAATTTTTTGCGCAAAAAAGGCGGAAAACCGTGGCCTTCCGCCTTTTTTTATAATTTCATTACTTCGTTCCGAAGAGTCTGTCTCCGGCGTCTCCGAGTCCGGGGATGATGTACGCGTGCTCGTTGAGATGATCGTCGAGCGCGGCGACGTAGATGTCAACGTCGGGATGATCGGCCTGAACCTTGGCTACTCCCTCGGGAGCGGCGACAAGGCACATGAGCTTGAGCGACTTGCAGCCCTTGTTCTTGAGCATCGTCAGCGCGTCGGAAGAGCTTCCTCCGGTGGCGAGCATAGGGTCGACAACGATCGTGATGCGATCCTGAATGTCGCTAGGGAGCTTGCAGTAGTACTCAACCGGCTTGTGGGTCTCGGGATCGCGGTAGAGTCCGATGTGACCGACCTTGGCGACCGGGACGAGGTTGAGGATTCCGTCGACCATGCCGAGACCGGCGCGCAGGATCGGCACGATCGCCAGCTTCTTGCCGGAGATGGTCTTAGCGGTCATCTTGGAGACGGGAGTCTCGATCTCGATGTCCTCAAGCGGAAGGTCGCGGGTGATCTCATAACCCATCAGCATCGCGATCTCGTCGAGAAGCTCGCGGAAATCCTTCGATCCGGTCTCCTTCTGGCGCATGATCGTCAGCTTATGAGTGATAAGCGGGTGGTCGATTATGTGAAGTGTGCTCATGTGTTTTTCCTCCGTAGAATCTTTGATTTTATCGTTCATTATATTATACGCCTTTTTTAACGATTTTTCAAGAGCCAACCAGAAAAAATCACAGATACTCCGAAATTTCAGCACTATTCACAAACCGCGGCGCGATTTTCGCGCTTTCGAGAGAGCATATACAGCCATAGTGACCATAAATTTCAAACGAACTGAAGTGTTCCGGGACGTCAAAAACCGAAAATCCCGAAAAACTCCGGGTAAACCCCTCTCCGGTGTACTTGACATAGCTCTCCTTACGGCACCAGATCTCGTAAAATCTCCTCTCCGGGTCGGCCATCACATAATCGGTCTCGTCCTTTGAGAAGAATCTCGCGGCGAGCTTTCGGATCCTTCCGGCGTCTCTTTCGCTCAGTTCAATGTCGACTCCGATCTCGGAATCCGAAACGGCCGCGACGCAGACTCCGCCGCTGTGCGAGATACTGAGATAAGCCCCCGGGAGAGTTACCGAGGGCTTTCTGTGCGGTGTCAGAACGAGTTTCGCGTCCTTTCCGAAGGCCTTCCTGATCGCGTATTTCGCGAGCACGTGTCCGTAGCGATGTTCGTCGCTCTCAGGGCAGTCGGCAAAGAAAACCTGAATCATTTCGGCTCTTCAATCTCGTCGGGAGCGAGCGTCACGCCGAGCTTCTCCTGCGATTTGTCCGACCAGATGATCTTTCTCGGGCATTTTTCGACGCATTTTCCGCATTCGGTGCATTTTGAGTAGTCAATCGACGCCACGAAATCGTTCACGTGGATCGCGCCCGACTCACAGGTCTTTTCGCAGAGCTTGCAGCTGATACAGCCGACCTCGCAGTAGGAACGCGTCACCGCGCCCTTGTCGACCGACATACAGCCGACCCAGACCTTCGAGTCGTAAGGAATGAGCTTTATGATATGCTTCGGGCAGGCCTCGACGCACTTTCCGCAGCCCTGACATTTCGTGTAGTCGACCGCCGAGAGTCCGTTCTCGATCTTAATCGCGCCGAAGGGACATACCGACGCGCAGGTTCCGAGTCCGATACAGCCGTTCGGACAGAGCTTGTCTCCGCCGCCGAGCTTTGTCGCCGCGAGACAGTCGGGCGCGCCCTCGTAGATGTATTTCTTCTTCGCGAACTCGGCCGTTCCCGAGCACATCACCTGCGCTCTGAGCTTTACCGGGGCCTCGGACGCGACGCCCATGATCTTAGCGATCTCGTCGGCGACGGCCGCGCCGCCGACAACGCAGGCGGAGGGCTTCGCCTCGCCCTTAACGATCGCCTCGGCGAGCGCGGAGCATCCGGCGTATCCGCATCCGCCGCAGTTCGCGCCGGGGAGCTTTTCCTGAATCTCGGGAATCCGCTCGTCAACCTTGACGGCGAAAGCCTTCGCCGCGATCGCCAGCGCGAGTCCGAGAACTCCGCCGAGGATCACGAACCACATCAGGGCAAAGAGAATATTAGTTAAATTATCCATCGTTTACCTCCAAGTCAGAACGACATTCCCGAGAAGCCCGAGAAGGCCATCGCGATCAGACTTGCCGCGATCATCGCGATCGGAATTCCCTTGAAGCTCTTCGGAGGCTCGGCGAAGGAGATCCGCACACGCACTCCGGCGAAGATCACAATCGCGAGCGTGAATCCGGCCGCCGACGAGAAGCCGTAGGCGAGCGACTCGATGAAGTCGTATCCGTTCTGGATGTTCAGGAGAGCCGCGCCGAGCACCGCGCAGTTTGTCGTGATGAGCGGAAGATAGATTCCGAGCGCCCCGTAGAGCGACGGAATGAACTTGCGAAGGAACATCTCGATGAACTGAACAAGAGCGGCGATGATCAGTATGAACGCGATCGTCTCGAGATATTCGAGGTGGAAGGGGACGAGAATCAGATAGTAAACCGCCCATGTCGCCGCCGACGAGATCGTCATGACGAACATCACGGCGAATCCCATTCCCAGCGCGGTGTCCGGCTTGTCCGAGACGCCGAGGAAGGGACAGATTCCGAGGAACTTTGAGAAAATGTAGTTCTCCACGAGCACCGCGGTGAGCATCAGGAGAAGTATGTGGATTAAATAATCGAGATTCATTTCGTCTCCTCCTTCTTCGCTCTCTCGTTAATCGAGTTCTGGATCTTGTTCATCAGCGCGATGAGGAATCCGAGCGTCAGGAACGCGCCCGACGGCAGGATGAAGATTATCGCTGGCTCATAGGACGCGGGCATTACCTTGAAGCCGAGGAGCGTTCCCGCGCCGATAAGCTCACGCACCGCCGCGACGAGAATCAGCGCGAAGGTGTATCCGAGTCCCATCGAAAGCCCGTCGACCGCGCTCGGCAGAACCGGCTGCTTTGAGGCGAAAGCTTCGGCGCGCGCGAGGATTATACAGTTGACGACGATGAGCGGGATGAATAGCCCGAGCGTCTTGTTGAGCGCGGGGAGATACGCCTGAATCAGCAGCTGAACCGCCGTGACAAATCCCGAGATGATGACTATGTACGAGGCGATTCTGATCTGCTTCGGAATGAAGTTTCTGAGAAGCGAGATGAAGATATTCGAGCAGATGAGGACGGCCGTGACGGCGAGCCCCATTCCGAGCGCGTTCGTCACCGAGGTCGTGACCGCGAGCGTCGAACACATTCCGAGCATCTGCACGAGAACCGGGTTCTTCGCGAAGAATCCGTCGAGCATCTGGTTTTTGAAATCCTTAAATGAATATTTCATTCGAGACCTCCTATCGCGTCGGTCTCCGAAAAGATCTTTCCGAAGACGTCGAGCGCGGAATTCACGCCCTTTGTGACAGCCTTTGACGAGATCGTCGAGCCGGTTATCGCGTCGATATCCTTTCCGACCGTGAGAAGACCGCCAAGGCCATTGTACTGACCGAGGAAGGAATCGCTGTCAACGCGGCTTCCGAGTCCGGGAGTCTCGCCGTGCGAAACGATCTTGATCCCCTCGACCGTTCCGCTCGTATTGACACCAACCATTATGTCCATTTCGCCGCCGAATCCGACCGGGGCGACCGAAGCGGCGTATCCGAGAAGATCGCCGTCCTTCATGACAAGATAAACCGAGTCAACTCCGTCCGAGGTCACGTCGGCGGGCTGAATGTCGTCGGCGTCGGGGAAGATGACCGATATCGCGTTCTTCTTCTCAAGCTCGTTGTTCGCGGCGATCGTCGGCGCGGTGAGCGCGTTGACCCCGGCGAGGAGAAGCGCGGTTATCGCGCTGATTACGAGAAGCTTCAGGGTTATCGTGAGTATGAATTTCGCGTCAGAGATAGACTCAGGCTTTTTTTCCTGATTTTCCATCAGAAGCACCTCCGAATCTCACAGGCTTCGTGTAGCGGTCAAGATACCACACGAGCAGGTTCATTATCAGTATCGAGAAGGAGACGCCCTCGGCGTATCCTCCGAAGTAGCGGATGAAAACGGTGAGAAGTCCGCATCCGACGGCGTAGATCGTGCGTCCCTTCTCGGTGATCGGCGAGGTCGTGTAGTCGGTCGCCATGAAGATCGCGCCGAGGAAGAGTCCGCCCGAGAAGATTTCCTGTCCCGCGAAGGCGAACGGAAGCGAGGTCTTCGAGGCGAGGAAGGTGACTACCGCGACGGTTCCGATATAGACGACCGGGATTCGCCACGTGATGACCTTACGGACGAGCAGATAGATGAATCCGGCGGTCAGCAGAAGCGCGGAGACCTCGCCGATGCACCCGGCCTCGTTACCGAGGATCATGTCGAACATCGAAATTCCGGGCGAGCCTCCGGTTTTGAGAGCGGCGAGCGGGGTCGCGCTCGAAACGACGTCGGCAGACGGAATCGAGATCGCGAAGGGTGAGAGCTTGGTTCCGGGTGCGGTGAAGGCCTCGGCTCCCATATGCGACGGCCACGCAAAGAGGAAAACTCTCGCGGCGAGCGCGGGATTGACGAAATTCTTTCCGATTCCGCCGAAAAGCTGCTTTACGACGATTATCGCAAAAACCGCGCCGATCGCGGGCATCCAGAGCGGAACCGAGACCGGAAGATTCATCGCGAGGAGAATTCCGGTTACAACGGCCGAAAAATCGGTCACTGTCAGCGGCTTCTTCATGAATTTCTCCCATAAAAACTCGGAGAGTACGGCGAAGATCACCGAGACGAGCGTCACGGTCAGCGCGCGAAGTCCGAAGATGTAAATTCCCCAGATAAGCGCGGGCATCAAGGCGACGCAGACGTCGATCATCACCGAGCGCGTCGTGTCCTCGGTGCGAAGATGCGGCGACGGCGAGACGGTCAGAAGCTCTGGGATATATTCGTGCCAGTCCTTTTCGGGAGCCTCGGCGGCTTCGGCGGGCGCGGTTTCTTCAGGTTTTGCCGCCGGCTCAGCCGTTCCGGCGGTTTCGGCCGCCTTTGCTTCCCCGGCCGTTTCCGTGGCCTGATTCTTTTCTTCAGGAGTCTTGTCCATCATTTGTCATTCTCCTTTCCTTCGGGCTTGTCCGCGGGCTTTGTGTCCGTCTTGTCCGTTGGCTTTTCGTCCTTCTTTTCCTCGGGCTTAGGCTCGGCGGGCTTTTCGGCGCGGCTCTTTTCGAGCGCGGCCTTCTCGGCGCGGCGGCGGTCGTTTATCTGACCCTTGGCCGCTCTTATATACTGTACGATCGGAACGTGTCCGGGGCAGTTATACGAGCAGGTTCCGCACTCGACGCAGCTCATCACGTCGAACTGCTCGGCCATGTCGAGCTTTCCCTGCATCGAGAACATCGCGAGATAAGCGGGCATCAGCCGCATCGGACATCCGCGTACACAGCGTCCGCAGCGTATGCAGGTCGGTTCGAGGTTCACGCGGTTCTCGACGTCCTCCGAGAAAACGAGTATCGCCGAGGTTCCCTTGGTTACGACGCCGTTTATGTCCCACTGCGCAAATCCCATCATCGGGCCGCCGCTGATTACCTTCTTCGGACGGCGGGTGAGTCCCCCGCACTGCCCGATGAGATCAAGATACGACGTTCCGAGCGGAACAAGAAGATTCTTCGGGGTCTTCACGCAGTCGCCGTCGACCGTGACGATGCGCTCGATGAGCGGCATTCCGAACGCGAAGGCGTTGTAGATCGCCGCGCAGGTCTCGGCGTTGAAGACACAGCAGCCGACGTCGGCGGGAAGCTTTCCGGCCGGAAGCTCCTTTCCGGTCAGCGCGTAGATCAGCTGACGCTCGTCGCCCTGAGGATATTTCGTCTTCAGGACCTTCACCCTGACAAGCTCGGAGCCGACAATACGCTCTTCAAGTAGATTTATCGCGTCAAGCTTATTGTCTTCGACCGCGATCGTACCCTCGCGCAGCGAGAAGGCCTTGAGGATTATCTTGAGCCCGTTTATCACGGCGTCTGGGTTTTCGAGGAGAAGACGGTGGTTGGCCGTTATATAGGGTTCGCACTCGGCGCAGTTGACGATGATCGTGTCGACCTTGCCGAGAGCCGATTTCAGCTTCGCGTAGGTCGGGAAGGTCGCGCCGCCCATTCCCGAGATTCCGGCCTTTCGGACGATCTCGATAATCTCGTCGGTCGTCGTTTCGGAAAGCGGCTTCGTCCAAGGGGTTATCTCGGGCGAGAGACGATCCTCGCCGTCGTTTTCGATGATTACCGAACGGATCTTCTGCCCGGTCGCGGAATTGCGCTCGGCGATCTCCTTCACTTTTCCCGAGACGCTCGAATGCACTGGCGCGCCGAGTCCGGCCTCGACAATTCCGATGACCTGACCGCGGTCGACGATATCGCCTTTCTTCACGATCGGCGAGGCGGGCGCGCCGATATGCTGTGACATCGGAATCGCGACGGTCTTCGGCGCGGGCATTTTTTCGACCTGACATCGGCGGGTGTTCTTATGCTCGTTTATGTGCATTCCGCCGTGGAAGGTGTATGACATTTTTTATGACCATTCCTTTCTTGCTGACTGGCGGAGATTCCCGCCAACTGTCTTATATAATATTATACAACAATTTAATCCTTTTTGCAATGATAAATAATCACATTCATTGAAAATTTAAGTGGCGGATACTGCACAAATCTCACAGAAACGACAATATTTTAACATAGAATTGCTGTCATAAGAGCCGAAATAAGCCCCTGCGCGAGCTTTGAGACAAAATATCTCCGCATTCCGATCCCGCTTCCCGAAAGCGCCGCCGCGACCTGCGCGTGAACGCTCATCCCGGCAAATCCGAGCGCGAAGGCGCAGAACGGAAGCCCGGCTCTCCCGAGCGCGGCGGATTTTATCGAGGCGAGCGTAAGCTCCAGAAACGACAGCGCGGCGACGCCGAAAACCCCCGGCACGATCAGAGTCACCACTCTCCCGACGACCCCGAAGAAGACCGCGAAGGCGCAGATCTTAAGCATCGTCATCGCCGCTCCCGTCACCGAGTCCGAAAAGGCCGACATGAGTCCGCGCGCGCTCAGAATGTCCGTCGGCGCGGAAATTTCCGGCTCTGGCTTCGCGAAGGGCTTCCCCGCCTTTTTTCCCCGCAATGACGCGTTTGAGACAAACGCGACAAGAAAAGCCGAGAAAAGCTGAATCCCCCAGAGCTTCCACCCGACCGACGCGTCGGAATACAGCACCGATCCGACCGTCCCGACGCAGAACGCGAGTCCGGCGTTGTTCGACGCCGCGACGAGCCTTCCGGCCTCGTCCTTTGTTATACCGCCCGACTCGAAAAGTTTTCGTGAAATCACCGCCCCGGTCGGAAATCCGCCGAGCGCGCCGAGAAAAACCGCCGACGCCCCGGCCGCCGGAAGTCCCATTATCCCCGCGAGCGGCGAAAGAATCACCGAAAGCTTTCCGCAGAGTCCGGTCGAGCAGAAAATCCCGGTCAGCACCAGAAACGGAAAAAGCGACGGAATCAGCCCGGTAACGCAAGCCGAAAGCGATTCCCTCACCGCCCCCGCCGCGAGCTTTGGCGAACGTATCAGAAAGGCGAACAAAAACAGCGTAAGACTCCACGCGATCCCGACGATAAGCTCCGGCGTCCTCTTTTTGGCTATCCGCATAATAATCGCGTCTCCTTTTTCATATATTATCATGACCGCTTGGAAGCGGGTATTACATTATATCAGGCGAAAGGGGCGGAATATGAATAAAACGGACAAAGTGCCGATACTCGAGAGAATCCGGCGTTCGCTCGACATCCCGGCCGACGTGCTTTCGGGCGTCTCGCGGATCGAGGCGTACGGAAACCGCGAGCTTGAGATAACCGGATGCGACGGGCTTGAGGTCTATTCCGAGGAGACGATAATCCTCATCCTCTGCGACGGAAGGGTCACGATCCGCGGAAGCTCGCTCGAACTGCGCAACTTCTCGGGCGGCGCGATGCGGATAACCGGGACGATTAGAAGCGTCGTTTTCGGTGAGAACGCCACGGAGGTTTCAAAATAAATGTTCAGAGAGTTTACTGACTGGTGCGTCGGCGAGCGGAGATATAAAATCGCGCCGGAATTCTCGAAAAAAGCGGCCTGCCTTCTCGTGAAATGCAAAGTCGAGAGCGAGATGCGGAATGAGGGCGGTAGACTTGTCTTTTCGCTTCCTTTACCCGAATGCCGCGCGTTTGAGTCGGTTCTGACCAAAAACGGAATTCCTTTTTCATTCGAGGAGCGCGGCGCGAGACAGCTGTTTTCACGCTACAAAAAGCGTCCCGGAATAATCATCGGCTTGATTTTCTTCACTTTCATAATCCTGTCCGGCCGCTCGTTCGTCTGGGACATTGAGGTGTGCGGAAATGATGAGCTTACCGCGAATGAAATAATAAGCGAGCTTTCGGAGCATGGCTTCGGGATCGGAACCTACATTCCCGGCGTCGATTTTGACAAGCTCCACAGCGATTTTCTCCAGAGCGACCGGCGCGTCGCGTGGATCGCGGTCAATATGCTCGGAACGCACGCGAAGGTCGAGCTTCGCGAGTCGCTTCTCCCCGAAAAGACTCCCGACGAGAATCTGCCGCGCAATCTCGTCGCCGACGAGGACGGGATAATCGAGAGCGTCGACATTTACCGCGGCACAAAGGTGAAATCGGCCGGGGAACCCGTCCGCGCGGGAGAGCTTCTGGCGTCGGGCGTCGTCGAGATCCCGAAAGGGCCGATCGTCGGCTACGGAAGCGGAGAGATCGCCGGATTCCGTCTCGTCCACGCGCGGGGAGTCGTGATGGCAAGCGTCAAACGCGGCATAAAGGTGGAGATCCCGCTTGAATATGAGAAAAAAGTGCGCACCGGGCGGACATTCAGGGAAATTTCGATTAAAATTCTCAGATTTTCACTCAAAATTTTCAAAAATACTGGAAATCTGCCCACAAGTTGTGATATAATAGAAAGGGAGCGGAAACTATGCTTCTTCGGAAGAATCGAGGTTCCGGTCACGGTGTGCGAAAAAATCGTTTACGAATGCGAGACCACAACCGGAACGCTCACCCCGGAGGAAGCCAGAAAAGCGGCCTTCGAAAAGCTCCGTAGCGAGTGCGCGAAGCTTGACGGCGAGCTTCTGAGCCGCGAGGTCAACGCTTATCTTGACGGTGAAAAATACGTGATCGACTGCCGCCTCAGAGTGCTTCGGAACATCGCGCGCGAGGCCGAAATCCTCACGGATAAAAACTGAAACATATTGAAAGGACAGGAAATATGCCCGAAAAAATAATAATGACCGACTCGGTTGATCAGACCGCGAAGCTCTTCGGAGAGCTTGACGTGAATCTAGAACGGATAGAGTCGGCGTTCGGAGTCACAATCAAGGCAAAGGACGGAATGTCCGGCTCGGGAAACGCGGTCAGCGTCTCGGGCGAGAGCCTTGAAAAGGTCGAAAAGGCGGCCGACGCGCTCGGATACTTAAAAAGGATCGCCCGACTCGGCGACGCGGTGACACCGCAGAACGTCGACTATGTCATCGGAATGGTGAACGACGGAATGAAGGACGAGCTTGCCGGACTCGACGACGACACGATCTGCCTCACCTCGCGCGGAAAGCCGATCAAAGCCAAGACGGTCGGCCAGAAAAAATACGTCTCCGAGATAAAGAAGAACACGATAGTGATGGGCATCGGCCCGGCCGGAACCGGAAAGACCTTCCTCGCCGTCGCGATGGCCGTCACCGCGCTCAAATCCAAGAAGGTCGAGCGGATAATCCTCACGCGCCCCGCCGTCGAAGCCGGCGAAAAGCTCGGCTTCCTGCCGGGCGATCTCCAGAACAAGATTGATCCGTATCTGCGTCCGCTCTACGACGCGCTCTATGAGATGCTCGGGGTCGAGGGATATCAGCGGCTTTCGGAGCGCGGCGTCATCGAGATCGCGCCGCTGGCCTATATGCGCGGACGGACGCTCGACGATTCCTTCATAATCCTCGACGAGGCGCAGAACACGACGCCAGAGCAGATGAAGATGTTCTTAACGCGCCTCGGCTTCAACTCAAAGGCCGTCGTCACCGGGGATCTCACGCAGACCGACCTTCCGTTCGGCAAGAAATCCGGACTCGCCGAGGCGGTAAAGATACTTGAGGGAATCGAGGATATCGCCGTCCACCGCTTCACCGAGCGCGACGTCGTCCGCCACAGACTCGTGCAGAAGATAATCCTCGCCTATGATAATTACGACAAACAGAGAGCCGCGAGAAACGAAGCGTCCGGCTCTCCCGGAAACAACCGCTTCAGAGTAAAGAAGGAGAATGAATAATGCGTCACTACATCTATTTTTCAAACGAACAGGATAAGGAAAATGACTCGCCCGAGCTTCGCTGTCTCGTCAAGGCCGCAATCTACGCCGCGCTCGAATACGAGGATTTCAGAAAGAGCGCGGAGGTCTCGGTGACCTTCACGGATAACGAGGGAATCCGCGAGATCAACAAAAAGGAGCGGAACATCGACTCGCCGACCGACGTTCTCTCCTTCCCGATAATGAGCGGCGACGACTCGGACGCCGACACCGACCGCACGACCGGTGCCGTGATGCTCGGCGACATCGTGCTGAATCTCGAGCGCGCGAGAGCGCAGGCGGCCGAGTACGGCCACAGCTACACGCGTGAGGTCGCTTTTCTGACCGTTCACTCGGTGCTTCACCTTCTCGGCTACGATCATCTGACAAGCGATGAGGCCGACCGCGATATGCGCGCGAGACAGGACGCCGTGCTTGACATGATGGGCATAAAACGCTGAATTTTGTCGGAAAAAGTCGCGTCACCTCTTGACTTTTCAGGCCGATTGTGATAAAATTGTATTGAGACGCGAAAGGCCGTTAATTTCCGGAAAGAGGTGATTTTATGAGAGCGATTTTCATTGCGCTCATACTGGCGGTCGCCGTTATGTCGGGATCATGTCAGGACAGCGACATAGAAACGGTTGATCTCAGGGTCATTTCACGCGCGGCCGACACGCTTCCGGAAAAATCCGGATACGATACCGAGGATCCCGGCGGGACAATCGCCTTTGAGACGGTTCCGGAGATTCCGGAAAGCGATCCTGTCACAAAAGCTCCTGAAACCACGCCGACCGTGACGCCTCCGGTCACATCGGCCGCGGAACCCGAAAATCCCGCGCCCGTAACCTCCGCGCCGGACAAGCCCATGACATCCGAGCCTGCGACATCAGCTCCAAAACCGCCTGAAGAAGAGACAACCGCGCCCGAAACGGCAAAGCCCGAGACAGCGTCGGTTCCTGACCGCACGATCCCCGACAAATCAGCTCCCGGAACCACCGCTTCTGAAACGACGGCTCAGCCAATGGGCGACCCCGACTCGACCGGAACAGTCTTCTGGGTTGATAATGGCGAGGTCTGGCACATAAAGGAATCCTGTCCGAGCCTTTCGCGCTCGAAAAACATCCGTTCAGGAAGCGTCGACAACGCGATGAAGGCCGGAAAGTCCCGCGTCTGCAAACGCTGCGGCAAGTGACACGGCGTTAAAACGAACCGATTGGTAATAAAATATGAACTTTTAGTATCGTTAATATGAACTCAATATAAAATTCCAATCAAATCCGCGCGGTTTTTATTAAATCCGATATTAAATCCGAAAACCCCTTTACATTCACCCGGGTTTTCTGGTATAATAAATATGTAAATTTCAAATGAAACGGAGAAACCTATCATGGAAAAAATGATTCTCGGAGCGCAGCTCTACACCGTCCGCGACTTCATGAAGACCGAAGAGGATTTTGCCCGCACAATGGACAAGATCGCCGCTATCGGTTATAAGTACGTTCAGGTATCCGGCATCGGCGCGGTCAGCGCACAGGCTATCGCAAAGGCTGTCAAGGACACCGGACTCAAGGTCATCCTCACCCACACTCCCGGCGACCGCATCCTCAAGGAAACCGATAAGGTCATCGAGGAGCACTCGCTCTTCGGCTGCGACGGCATCGGCATCGGCGGCATCTTCAACTACAAGCCGTGGGGCGTTGAGAGCTTCAAGCGTTTCGCCGACGACTTCGCGCCCGCGATCGAAAAGATCACCAAGGCCGGAAAGAAGTTCCTCTACCACAACCACAAGTTCGAGTTCGAACGCTGCCCCGACGGAAAGCTCTTCCTTGAATACATAATGAACGCTTCCCCCGATCTCATGCTCACCTTCGACACCTACTGGGCGCAGGCGGGCGGAGCTGACCCGGCGGCCGCTATCGAAAAGTACAAGGACAAGATCTTCGTCACCCACTTCAAGGATATGCGCATCATCAACGACGCTCAGGTCATGGCCGAGGTCGGCGAGGGCAACATGAACTTCGACCGCATCGTCGATTCCTGCATCAAGGCCGGAATCAAGTACCACATGGTAGAGCAGGACATCGTCCCGGCTGATCCCTTCGAGAGCCTCGCTATCAGCTACAAGAACATCACCTCGCGTTACGGTCAGTATTTCGAATAATTTTCAGGAGTAAAAAATGGCAGAATTCATTCTCAGCGCGTTTGCCGACGAGTACTCGCCAAGTTTCGACGAGCAGCTCGAAGGCCTTAAGAAAAACGGCGTCGGATTCATGGAAATCCGCGGCGTTGACGGCAAAAACATCTCCGACCTCACCGAGGACGAGATGAAGGCCGTCAGAGAAAAGCTCGACAAGGCCGGAATCGGCATCTCGTCGATCGGTTCTCCGATAGGCAAAATCAAGACCTCCGATCCCTTTGAGCCGCATCTCGACAAGCTCAGAAACTGCATAAAAGCGGCAAAGATCCTCGGAACGAAGAACATCAGAATGTTCAGCTTCTATATGCCCGAGGGCGTCACCCGCGAAGAGGCGCGTCCCGAGGTCATGAAGAGACTCGCCGCGATGCTTGAGATCGCGAAGGCCGAGGGCGTCACCCTCTGCCACGAAAACGAGAAGGGCATCTACGGCGACTCGCCCGAAACCTGCCTCGATATCCAGAAGGAGTTCGGCGGCGAGATCAAGCTGATCTTCGACCCGGCAAACTTCATCGAGTGCGGCTACGAGCCCTATCCTCACGGTTTTGAGCTTCTCGGCGACAGAATCTACTATATGCACATCAAGGACGCCGACGAAAACCACAAGATCGCTCCGGCCGGCAAGGGCATCGGACGCATCCCGGACATCATAAAGGAACTTGACAAACGCGAGGGCAGACTCTTCCTCACGGTTGAGCCCCACCTCAGAGTCTTCAAGGGTCTTGAGGCTCTTGAAACTGACGAAAAGACCAAAATGCCCAACACCTACGCCACGAGCTATGAGGCTTTCGGCGCGGCGGTTGACGCGATCAAGGCTATCATCGCAAAGTAAATAATCTCATCTGTGCTGCCGCGGTATATTGCGGCGGCACTTTTGGCGTATCGTCAAAAATGTGAATTTGGCAGCAAAATAACATTTATTAAGGAGAAAGATAATGGCAAATCTGAAAATGCTCGCCATCGACCTCGGCGCGTCGAGCGGACGCGGAATCGTCGGAACCTTTGACGGCGAAAAGCTCTCGCTCGCCGAAAATCATCGCTTTCCGAGCGATCCGGTGACCGTCGCTGGAACCTTCCAGTGGGACATCCTCAGAATCTTCTACGAGATCAAGCAGGCGATCAACAAGTGCGCGCTTTCCGACGACCGCGACATCGCGACGATCGGTATCGACACATGGGGCGTTGACTACGGCCTTCTCGACAAGAACGGAAAGCTTCTGAAGAACCCGGCGCACTACCGTGACACCCGTACCGTCGGGATTCAGGACTACGCCGAGAAGTTCATGCCGAAAAAGAAGCTCTATGACATAACCGGAATCCAGTTCTGCGACTTCAACACGGTCTGGCAGCTGGCAGCCGAGCTTCGCGACAATCCCGAGCTTGTCCCGGCGGTCGACAAGATGCTCAACATCCCCGACCTCTTAAACTACTTCCTCACCGGAAAGATGCAGAGCGAGTACACGATCGCTTCTACCGGAGCTTTGCTCGACGCGCGCACCGGAAAGTGGTCGAAGGAGATCATCGACGCCTTCGGCATTCCCGAAAAGTGGTTCGCGCCGCTCGTTCAGCCCGGCACCGTCGTCGGCCCGCTCCTCCCCTCGCTTATCGACGAACTCGGAGATATCAGAGCGAACGTCGTAAACGTCGCTTCACATGACACCGCGTCGGCGGTCGTCGCCGTTCCGGCTGTCAAGGGTCAGGACTTCATCTTCATCTCGTCCGGCACATGGTCGCTGATGGGAACCGAGACGATGAGCCCGATCATCACCGACAAGTCGTTCGGCTACAACTTCACAAACGAGGGCGGCTTCGGTGGTTCGATCAGATTCCTCAAGAACATCATGGGACTCTGGATCGAGCAGGAATCGCGCCGTCAGTGGAAGCGCGAGGGCAAAGCCTTCACCTTCGACGAGCTTTCGAACGCCGCTATGGCCTCGAAACCCTGCCAGTGCATCATAAATCCCGACGATCCCGCGTTCGGCGTCCCCGGAAATCTTCCGAAGGCGATCCGCGAATACTGCGAGAAGACGGGTCAGCATATCCCCGAAAACGAGGGCGAGATCGTCCGCGCGATATTCGATTCTCTCGCGCTCCGCTATAAGTGGGCGGTCGAGGCGATCGACGACATGAAAGGCACGAGAATTCCTTTCATCAATATCGTCGGCGGCGGCACGAAGGAAGCTCCGCTCTGCCAGCTCTGCGCGGACGCCTGCGAGCGTCCGGTCTACGCGGGTCCGGTCGAGGCCACCGCTATCGGAAACCTCGCCGTTCAGATGATCTCGGCCGGGGCGATCAAGGATCTCTCCGAGGCGCGCGAGGTTGTCAGGAACTCCTTCGAGGTCAAGTGCTACGAGCCGAAGACCGACAAGGCACTCTGGGACGACGCTTACGCAAGATTCAAAAAGCTCATCGGCGAGTGATCTGATATGGGAAAGCATTCCGAAACCGAGAAATATTTCTCGAAGCCGTCCGAGATCGTCGTCGGCTCCGAAAACGACGAGAACACCTGCATACATAAATTCACCGACACCGGAGTCTATTTCAGAAATTTCAGAATCGACTCCGGCAAGGGCGGCGAACCGGTCGAAATCCTTCAGATCACCGACGTGCATTTCAATTACTGCAACGAGGAAGACCTTAAGGATCCCGAACTCGCCTATACCGCTGTCTGCCGCAAGTGGAACGCGAACGGCGACAGCGCGCGCGGAATCGTTAAATCAATGGAGCTCTCAAAGTACTTCGACAAGACGATAGTCACCGGAGACACGCTCGACTATCTCTCGATGGGCTCGATTGAAATGCTCGAAAAGTATATCTGGGGAGTCGACAAGGACGCGCTCGTCGCGCTCGGCGGACATGAGCTCACAAAGCAGATGGAGACCGGAAAGCCCGATCTCATCCCGCTTGAGGACCGTCTCGCGCTCCTTCAGAAACACTGGAGACACGACATTCACTATCATTCCGAGGTCGTCGGCGATAAGGTTCTCGCCGTCGTCCTCGACAACAGCCGCTCGAAATACCTCGACGGTCAGGCCGGAAAGCTGAAATCCGACATCGACCGTGCGAGAAAGGAAGGGCTCGTCCTTCTGATCTTTGAGCATGAGCCGCTCTCGACCGGAAACCCGGCCGATAGTAACGTCAAGGCGATCATGCGCTGCGACCCCGGGTATTTCGACTTTTACTCCGGCCCATCGATCGGCTCGGTCAGCCGTAACGACGACGCGCCGACAAGAGAAGTCTATGATCTCATAAAAAACAACGCCGACGTCATCCGCGGAATCTTCTGCGGACACGAGCACAGCGCGTTCTACAGTGAGATCAGAGCGAAAACGCCCGACGGCAAGGACGCGGTGATTCCGCAGATCAACCTTGAGGGCAATCCCTACAACAATCAGGCGGGACATATCCTGCGGATTACAATTTCTTAAAAAGGAGAAAACAAATGAAAACACAGAAGGCATATGAGCTTGCGAAAGAGCTTTACGCTTCGATCGGCGTCGATACCGAAAAGGTACTCGCGCGCATGAAGACCATCCCGGTCTCGATGCACTGCTGGCAGGGCGACGACGTCCGCGGCTTTGAGAATCCCGACGGCGATCTCACCGGAGGAATCCAGACCACCGGAAACTATCCCGGAAGAGCCACCAACATCACCGAGCTTCGCGCCGACTTTGAGAAGGCGATCTCGATGATCCCCGGCAAGAAGAAGATGAACCTCCACGCGATCTACCTCGACGCTCAGGGCGAAAAGGTCGACCGCGACCAGATCGAGCCGAAGCACTTCGCTTCGTGGGTTGACTGGGCAAAGAAGGTCGGCGTCGGACTCGACTTCAACCCGACCTGCTTCTCGCATCCGCTCAGCAGCACCGGCTTCACCCTCTCCAGCCCCGACGAGACTGTGCGTCAGTTCTGGATCGAACACTGCAAGCGTTCGAGAATCATCGCCGAGTATTTCGGAAAAGAGCTTGGCGAAACCGCCTGCACCAACCACTGGATCCCCGACGGCTTCAAGGATATTCCGATCGACCGCTACGCTTACCGCGCGCGCCTCATCGACTCCTACGACAAGATCTTCGCGGGTCAGGACAAGAAGCTCAACCTGAACTCGATCGAGAGCAAAGTCTTCGGAATCGGTGCTGAATCCTGCACGATCGGCTCGCTCGAAATGTGCCTCGGCTACGCTGTCAGAAACAACCTCATGCTCACGCTTGACACCGGACATTTCCATCCGACCGAGGTCGTCTCGGACAAGATCTCGTCCGCGCTTCTCTTCCTCGACGACGTAATGCTCCACGTCTCGCGCCCGGTCCGCTGGGACTCCGACCACGTTGTCATCTTCGACGACGAGCTTAAGTACATCGCTCAGGAGATCATCCGCGGCAATTTCGAAAAGCGCGTTCACATCGGACTCGACTTCTTCGACGCGTCGATCAACCGCATCGCGGCCTGGGTCATCGGAACCAGAAATATGCAGAAGGCTCTCATGTACGCTATGCTCGAGCCGACCGAAAAGCTTAAGAAGCTCGAACTCGAAGGCGACTACACCTCGCGTCTCGCGCTTCTCGAAGAGTACAAGTCCTATCCGTTCGCGGCTGTCTGGGACTACTACTGCGAGACCGAAAACGTTCCGGTCCGTGACGAGTGGCTCGCCGAGGTCAAGAAGTACGAGGCTGACGTTCTCTTTAAGAGATAAGACTTGACATCAGGGAAAAAATGTGGTACAATATTCGCGAGGTGAGTTTTTGATGAAACAGAAAATCGACACTGAGGAGCGCGTCTGCGCGTTCTGCCGGCTTTCGACCGCGATCTGCGGACGTGACGAAATGCTCTGTCAGAAAAAGGGCATCGTCCCGCGCGACTATTCCTGCCGCGCGTTCGGATACGATCCGCTGAAGCGTGTCCCGCGCCGTGTTCCCTCGCCGGATATGCCGGAGCTTCCCGAACTGTGAAATAACAGAGATCCGCGCGGCGATCGCCGCGCGGATCTCTGTTATTTTAAAG
>CAKSVM010000029.1 GCA_934503195.1 uncultured Eubacteriales bacterium
ATCAAAATCGTTTTCTATTTATTCATTCTTTTAGTGTTTGCCCTTGGCTTCCGGAATGTGATTATTCCGGTTTTACTCGTTGGAGCGGCTGCCGCCTTTATCAGCGCGTATAAACTGTACCGCGACAACAAGCGTTACAAGGAATCGGAGTATTATCTGGTCACTCACAATCCACGTGGCAAGGTGACACGCGATCGCGGCCTGAACGGCGAGTACAAGATTTACGATGCGCTCAGGGATTTCGAGGGGCGCAAGCGGTTTCTGTTCAATCTCTATCTGCCGAAAGACGATGGCGAAACGACCGAGATCGACGTAATCATGATTCATGGGTCTGGCGTTTATGTGTTTGAGTCGAAGAATTACAGCGGATGGATTTTCGGAAGCGAGTATCAGAAGAGCTGGACGCAGACGCTTCCCGGGCGGCGCGGACACGCCCATCGCGAGTACTTCATGAATCCGATCGTGCAGAACAAGCTCCATCTGAAGTGGCTTGAAAAGGCACTCGCGGATGATTCGCTGACGATTCATTCGTACATCGTGTTCGGCTCTGACTGCAAGCTGAAGAACGTCACGCTGAAGGACGGCGACCATCATGTGTTACGTGTGGACGATTTACTCGACGAGGTGCGGGTAAACGCTCATGACGAGGGTCATGTGCTAAGCGATGACCTTATTGACGCGGTTTATTCGCGGCTTATCGGATACTGCATGGTCGATGAGTCGGTCAAGAAGGCGCATATCGAAAATATCCAGCGGAAGAAAAATGAGTCCCGGGAGAAAGAGTCAGACGTTCCTGAGAATTCATCGACTAAATCATTCGGCGATAGTCAGAAAACGGCTGAAACGAATGAACAGTCGACGGCTGCCACAGAGGCAGATGTGAATCCGGACAAGGTCGATGAGGCGCGGACCGAAGCCGCGGCTGATTCTCATACGGAACAGCAGGCGGAAATTCAAGCGGACAAACCGCAGGAGCGCGATGAACATACTGAATCTGGCGAACGGCTCTGCCCTCTTTGCGGTGCGAAGCTCGTCATAAGGCGGGCATCACGCGGGGAGAACAAAGGACATGTATTCTGGGGATGTTCGGCTTTTCCGAAATGCAGGTATACCGAAAAAATTCCGATCGCGAGACCGGATGACACAAGTTCCGGAGGGTAAAACCTCCGGGCTTTTTATTTTTATCGAAAGGAGAGTTCTTATGAAGAAAGGTGTGGATGTATCGACCTTTCAGAAGGTCGTTAACTGGCAGGAAGTGAAGCGGCTCGGTTATGAGTTCGCGATTGTCAAAGCGACACAGGGTCACAGCGTTACGAACGCGAATCTTTACTGCTTCACTGATTCGCGTTTCAAGGCAAATATCGTTGGCGCGGCAAAGGCTGGGCTGATGGTCGGCGTTTATCACTACTTCACGGCACAGAGCGACGATGAAGTTGTCGAAGAGGCAAATCATTTCATCGAGACCATAAAGCCGTACAAGGACAAGATCGCGCTCTGGGCGGCGGTTGATGTTGAGGACGCGAAGTTCTGCGGTGTGCTTGACAAGCAGACGCTGACTCATCGTGTGCGGATGTTTATGAATCTCGTGGAAAAAGCCGGATTCCGTTCGATGCTTTACACGAATCCGAACTATCTGAAGTACAAATTTCTGAGCGGCGCGTTCGACAAGGCGAATATCTGGCTCGCGCACTGGGGCGTTTCACGTCCGATGCCGGTGAAGAACATGATGATCTGGCAGTACGGCACGGTTAAGATCGGCGGTGTGGCTTTTGACGCGAACTACGGCTATTTCGATGAGCTCGAGGCAATCAAAGCGGCGATCGAAAAGGGCTCGACCGTGAAGATCATTCAGGGCGCGAAGTACAAAGCTCCCGGAAGAGACGCTGACGGTGTCAATGTTCCCTTCTCTGTCCGCAGCCGCAAGTTTACGGTGGTGAATGTCGCGCGGTTCGGTGATAATGATTACGCGCTGCTCGACAAGATCAATTCGTGGGTCGCGCTCAGGTATCTGGAGACCGTGTGATGCTCTTGAAGTTTATTGATGCCGCTATCCGGTTCTCGAAAAAGGTCGTTGTCGTGATGTTCGCCATGATTACGGTCTTTACGATTGTGATGATCGTGACCTATTATATCATGGGCGATGTGCCGGACGTGCTTATCGAGAACTTCTTCGGTTTTTTCAAGATCGAAGGCGGCGCGCTCAGTGTCATTACCATCGCGGACAAGGTCGTATCGTGGCTCCGCGGTGACGATACAAACGAAAAAACGGACGAGGAAACCCTTCCTCGTGCCGAATAATGAAAGGAAATCTTTATGGAATTCATCGTTAATCACTTCAGCGAAATCGTTTTCGGACTTCTTGGTGTTATCTTCCTCGTAAGCTGTGTTATAGCGTTCATCAAGGCTCCGCCTGCCGCGAGAAAAAAGATGATCTACAACATCCTCTACAACCTTGCGGTCAAGGCTGAAAAGGAATACGGCTCAAAGACCGGAGAGATCAAGAAGAAGCAGGTCATTGCCGACTTCTACGCGAAGTATCAGTGGCTCGCGTTCTTTGTCTCCGAAGAGCAGATCAGCAACTACATTGACGAGGTCGTCGCTGATATGACGAAATACTTTGAAAGGAATACTGTTGCCGCTGAGAATGTCGGCGTTTCGATTACTCCTGTAGAATAAGGGGTGATCGTATGAAAAAACTTCTTTGCTTTGTCGGCGGAATCGTTTCGGTGGTGTTGTTTATTCCGATAATGGAAAACGTCGCGCAGATCTGTGAGGCTTATTCATCGAAGCTCATCACGGATATGGGCATCGGAATCGCGAAAAATCAGAAAGAGATCGCTGACGTGCAGGAATCATGTGAGCCTCAGCAGACTCATGCTATTGGTTTCACAGCCGAAGGCTACGGGGACGAGTATGAAGAAGACGACGAATAATATAAAAGTCGAATGCCTCGGAAAGTCCGCGTCCGAGGTGACGCAGAGCATTTATCAGCTCACCGCGCTCGGCAAACTGATTATTCTCGATTACGGGCTTTATCAGTGTTCGAGTCCGGTTGACAGCTATAAAGTAAATCATTCGGTGATAAAGGAGATTGATCCGAAGAAAATTGACTACATAATCATTTCCCATTCGAATATTGATCACTGCGGTGCGCTTCCGGTGCTTTACGGGCGCGGTTGCACTGCTCCGATCTATGTAGCGCGCGGCAACAAGGCGATTATCCGGCTGATGCTGTACGATTCGGCGAAGATCATGGAGTCGGACGCGAAAAAGCTCGAAGCGAGCGGAACGAACACGTGTCCGCTCTATGGTCCGGCGGAGATCGAGCGTTGTCTGACCTTTATGTTCGAGCGGGACTTTGACGAGGAGTTCAGTCTTTGCCACGGAATCATGTGCGAGTTCACTCATGCCGGACACATTGTCGCTTCGGCGCAGATACGTTTGACTTTCAATTTTGACGGACTTATCAAGCGGGTTCATTACACCGGGGATATTGGTTCGCCGTACATCGGAAAGTATTATGTGCATCGCCTCGAGACTCCGGACAAGTGTGATTTACTCATCGGTGAATGCACGTATTCCGGGGAAAAACGCAAACATTCCCTGAAGGATCGGGAAAAGGATCTGGAAAAAATTGAGGCAATCATTGGGAGGTTGGCGGAGTCCGGGAAAGGAAAGATTCTGATTCCGGTGTTCGCTCTTGACAGGCTTCAGATGATGCTGACGCTGATCCATAACATTTATGAGAAGCGCGGGTTCAGGATTCCGGTTGTTGTGGACACTCCGCTTGGCGCGAGTATCTGCGACATCTGGGGTGATGTCATAGAGGAAGACGAGGATGATTGGGACGGCGTTCTCAATTGGGGGCGGCTCTATTTTACAGAGGATTTCGAAGACTCGAAGAGCTGGCGGGAATCAGATCGTCCTGCTGTGATTCTGGCTTCCTCCGGAATGTGTACAAACGGGCGCAGTGTGGCGTGGGTCAAGAAGCTGCTGCCTGACGCGGACTCCCATGTGATATTCTGCGGCTACAGCGCGGAAGACACGATCGCCCAAAAGATCAAGGAAGACAAGGACAACAGGTTTATCAAGATTGACGGGCAGATTCTCGCGAACAAGTGCGGGATTACGATTCTGAACAGCTTCAGTTCGCACGCCTGCCGCGAGGAGCTGATGAGCGTTTACCGGAAGGCGCAGTACAATCGGCTTGTGCTGGTGCATTCGGATTTTGACAGCAAGTGCGTTTTCGCTGAGGAGCTGCGGGGTCATCTGGCGGATGACGGACGGACTTCGAGGGTTGTGGCGGCGAATGATGGGCTGAAGTTTAGTTTATGAGAAAAGGGACTATACCGATTGGTATGGTCCCTATTTTTTACGAATTTGCAAAGTGTCGTCAAGGTGTCGTCAAAGGGCTGATTTTGTCAGGAATGACGGGATTTTAGGCGAGAGTTCAAATCTCTCTTTCTCCGCCAAAAGCTCACTGGTTCAGTGAGCTTTTTTCTTTGTTTTGGCTTCCCCGCCGCAAAAAGTTAATGAAAAAAGCCCCGGTGGGGCTTTTTCCATTCAGATACGGGTTTAATCCTATTCAATCCCCTTCAGATCGAGCTTTTCGCCGAACGACGTGTACTCGATCGGGAGGGTCTTTTTGTATTCGTAGAAGTATTCATAGAAGCGCGACTGGCGGAAGATTTCGTAGAGTTCGTCGTGCTGGGTGGCCATATATTCGGCGTCCTTCTTCGCTCTGAGGACGATATGATAGCCGAAGTCGGTCTCAATTATCCCACTGTACTCCCCCTCGCGGAGGTTCTTCGCGGCGTCCCAGATCTCTTCCAGCGCGTCGTATTCCATCGTATAGTAGCCATGCTCGGGCGGAAGGTCGGTCGGGTTATAGTTTGAGTATTCGGTCATCAGATCCTCAAATTTTTCTCCGGCGTTGAGCTTCGCCAAAGCCTCCTCGACGCGTCCCTTTGCCCAGTCCTTATAATCCGCGCTCGGCCACGTGACGTAAATTTCCTTTATGCAGAGAACCTCGTCGGTCGCGGTCGCGGCGTTATAATCGTCCTCGCTGACCTTTATCGCGCCCTTTTCGGCCATCGCGTCGAGGAGCGCGTAAGCGACCGTCGTGTCGGCGGTGAGTTCTATGAAGAACGGTTCGTTGAGGTACTGATTCCGGAGCTGATCCTTATAGGCGTCGGTGTCGCCGCAGGTCGCGCGGAAGGTATCGACGTAGGCTTTTGCGCGGTTTTTATCGTCGTCGGTGAGTTCGACGCCGAAATCCTTCGCGAGGAGCCTTAGCGCGTGGCGGTCGGAGACGTTGGTTTCGACGAGCGACTTCAGATTTTCGACGGCGTTTTCATCGAGATCCGCGCCCTCGCCGTAGAGGTCGCGCTTATTATTGAGCCAGAAATAGCGGAATTCCTCGAATTTTACGTTATCGCCGCCGACCGTCATGACGGTTTTTTTGTCCTCGGAGGAGGATCTTAATGGGTTTCCCTCGCCGCAGGAGGTGAGAATCGCCGCGGCGGTCATGAGGGTCGCCGTGAAAAATGTGATTTTTTTAAGGTTCATGATATTTTCCTTTTATAGAATTTGAAAATCGGGCGGCCGCCGTAACGGCCGCAGCAGAATCGCACAAATATAATGCGGCGGCCGCCCCCGCAGAAACCAGCCGCCAAACGGAGCGAGCGGTTTTGCAGAAACGAAACGGCGGCGCAAACCCGCAGAAATTCCACGGCCGGGACACAAAATGAACGCCCGAGGAGCAGAGACCACATCGTTAGCACAAACTCGGCAAACTAGCGCGCGGCCGCCGCTATGCGTATCCAACATGGCACTCATAATCCGCGGCGGCCGCACCAACCGGAACGAAGTCGGCGACGTCAGGAGCCGAGCGCGCATAGGAGTCTTTGAGCCTCCCACCAGTTGCCTCGCGGCAACTGGGCCTCGCGGCAACTGGGCAGGGTATGGAGATTCCAAAGGGGGCAGTTGCTTGCAACTGTTGAGACTCGCCTTCCCCGGCGGCGAGGGGAAGGCGGTCTTCTTCCCTTTGGCCCACTTCGCAGAGATGAAATCTCGGCGAAGTTCCGCGCTGGGCGCAAACAACTTTTTTTCAAAAGAAAAAAACTTCGCGCGGACAACCCCCGGAAACGCGCCCGTTTCCCGGGCAAAACTCTGCCTGTTTCTGATATTATACCACGCATTTATTACACTAATGTGAATTCCTACAACAATTTTTGGAAATTTATCCCGAAATTCGTTCAAAACCCTGACGCACTCTGACGCGTTGTGGCGTGCGGTGACGCATTCCGATGTGCTATAATGGATGCACAATCAAAAATCACACAGGAGTGAGTTTTATGAAAATAAATTCCGGCCGGAAACTCATTAAGACCATCGCCGATTACATCGACGAATGTAACATGACGGACACCGAGTCGAAATCGAAAAAGCTCTGCTTCCCTAACGTCGCCGGGTTCTGTAGATTCGCCGGCATCCCCGTCTCCGATTACCTCGCGCTCAAAAAAAGATTCCCCTTTGAGGGCGAGCTTTCCGCCGCTTACTTCGAGGACGCCGCGCTTAATTCCGGCGCGACCGCCACGCTTCTCGGTCTCTATCTCAAGCACTACGGCTTCTGGAGCGACGACCGCGCCGGATTCGAAGTCGACTGCGATCACGATATCTTCGCGGACGGCGTCTGAACGGAAAGGAGATTCTTTTAATGAAGCTTTCAGGCATACCAAACGAAAAGCAATCCGAGTTCTTCCGCTCGACCGCGAGATTCACCGCTTACGGCGGCGCGAGAGGCGGCGGCAAAAGCTGGGCTTTAAGGCGGAAGCTGATCGCGCTCGCGCTCCGCTATCCCGGCATCCATTGCCTGATCATCCGGAGAACCCTCTCGGAGCTTCGGATGAATCACGTTCTCCCTCTGCTTCGCGAACTCTCCGGTCAGGTGAGATTCTCGGCGGGCGAACGCGTGTTCAGATTCCCGAACGGGAGCCGGATCGATCTCGGCTACCTCTCCTGCGACGCCGACACGCTCCGCTATCAGGGGCAGGAATACGACGTTATCGCGATCGACGAGGCGACGCAGATCACCGAATATCAGTTCGCGACGCTCAAAGGCTGTCTGCGCGGAATTGGGAAATTCCCGCGGAGAATGTATCTCACCTGCAATCCCGGCGGAGTCGGCCACGCGTGGGTCAAGCGGCTCTTCATCGACCGCGCGTTCAGAGAGGGCGAGAATCCGAAGGATTACAAATTCATTCAGGCTCTGGTTTATGACAATAACGTGCTGATGGAACGCGATCCGGAATATGTGGCGTCGTTAAAGAGTCTGCCGGATCATCTTCGGGCGGCGTGGCTTGAGGGGCGGTGGGATCTATTCGCTGGGCAGTTCTTCCCCGAGTTCTCGCGTCAGCTTCACGTGGTACGGCCGCGGGAGCTTAAGGCGCGGGTCAGGTTCTGCGCGTTCGACTACGGGTTTGACAGGTTCGCGCTTCTCTTCTTCGCCGAGGAGGACGGGAAATTCGTAGTTTACCGCGAGTACTGCGAGTCGAATCTGACTCTGAGCGAAGCGGCGGCTAAGCTGGCGGAGCTTTGCGAGGCGGACAGGCGTCAGGGGATTCAGATAAGCTACGCCGCGGCGTCGCCGGATCTCTGGAACCGCCGTCAGGAATCGGGGCTTTCGGGCTTTGAGGTAATGACGGCGTCGGCGGACATTCCGCCGCTGATCCGGGCGGACAACCGGAGGATTCCGGGCTGGCGCGCGGTTCGGGAGCTTTTGCACCGTTCCGGCGGGTTTGAGATCTTCGACACCTGCCGGGAGCTTACAAGTTCGATGGAATCGCTGCTTGTCGACGCGGGGAATCCGGAGGACGCGTCAGGCGAGCCGCACGAGGTGACTCACGCGCCGGAGGCCTTACGCTACGGAATCATGTCGCGTCAGCGCGCGGGCGAGCCGGTGGTATCGGTCGCGGCGGGCGCGAGGGAGTTCGGGCGGTTCTGATTCCCGACAGGAATCCGCACATTCGGCGGCCGCTGTAACGGCGGCGACAGATTCGCACAAATTTTCTGCGGCGGCCGCCCCCGCAGGAACCAGCCGCCAAACGTGACTAGCGATTTTGCAGAAATGAAACGGCGGCGCAAACCCGCAGAAATTCCACGGCCGGGACACAAAATGAACGCCCGAGGAGCGGAAACCACACCACACGCACAACCCGAAAACCAGCGCGCGGCCGCCGTATGCGTATCCAACATGGCACTCATAATCCGCGGCGGCCGCACCAAACGGAACAAAGCCGCCAAACCAACCTAATGCTTTTACGCAATCTGCAAGGCGGCGCGCATCGGGCTGTTTGAGCCTCCCTTTGCAGGGAAAGAGGAGTCCAGAGGGGGCAGTTGCTTGCAACTGCTGGGACTCGCCTTCCCCGGCGGCGAGTGCCCCGCCCTTTCCCCTTTGGCCCCTTTCGCAGAGATGAAATCTCGGCGCAAATCCGCGCCAGGCGCAAACAACTTTTTTCCAAAGCGAACAAATCACTTAACCCACGATATAAATCGTTCACACCGCGGCACACGCCGAAAGCCACCCGACTTTTTCGGGAAAATGAAACATAATCCGGCGTCATACGCCGCGCGCGGACGTTTATATAAATAATTTTTTCGGAGGTATTCCAAAATGGCAATTTCCAACTTCCTCACCACCGTCTGGAGCGAGGCTCTCATCCGTCAGCTCGACGGCAAGTACGTCGCCGTCGCCAACTGTAACCGCGACTACGACGGAGATATCGTCGGCAAGGGTTCGACCGTCAAGGTCTGCTCGGTCGGCGACGTGACCGTTTCCGACTACACCAAGAACACCAACATGGACGCGCCGGAAACCCTCTCGGACTCGGCGGCGACGATCACGATCTCGCAGGCGAAGTCCTTCAACTTCCAGATCGACGACATCGACCGCGCGCAGTCCTCGCCGAAGCTCATGGAGATGGCGATGGCGAAGGCCGCGTCGGCTCTCGCGAACGTCGCCGACAAGTACGTCTTCTCGCTCTGCACCGAGGCGGCGACCACTAATACGATCACCCAGACCGCGCTGACCAAGGACAACATCGTCGACACGATCGTCTCGGCGCGCGAGAAGCTCCTCGCGAATGGCGTTCCCGGCTCGGAGCCGACCGTGCTTGAGGTAACCCCGTCGGTCGCCGCGCTGATCATGAAGGCGAAGATTCTGAACGGCACCGAGAACGCGGAAGCTCTCTCGAACGGCTGCATCGGAAACTTCATCGGCTTCGAGGTCTTCGTCTCGCCGAACATTGTGACCGACAGCACCTCGAAGAATATGCAGTGCTTCGCCCGCACGAAGCGTGCGATCGCGTTCGCGGAGCAGATAAGCAGTGTTGAGGCCTACCGTCCCGAGTCGCGTTTTGCCGACGCGGTGAAGGGTCTGCACCTTTACGGCGCGAAGGTAATCTACCCCGACGAATTCGTTCTCGTCAGCGTTAAGATCTAAGGCAGTGGCGGGGAGCCCCCGCTGGCGGGCATCGACTCTTACATCGCGCATAACGCTTGCGTTATGCCGATGCTCACCTCCCGCGGACACGACTCCTCCGTCGGCAGGGTGCGACCCTGCACTCGGACATCGCGCACAACGCTTGTGCAAATGATATTCTTTATCCCACGCGGACACGACTCCTCCGTCGTCTGAGTTCCGACGAGTTGCGGGCTGCTCGACCTCCCGGTGGCCGGAAGTACTAGGCGCAAAGTGAATTTGTGTCTGGTTGCGGATGCACGACAACGGGAATGTTGCGGCCGCCGGAACGTGCGCGAGCCGCCGAAGCGAAGCGGAGGCGGCGACAGATTCGCACAGATTTCATGCGGCGGCCGCCCCCGCAGAAACCAGCCGCCAAACGGAGCGAGCGGTTTTTACGAAATAAAACGGCGGCGCAGACTCGCAGGAATTCCACGGCCGGGACACAAAATGAACGCCCGAGGAGCAGAACTCACACCATCAGCACAATCCGAAAACTAGCGCGCGGCCGCCGCTATGCGTATCCAACATGGCACTCATAATCCGCGGCGGCCGCACCAAACGGAACAAAGCCGCCAAACCAAACTGACAATTTTTCCAAATTTGTGATGGCGGTGCGCATCGGGCTGTTTGAGCCTCCCTTTGCAGGGTGAGGAGATTCCAAAGGGGAGAGGACTGCTTTCCCCGGCGGCGAGGGGAAAGCCGCCCTTTCCCCTTTGGCCCCCTTTACGAGATGAAATCTCGGCGCACAACCGCGTTTGGCGCAAACAACATTTTTCCAAAGCGAACAAATCGCTACAGCACTCCGGGACAGCGTTTAAGCGTCCCACACAGAACCACCGGGCGGGCGGGCAGTACCAAGCCCCACGTTCTCGGGCGCACAAAACCAGAGAACGCCCGGGCTGACCGCCGAACCTACACCAGCGGGCATTTCAGCCGCCGCTCCGGCGATGGCGGCGCGCCGCGAATCCGCTCCGAATCACCGCATCTTAACACCACCGCATCCCCCCACATCGCCAGAAAGGACACCATATGATAACCTATAACGATATTTACCTCCACGCGCTCGCGCTTATCGGCGAGACGCCATCCGACGCGACCGCGGATTATTCCGACCGCGCCGACCTTCTCTTCCCTGACGTCATCGCTTCGCTCGGCGACGCGTCGACACTTGACGGATGGTCTCCGGCGAAGGTTCAGAAAACCGATCAGTTCGCCCTCGACGCGAAGCTTGAACCCGCAGCCGCCGAACTCCTCGCGTCGTTCCTGATTGAGCCGGAGGATCACGATTTCGCCGCCCGGCTCGCCGCTCGGTCGGCTGTGACCGCTCGCATTGCCGCCGACGTAAGTTCGGTTCGCGACGTTTATCCGGACGGTGAGTGAGTCACTTCCAATGCGAAAGGATTTATTATGAAAACTCATTCTGTATCATCCCTGCCCGATTTCGACCGGATCATCAACTTCCGCGTCGGCGCGGACGGGAATCTCGAAAAGCGCGGCGGCGCGAAGTTTATCCTCGGCGTCGCCGCCCTCATACGCGGCGCGCTGACCGTCAGCACCGACGAGGGCGACTATATCTACTATGTCTTCGCCACCTATCTCATGCGGCTGAAGGTAAGCTCCGATCTCACGGCGCGGAGCGAAACCGTCGGTTCACTTAAGGGTGCGGTTTTCTCCTCTCAGGACGAAAAGGTCTGCGTCTTCATGTTCGCCGGCTCGGTCTGTGTTCTGGGCGGCGGGAACCTTTACGCTTACAACGGAACCTCTGTTTCGGTCGTCGACGGATATGTGCCGCTCATTCAGAGGATGACGAACCGGCTCGGAGTCGGAACCTCATTCGAGCGCGTCAATCTCCTGACGAACAAGGTACGCGCGCGGTTTGTGGCCGACGGCTCGACCCGCGATTTCAGGCTCAACTTCGCCGTGACGTCGGTCGACGCGGTTTATGTCGCAGGGACTCTGATCGACACCTCAAAGTACACTGTCACGATCAACGAGCGTTTCACGACCGTCACGACGACCTCGGTTTACACGTCGAATTCGGACGAAGAAGACATCATCGAGATCTGGTTCACCCTCTCGAAGGATTCCGAGCGTTCGCGTATCACCTCCTGCAAAAGGGCCGTCGCGTACGGCGGCGACACCGATTCGCGGATCTTCCTCTACGGCGGGAACGAATCGGCGACGCTCTTTCCGAGCGAGCCTTCGGGCGCGGATTCGGGTCAGAAGCTGTCGTTTGACTATTTCCCGTCGGGCGGGCAGATCACGGTCGGCGACGGAAATCTTCCGGTGACCGGAGCGTGCCGTCAGTTTGATCGTCTCGCGCTTTTCACGCCCGAGAGCGCGTACTACACTTATCCGAAGGATGAGGGGGTTACGAACGGGATCCGATTCTTCTCGTTCCCGATTCTGCCGCTTAATTCGGATGTCGGCGCGACCGAGTGCGGCGGCGCGGTTCTCTGCGAAAACGAGCCTTACGCGCTGTCACAGGGCGGGCTTTACCGATTCAAGTCGACGTCGGTACGCGACGAGCGATTGGCGATCCGGATCGAGCCGCCGGAATATCTGGGGTTCGCGGAGAATTTCGAGTCGATGACGCTCTTTGTGAACCGGCTTCGGGGCGAGGTCTGGTGCCACGCGGGCGACAAAGTCGCGATCTACAATGCGCGAAAAGACTGTTGGTATCAGTTCACGGGCGTTTCAGCGGACGGAATTTTCAATTTCAAGGGTGAGGCGGCGTATTTTTCGGGCAAGTCGTTCCGGATTTTCACCGACACGATTCACTCAGACGGGCTTACCGCGTTCACGGCCGAGTGCGAGACGAAGTGGATTGAGCTTGACGGAGCCACAAAGAGTGCGTCGCTTACCGCGGGGGCAATAATCGGTTCATCCGATTCAGCGCGGACGGCGAAGTTCGAGCTGCTTTCAGACTGCGGGGTTCGTCCGGCACTTGACGAGAGCGGGACGGCGATCGGGCTTCGGAAGGTAAGCAGGCAGTTCAAATCACCGCCGTCCGATTCGCCGACGGTATTTGAGACGCGGGCGCGGGTACGCAGAACGCGGCACGTAAAGCTTTTACTCCGGTCGGTTTCGGCCGGGGTCAACGAGGACGGGGAGGCCGTCGAGGTTTCCGACTCGAATCCGCTCGTGATCTCCTCGATGTTTGTAAAGGAGGGGTAACGGTGGTTACGGTGAGTGTGTTTATTCTCGCGGCTTTATTCGGGGTCGTGATCGGGTTCGCGTTCGGGTTTGCCGCCGGGGTTGCCGCGCGGCGGGGGCATAGCGGCGGTGCTGACGCGGGTACGGACTCCGACGCGGACGGGATTGACGAGTTTCTGCGGTACTGAGCGGCTTCTGGCTCCTGGTTCGGCCTCCTGATTTCCGGATTCCCGCCGCTCAGGGAGCGCACGGCGGAAGTTTCGGCAGGATCGATATGGTTTACTTCCATTACAAACGCTTTGCGGCGGATGGTATTCTGGATTTCGGCTGGTCGGAATTTGATTGGTTAGCCTGCGTGGTGGCGGTTTTCGCGGCGCGGGGGCCGCACACTTTATTTTACGGTCGGGTGGTGTCCCCCTGCGGCTTCGCCGCTGTCCCCCCTACGGGGGGACGGCGGTGTGGGGTCTGCTTGGCCGCGCGAATTTGTTATTTTTTAAGAAAGGATTTTACAATGAAAAATCAGGCAACGCATCTCTCTTGGCGGCAGTTTGAGGCCGGACGCGATTACAATTCGCGCATCGGGTTCTACGAGAACGCCGCAGTAAACGAACGCTTCTACCGCGGCGATCAGTGGCGTTCGGTCACCTCCGGCATCCTCCCGACGCCGGTCTTCAACTTCACGCGCAGAATCGTCGACTATATGTGCGCGAAAATCGCTTCCGACAACGTCGACATCGTCTACTCCGACGAGAATATGCCCTTCATCTCGGGCGACGACGAGAGGGAGCGCGTCTCAAAGGCCGTCGCGCTTCTGAATCGCAACGCCGCCTACCGCTGGGAAAAGTGCCGCATGGATCGGCTGATCCGTCAGGTTCTCCTCGACGCGGCGATTTCGGGCGACGGCGTGTTCTTCACCTACTGGGATCCGTCGGTCGCGACCGGGCAGGCCTTCACCGGGGACATCGTAACGGTCGCGCTCGACTCGACGAATCTCTTCGTCGCCGACGTCAACTCGTCCGACATTCAGTCGCAGAGCTACGTGATCGTCTCTGGGCGCGCCGCGGTTGAGTCGCTCAGAGCCGAGGCTCTCTCGGCCGGGATTCCGCCCGAGTCGGTCGACAAAATCGTCGCCGACGACGACACCTCGCACGGCGCGGGCGATCACGCGTCGATCGAGTCGGACGCGCCCGACGCCGAAAAGGCGACGTATATCATCAAGTTCTTCCGCGACGCCTCGGGGCGGGTCTGCTTCGAGAAATCGGTGAAGAATCTCGTCATAAAGACGGTCGTCACCAGACTTAAGCTCTATCCGGTCGTGTCGTTCCCGTGGATTCCGACGAAGAATTCCTACCACGGGAGCTCGCCGATCACGCCGCTGATTCAGAATCAGAAGTACGTCAACAAGGCCTACGCGCTCTTAATGAAGCACATGATCGACTCGGCGTTCTCGAAGGTCGTCTACGACAAGACCAGAATTCCCGAGTGGACGAACGAGGTCGGACAGGCGATCGGCGTCATCGGCGGCGATCTCTCGGGCGTCGCGGCGACGATTTCGCCCGGCGAGATGGACGTCGGATTCACCGGGGTCATCGATTCGGTCATCGAACAGACCAAGAGCGCGTCGGGCGCGACCGTGGCCTCGCTCGGCGAGTCGCAGGCGAACAACACGTCGGCAATCCTCGCATTACAGGAGTCGAACGACGAGACGCTCGATCAGATCCGCTCGTCGCTCCACACCGCGCTCGAAGAACTCGCCGCGATCTGGGTCGACTTCATGTGCGCGTATTATTCGGATGGGCGGATGGTCGTCTCGGGCGACGGCGCGGAAAGGCTCGATTGCAGCCTGCTGCGGTCGGAACTGATCCGTGCGAGAGTCGACGTCGGCCGCGCGACGAAGTTCTCGAAGGCGTCGTCGCTCACCGCGCTGAAATCGCTGCTCGACGGCGGCTATATCACCTTCGCCGAGTACCTCGAACGTCTCCCCGACGGCGTGATCCCGATGCGCGACGAGCTGATCGCCGCGCACGACGCGGACGTCAAAGCGGAGAACGCGTAACGCAGCGAAGCGGCGGGAGCAAGCCCCCGCCCTACGGTAACTGCCAACAAACACCGCACAAACCAAAAACCAACCCGCGGCCGCCGCGGACGTATTCATAATCCGTGGCGGCCGTGCCGGACGATAACGAAAATCAAGAAAGAGGTACAAAATGAACGAAGAAACCCTCGCCGGAACCCCGGCGACCACAAACCCCGACGCCGATATGAAAATCGTCCCCGACCACGTCGCCGACGCAAACGCCGCCAACGCCGCCGAATCGACCGGACGCGTCAACGACGACGGCGGAACCACCGCCTTCTTCACCGCCGCGCAGGTCAGAGCCATGACCCCCGCGCAGGTCAGGGTGAACTACCCGAGAATCGTCGAGTCGATGAAGTGTAAGAGCTTTTTTGAGTAATTTATAAAAACTCCTTGCAAAGCGCGCGGCTTCGTGATATAATATATTGTAGGAAATTCTGCCGAAAGGAGTGTTTTTCTTGAAAATTCACACCGCCGCCGCGCTGCTGCTCGCCGCCCTCACGCTTTCGGGATGCGGGGCGGCGCGACTGCCGGACGGCTTTTCCGAAACGGTCGCCGCCGATCAGACGTCGCCGATTCTCCCGCCCGGCGAGAGGGTCGACGAGCCGCCCGCGCCGGAGTCCGAATCGACCTTTGCGCCCGAATCAGCTCCGTTCGACAACCCCTACGACGCGATCGACTACCTCGAAGCCCTCCTCGGCTCCGAAAAATCAAAGGCGATTTACGATTCGCTCGAACCGAAGTTCGACGATTTCCGCGCGAGGTATTCCTCGACCGACGAAAACGGCGATGTTCATTACGGAAGTATTGTCAGAATGTTAATAAACTACACCTATTTTGAGGCTCTCGAACAGGCCGTCACCGACGCCGGAATCGAAACCGCCGCGCCGATCGACCCATCTGACTGGAAGTACTGAAATTCCGCGAAAATTTTCACTTTTCCCCTTGACAAACCGCCACGGATGTGCTATAATATTCATATCCCTAAAGGCACTGACGGGAAGGAGTAGACATCCCACCGGACGCTCAGAGAGCCGCTTTTGCTGTGACGCGGCCGTCCGATCTTGTCGAAGTAGTCCCCGAGCCGCGGTTTGAACGCCCGTTTGATTCCGGGTCAGTAATTTCCGCCGCCTTCTCAGCGTTATGTGAGACGGAATTCGACTCATAATCGGCTTCCACAGAGTATAATGTCAGGTGGTACCGCGTAAATTCGCCCTGACGGACAGAAAGTCCGTCAGGGCTTTTTGTCGTAAATTCACAAAAAAGGAGTACAAAATGAACACCGAAATCAATCTCCCCAAGAACTACGCGCCCTCGGAATTCGAGGACCGCATCTACAAGGCGTGGCGCGACAACGGCTATTTCACGCCGACCCGCGACCCCGAAAAGAAACCCTTCACGATCGTAATCCCCCCTCCAAACGTCACCGGACAGCTCCACATGGGTCACGCGCTTGACGAGACCATGCAGGATATCCTCATCCGCTACAAGCGTATGCAGGGCTTCTCCGCCCTCTGGGTTCCCGGAACCGACCACGCCGGAATCGCCACGCAGATCAAGGTCGAGGAAAATCTCCGCAAGGAGAACGGACTCACCCGCTATGACCTCGGCCGCGAAAAATTCCTCGAAAAGGTCTGGGAGTGGAAGGACAAGTACCACGACCGCATCGTCTCCCAGCTCGCAAAGCTCGGCTCGTCCTGCGACTGGTCGCGCGAACGCTTCACGATGGACGACGGATGCTCGAAGGCCGTCAAGGAAGTTTTCGTCAATTTGTACAATAAGGGTCTCATCTACCGCGGCAACCGCATCATCAACTGGTGCCCGCACTGCATGACCGCCCTTTCGGACGCCGAAGTCGAGTACAGCGAGCAGAATGGTAATTTCTGGCACATCCGCTACCCCTTCGCCGACGGTTCGGGCGAGGTCATCATCGCGACCACCCGCCCCGAGACGATGCTCGGCGACACCGCCGTCGCGGTCAACCCCGACGACGAGCGTTACAAGGACAAAATCGGCAAGATGTTAGTAATTCCGCTCGTGAACCGTCAGATTCCGCTCATCGGCGACGAACACGCCGACAAGGATTTCGGAACCGGCTGCGTCAAGATCACCCCCGCCCACGACCCGAACGACTTTGAGGTCGGTCAGCGTCACGGACTCGAAAATATCCTCGTCATGAACGGCGACGGCACGATCAACGCGAACGGCGGCAAGTACGAGGGCATGGATCGCTACGAGGCGCGCAAGGCCATCGTTCACGACCTCGAAGAGGGCGGCTGGCTCGTCAAAATCGAACCGCACGTTCACAACGTCGGCACCTGCTACAGATGTCACAACACCGTCGAGCCGATGACCTCGAATCAGTGGTTCGTCAAGATGAAGCCCCTCGCCGAGCCGGCTCTGAAGGCCGTTCTCGACGGCGAAACGACCTTCGTCCCCGAAAGATTTACCAAAATTTACACAAACTGGATGGAAAACGTCCACGACTGGTGCATCTCGCGTCAGCTTTGGTGGGGTCACAGAATCCCGGCGTACTACTGCGACAAGTGCGGCGAAATGGTCGTTTCGAAGACCGACGTTAACCTTTGCCCCAAATGCGGCGCGAAAATGCGTCAGGAGGAAGACGTCCTCGACACGTGGTTCTCGTCCGCGCTCTGGCCGTTCTCGACGCTCGGCTGGCCTGAAAAGACGCCCGACCTCGATTATTTCTACCCGACCAGCGTCCTTGTCACCGGCTACGACATCATCTTCTTCTGGGTCGCGAGAATGATCTTCTCCGCCCTCGAAAACACCGGAAAGGCTCCGTTCGAGCACGTCCTCATCCACGGACTCGTCCGCGACGAGCAGGGACGCAAGATGTCAAAATCGCTCGGAAACGGCGTCGACCCGCTCAAAATCATCGACGAATACGGCGCGGACGCGCTCAGATTCGCGCTCATCACCGGAAACTCGCCCGGAAACGATATGCGCTTCTCGACCGCCAAGGTTGAGGCCGCGCGCAATTTCGCAAACAAGCTCTGGAACGCGTCGCGTTTCGCGCTGATGAACCTCACGATCGAAAAGTGCAATCTCCCCGACGTCTCCGAAATGGCTCTCGAAGACAAGTGGCTCATCTCGAAGCTCAATACTTTGATAAGCGAAGTGACAACCAACCTCGATAAGTACGAACTCGGCGTCGCGCTGGCAAAGCTCTACGATTTCGTCTGGGATGTCCTCTGCGACTGGTACATCGAGCTTGTCAAGCCGCGCCTTTCCGAGGGCGACGAGATCGCGCAGAACGTCCTCTGCTATTCGCTCACCGCGACGCTGAAGCTTCTCCACCCCTTCATGCCCTTCATCACCGAGGAAATTTATCAGGCTCTGCCGCACGACGACGTCAGCATCATGATCTCGTCCTACCCGAAGAGTGACGAAAAGTGCAATTTCCCGGCCGAGGAAGAGAGAATGGCCGCGCTCATCGACGCGATCACCAAGATCAGAACCCGCCGCACCGAGATGAACGTCGCGCCGTCCAAGAAGGCGAAGGTCGTCATCGTCACCGAGGCGAACGATATCTATAATTCGGATACCGAACATTTCTTCCGTAAGCTCGCGTCGGCGTCGGATGTCATTTTCGCGCCGCACTGCTCGGACGAGAATTCGATTCAGATCGTCGCGACCAAGGCGAACATCTATATCCCGCTCGGCGACCTCATCGACTTCGCCAAGGAGAAAATCCGCCTCAATAAGGAGCGCGAAAAGTGCCTGTCCGAAATCGACCGCGTGACAAAGAAGCTCGCCAACGAGGGCTTCGTCGCGAAGGCTCCGGCTCAGCTGATCGAAAACGAGAAGGCCAAGAAGACTAAACTCGAAGCGCAGCTCGTCGAAATCGACGCCGCGATCGCGAAATTACCGCAGTAATTTGTGCAAAAAAAACAGAGACCGCCAAAGCGGTCTCTGTTTTTTGTTGCTTTCTTGTAAATTTTCAGTAAACGCCCCGCGCCAGAACTTTTTTGTAAACAAAAAAGCGCGGAAATAAATTTTCCGCGAAGTAATCCCAAATCCAGTATCCCATGAACGCCTCCGGTGGCCGCCAACCCGGCCGCAGTAATAAAATTCTAAAACAAATCCAGTGTATAAAGTTTTGGAAGGGAGGTGGGGGTCCGGGGGCGGAGGGGGACTTTTTTCAAAAAGTCCCCCTCCGCCCCCGGGAAATCAATAATACTCGTGATAAGAAGCGTCAGAAGGCATACGCCAGTCGCCGCGGGGGGAAAGGGTGACGGAGCCGACCTTCGGGCCGTCGGGGAGGCAGGAGCGTTTGAACTGCTGGATGAAGAAACGGCGGACGAAGTTTTTGAGCCATTTGTGAATTGTTTCGGAACTGTATGTGTCGTGGAAGACATAATTCGCCAGATACTCGATCTTCTCCGGCTCGAATCCGAAGCGCAGGAAGTAGTAGAGATAGAAATCGTGCAGTTCGTATGGTCCGACGAGATCCTCGGTTTTTTGTGCAATTTCACCATTTTCGTCGGCCGGAAGCAGCTCCGGACTGACTGGAGTGTCAAGAATGTCGTAGAGAACCGACGAAAGCTCCGCGTCCTTCGCCGTGTCCGCGAAGAAACGAACGATGTGCCGCACCAGAGTCTTCGGAATCGACCCGTTCACGCCGTACATCGACATATGGTCGCCGTTGTAGGTCGCCCAGCCGAGCGCGAGCTCCGAAAGATCGCCCGTTCCGATCACAAGCCCGTTCGACGCGTTCGCGATGTCCATGATTATCTGCGTCCGCTCGCGCGCTTGTGAATTTTCATAGACTACATTGTAAACTTTTTCGTCATGTCCGATGTCCTTGAAGTGCTGATTGACCGCTGCCTTGATGTCGACGCAGCGGAAGGTGACGCCGAGCCGCTCGCAGAGAATTTCCGCGTTCGACCGCGTCCGCGAAGTCGTGCCGAAACACGGCATCGTCACCGCGATCACGTCGGTCCGCGGCCGCTTCAGAAGATCCATCGCCTTGACCGACACGAGTAGAGCGAGACAGGAGTCGAGTCCGCCCGAAATTCCGATCACCGCGGTCGACGCGTGCGCGTGCTCGATCCGCTTCCGGAGGCCGAACGCCTGCATCCGGAGAATCGCCTCGCAGCGTTCGGCGCGCTCCGACTCGCTTTCCGGCACGAAGGGGTGCGGCTCGAACTTCCGCGTCAGTTCGGTGTCGGAAATTTCCATCTCGAAGCTGACGTCGAAGGCGTCCGAACGTTCGGCGAAGGATGTACAGCTGTCGAACGTCTTCATCTTCGTCCGCTCGGCGACGAGCTTCTGGACGTCGATTTCGGTCACGATCATCGGGCAGGCGACCTTCCCTTCCTCGTTCAGCGCGTTTTCGAAGGGCTTCGACTCGGCCAGAATCGTGCCGTTTTCGGAGATCAGATCATGCCCGGCGAAAACCATGTCGGTCGTCGACTCTCCGCAGCCCGCGTCGGCGTAAATGTAGCCGCAGATCAGCCGCGCCGACTGCCCGGAAACCAACTCGCGGCGGTACGAAGCCTTGCCGACCGTCTCGTCGGACGCTGACAGATTGCATATAATTGTTGCGCCGTTAAGCGCAAGTTTTGTGGAAGGTGCTTCGGGAACCCAGAGATCCTCGCAGATTTCGCAGCCGAACGCGAACTCCTCCATCGCGGAGCATCTGAAAATAATCTTCGTTCCGAACGGCACATACTGCCCGCAGAGCTCGACCGTAAGAAGATCTTTTTCATCCGGCGCGGGCGAGAACCAGCGCAGTTCATAGAATTCTCCGTAGTTCGGCAGATTCTTTTTGGGCACAACGCCGAGAATCTGACCGTTCAGCATCACAACCGCACAGTTGTAGAGAGCCGTTCCGAAGCGGAGCGGCGCGCCGACGACGAGAACGCATCCGAGGTCGGCCGTCTCGGCCGCGATCTTCCCTATCGCCTCGCGCGCGCGGTCGATCAGCCGCTTCTGGAGGAATAAATCGCCGCAGGTGTAGCCCGTCACGCCGAGTTCGGGCGTCACGAGGAGCTTTACGCCGAGCGAATCGGCGCGGCGCGCGGCCGCGATGATCGCGTCCGAGTTCGCCGTCGTGTCGGCCACGACGACTTCGGGTGAAGCCGCCGCGACCTTGATAAATCCGTATTTCATAAATTTTCCTTCGATATTTTGTAAATTTAGCTTGAACGAGCCTTGCGGATGTTCGCCAGATGCTCCTCATAGGTCTCGGCGAAGAGCATATGACCCGTGCTGTCCGAGACGAAGAAGTAGTACGGCGTCGCGTTCGGGTAGAGCGCGTAGCGGATCGCGTTCAGGCCGGGGTTCGCGATCGGTCCGGGCGGCAGACCCTTGTGCGTGTAGGTGTTGTAGGGCGAGTCGTATTCCATGTCCTCCCCGGTCAGCGTGTCGGGGCGCGTGCCGGAATCGTGCTGCATCGCGTAAGCGACCGTCGCGTCCGAATCGAGCGTCGGGAAGGTCGCCGAATGGCTCAGTCGGTTGTTGAAAACCGACGAAACGTCGCCGAGATCGGCTGCGTAACGCGCCTCTTTCTCGATCATCGAGGCCAAGGTTATCGCCTGATCGACCGTGATTCCGAGGTCGGTGCAGCGCGCGTAGTAGCCTTCCGCGAACTTTTTATTAAAGTTCTGTAAAAATTTATCGATTGCCGTAGCCGCGCTCGAATCCTTGTAGAATTCGTAGGTGTCCGGGAAAAGATAGCCTTCGAGACGGTAGAAACGATCGGATGTCGTTTGCAGTTCGTTCACGAATCGGTAATCAAACTCGTAATTATTGATCGCGTCGACGAGTTCGTCACGCGTCGAAACGCCGTTCGCGACGAGCAGCTCGATGATTTCGTCAACCGTCGAGCCTTCGGGAATCATGACCGTGACGGTTTCGCGCTTCGTCGACTTCTTGAAGGTCGCGCGGATGTAGTCGTAGTTCTGATTCGTGTTGACCTCGTAGTCTCCGGGGACGTATTCGGGGTAATTTCCGTTCTCGATATTCCGTTTTTCCTTGATATTTGTCCAGAGCTTGAACGCCCACGGATACTTGATCACTCCGGCTTCTCCCAGTATATCGCCCAAATCTTCGATCGTCGTATACTCAGGAATCGTCACTTCGACGATTTTTTCCTCTTTTTTGAAGGCGAAGACGTCGTTCGCGGTATTTATTACAAATATAGAAAGCGGAACCGACACCGCGATGACGAAGACGATGTAGATGACCGCCTTGACCGCCGACATGATCGCGCTCGAAGCCGAGTCGCGCGCGGCGTTCCGGCGTATCGTCTGCCGCTCGACCGCCTGCCAGTCGTTGTTGACCTCGGGCGTCGTCCGATAGTTTTGATAACGATTTGGTTCGGCGGTATTCGGCGTGCGTCGAACCGGAAGGCTTTCCGGCTGATTTGCCCGGTTTTGCTGATGAGGCACAGTGCGATTTGTATATTCCGACGAATTCGCGCCGCTCCGATTTGCCGTCTGCGGCGGACGCTGAGTGTGCGCGGTCGACTGCGTCGGCTGGTTGGCCGCCGGACGATTTGCGCTTGGCGTCTGAGTCGGACGCTGATTCTGAGTCACACGCGGAGTTCCGCTCACGTTTCCGCGCGCGACGGTCTGACCGGAATATTGTACGGGTATCTGATTCTGCGGCCGATTCTGCGAAGTTTGTTGTGAATTCTGACGATTGTTCGTCGGATTTATCACGGTCTGGTTGATCGGACGGTTCGGCTGCTCGGGCTTGAGCGGCTTTATCACCGCGCCGCCCGGCTGATTTGCGTCCGGCCGCGCCGTATTCGGACGCTGAGTCTGATTCGGACGCTGAACAGTCCGGTTCTGCGTCTGCCCCGGCGGAGTTTTCGGACGTGCGTTCGTATTTGCGAGCTTTTGCCGCGAGACAACCAGATCGTCCGGGTCGCGACGGAAGACGAAGGTCTCCTCACCAAGCTCGTCGGCGTCGTCTTTTCCTTTGTTAATCAGTTTGTCTTTGTTGTTTTCATCCATAAAAGAAACACCTTTCTGCGGTTATTCTGACAGATTCGCCAAAATTCGCGTCAGAACCCGATGATGGCGATCACGTAGACCAGCGCGGCGATGAGGAACGGCGGCGCGAGAATCGCTCCGAAAAACGCCCCCGCCGACTGCTTTCCAAGCTCGTCCGAGCTGAAATTCCGCAGCGCGTAGCCGAAATATAGCCGCTCGCACTCCGAAAACAGGCTCGCAAGGCAGAGTAAGAAGATTCCGACCAGCGCGAAAATCAGGAAAACCGTGCTGTGCGGCTTCGAAATTATGTTCCAGACCGTTTCGTCGATGATAATTTCGACAAGATTTACCAGAAAATGGCATATAATCGGCGCGAAAATCGTTCGCGTCATGTAGTAACACAGCCCGTAGCCGAGCCCGGCGAAGAAAATCATCGGAAAATAGCCGAGATTCAGCCCGAACATCGCGTAGAGCAGCGACGAAATTATGATCGCCGTCGCCGCGCCCGACGATTCGTACTCGACCGAAAGCACGCCGCGGAACATCATCTCCTCCGCGATTGCCGGAATTATACAGAATGTGAGCAAATTATAGACAACATTTGTCTCATTCCCACTTAAAAAGGATCGCCAGACCGAAAATTCGCCGTCAATCGCGCCGAGATTGAACATCAGAAGCTTCAGAAGAATCGTTCCGGCGACGATCGTCAGCGCGCAAAGCCCCGTCGCGAGCAGTTTTTCGAGTCCGAACGGCCGGAGCCGGAGCTTCGACACGAATCCGTCGCCGCGCAGACGCATATAGAACGCCGACGGCACGACGAGAATCAGAATCTGCAAAACGATGACCGCCAGGCAGATATTTTCCTGATAGCTCAGCGAGCCGAGGTCGAAATGGCGCGACGCGGCGAGCATCAGCATCGACGCGATGACCAGCACGGGCGCGGTGTAAGTCGATTTCAGCTTCATTTGACCCTGATTCCGCGTTCCGTGACCATAAAATCGACCGAAAGATCGAATCGGCCGCGCGGAACGTCGTCGATTATGAACGAACTGTAAATCAAACCAACTTTTGATCCGGTAAAGCTGCCGAGGTAGCGGTCGTAATACCCCTTTCCGTAGCCCAGACGGAACCCCTTTTTATCGTAAACTAACGCCGGGACGACGCAGGCCGCTGTCGCGGTCGAGTTCCGGTCGTAAATCGGAAGCGACTCGGGCGGCTCCAAGATCCCGAACGTGCCTTTTTCGAGCTGATCGAGCGATTCGACAAAATGAAAATTCATGTCGTGCGTGTCGTCGAGACAGCGCGGAAAGGCGACTTTTTTTCTGTCCGCGAGGGCTTTTTCGGCGATCGGAAGCACATTCACCTCGTCGTGCTTCGGCGCGTAAAGCAAAAGCACCGCCGCATACCGATAGGTAGCTGAAGAAATAAAACTTTCGCAGATCTTCGCGTCCATTTCGGCCTTCAAAGCCGGGTCGAGTTCGAGTCGGCGCAAGCGGAATTTGTCGCGGATCTCGTTTTTTCTCTTTCTTATTTCGTACATTTCATGTCCTTTTTGAAAATTTTCAGACAGCCTGAATCGATTTTCTCAGTTCTTCGGCCTTTTCGCGCGAGGTCAGAGCCGCGACGAGTTCGAGTCCGAACTCCAGCGCGACGCCCATTCCCTTCGCCGTGATGATGTTCCCCTCGCGGACGACCGATTTCGCCGAGATCGTCGCGCCTGCAAGCGAATCCGCAAAGCCCGGGAAGCAAATCGCTTCACCGCCCGAAAGAATGCGCTTCTCGCCGAGAATCGACGGTGCCGCGCAGATCGCCGCGAGGAAATCGCCGTTTTCATACGCCGCGTCGATGAATTCGTTCACCACTTTATCTTTCTTGAGATTCAGCGTTCCCGGCATACCGCCCGGGAGGATCACCATCTCAATTTTCTCTGTTTTCAACAATTTCTCGGCTTCGCGCGTCGTGATATCGGCCGTAACGACGATTCCGTGCGCGCCGCGGATCGTCTTCGACCCGACGCCGACCGTCAGAATCTCAACTCCCGCGCGGCGAAGCAGGTCGAGCGGGCAAAGCGCCTCGATTTCTTCGAATCCGTCGGCCAAAAATAAAGTTACCATGTCAAACCATCCCTTCGAAAAATTTCTACCTTATATTATACCGCATTTTTTAGTCTGATTGTTTGCTGAATTGCAAAATTTTGTTAAATATTCACAGAACGATGTCGGTTCGTTCGGCGATCCGCCCCGCGATTTCGGCCGCGATCGCGTCGCGCGAGCGGATTCCGTCGTCGTTGTAGCACTTGATCCGCTCCCAGCCGAGCTTTTCGGACGCGTAAACCGCCGCGTCGTAGCACTTTCGCATATAATTTTCGTCGCGCTCGTGGATGTCGAGCTTCCGCCCGGTCGCCTCGGAGCGTTTTTCGACGAGTTCGTGCGAGAGTTCGGGCGTCAGTTCGAGGAAAATCACGACGTCGGGCGCGGGGAGGCCAAGTTTTATGAACTCAAAATCCCAGAGCCAGTCGAGAAAATTGTCCCATTCCTCGCGCGGCAGCTTCGAGAGCTGATGAACGGCGTTCGCCGACGTGTATCGGTTCGCGACGATTACTTTGTTAAGCTTATCATAATCGGCTTTCCAGTCGGATTTGTAGGACGCGTAGCGGTCGCAGGCGAAAAAAGTCGAGGCCGCGTAGGCGTTCGTGTCGGACGGACGGCTTCCGAGCCGCCCCTCGAGGTACATCCGGACGAGCATCGACGAATCGTTCTGATACATTGGAAAACTAAGCGTCCGGACGGCGTAACCGTCGATTTTCAGCCGGTCGACAAGAATATTCGTCTGCGTCTCCTTGCCCGAGCCGTCCAGTCCGTCGATCGCGATCAGTGTTGACATAAAATTTCCTTCCTTATTATATAGCTTTATGCGGGAGGGGGAAAACCCCTTTTGAGGAAAGGGGTTTTCCCCCTCCCGCACCCTCCCCTTTTTCCCAAACCTTTTTAGACAAAATTGAATTGTGCCTCTGAATTTTGTGGGCGTGAAACTCCGCAGACTTCACTTTATTTAGACGTAAAATCCCCGTAAAAGTTCCGCCCTTCCAAGAAAATCAATCGCTCCTCCGCAGTTCCATTTCCATGTACTCTTGTTTTGAAATCAAAACGTCTCTCGGCTTCTGACCCTGCGGCGGGCCGACGATGCCCATGTCCTCCATCGTGTCGATCAGCTTCGCGGCGCGGCCGTAGCCGAGCTGGAGCCGACGCTGAATGAGCGACGTCGAAATTTTCCCCGACTCAACCGCCAGTTGAATCGCGGGCTTGAGCATCGGATCGCCGTCGTTGCCCTCCTCGTCGCCGTCGCCAAGGACGGTCGACTTCTTGTTGCCGCAGAGCTGCGCCTCGCGCTCGATCGAATCCATGACCGAGTGGTCGTAATCTTTGACGCCGTAATTATTTTTGATGAACTCGGTGATCGCCTCGACCTCGTCATCCGAGACGAAGCTGCCCTGCACGCGCGTCGGCTTCATCGCGCCGATCGGCGCGTAGAGCATATCGCCGCGGCCGATCAGCTTTTCCGCGCCGGCCGTGTCGATGATCGTCCGCGAATCGACCTGCGACATCGTCGTGAACGCGATTCGCGACGGCACGTTGGCCTTGATCAGACCCGTGATGACGTCGACCGACGGCCGCTGCGTACCGATGATCAGGTGAATTCCGGCCGCGCGCGCCTTCTGGGCGATGCGGATGATCGAGTCCTCGACGTCATCCTTCGCCATCATCATGAGGTCGGCCAGCTCGTCGATGACGATGACGATCAGCGGCAGCTTTTCGGCCGTCGGGTCATTTTCGATCGACTTGTTGTAGCCCTTGAGGTTGCGGACGTTCGCGCCCTCGATCAGCTCGTAGCGGCGCTCCATCTCGGTGACCGCCCAGTGGAGCGACCCGGCGGCCTTTTTCGGATCCGAGACGACCGGAACCAGCAGATGCGGAATTCCGTTGTACGGATTCAGCTCGACTTTTTTGGGATCTATGAGAATAAACTTTACTTCGTCAGGCTTTGCTTTGTACAAAATGGAGATTATCAGCGAGTTGATGCAGACCGATTTACCGGATCCGGTAGTTCCGGCAATCAACAGATGTGGCATCTTCGCGACGTCGAGGAAGACCGGATTGCCGCCGACGTCCTCGCCAAGGCAGGTCGTGACGCGTGACGCGGCGTTTTTGAAGCCGTCGTCCTCGATCAGTTCACGGATGTAAACAGTCGACTGCGTCTTGTTCGGCACCTCGATGCCGACGGCCTCCTTGCCGGGGATCGGGGCCTCGATGCGGACGCCTGACGTCGCGAGGTGGAGCGCGATGTCGTCGACAAGATTCAGAATCGACCGCACCTTCGTGCCGACCTCGGGCTGAAGCTCGTAGCGCGTGACCGTCGGCCCGCGCGAGACGTTGATGATTTTTGTTTTGACGTTGAACGACCGCAGCGTCTCGACGAGCTTGACGGCCGTCTGCTGAATTTCGCCCGACATATCGGCCGTCCGCGGCGACGGATCGTAGGCAAGGAGCGCGGCGGGCGGGAATCTGTACTCGTTCGACGCGGTCGGTTTGAGCGATTCGACGGTTTTCGCTGACGCTTCAGAAGATTTTTCAGTGATTTCGTCAGATTCCTCGGGTTCGTCGTCGTCCTCAATGACCGGCTCGGGCATCGGCTCAGGGCTCAATCTGCTCTTTTCGATGACGAGATCGATCTCGGCCGACGTCGGAATGTCGGTCTCAGGCTCGTCCGCGTCGTCGGGTTCGGGCGCGGAAGTCGGCTCGGGAGCCGGTTCCGGCTCGTGTTCGGGCTCGACGAAGATCTTCGAAAGGTCGATCGGCTCGTCCTCGGGCAGCTTTTTGACCTTTTCTTTCTTGAAGAAAGAGAGTTTCGGCGCCTTTTCGGGCGCGGGTTTCGGTTCCGGCTCGGCGTTCTCAGGTTCGGGAATCTCGGGTTCCTTCGGCGCGAAGGGCGGCGCGTCGGACTCAACGACCGTCTGCTCGGGCTCGTCCGCCGGCGCGCTATTATTATAAGGAAGATTTTCGTCGGATTTCGCCGATTCCGCGTGGGTCAGCGAGTCAAGATCGACAGGCGTCGAGGGCGTCGGAGCCGGCTCGGGATTCTGAATCGGCTCGGACTGAATCGGATCGGCAGGCTCAAAATCCTCGGCCATCGCGTCGTTGATCGTTGGCCGACGGCGTTTTTGTGCATTTTGCACAGCGTTTTGCGCGGCGCGTTCGCGGAGCTGCTGCTCACGCATCCGGAGCGCGGCCTGCCGCTCGGCGATCCGACGCTGATCGTACTCGATCTGCATCTGTTCGCGCTGAATTTTCGACGCTTCCATCTGATCTTTGAAGCCCGACCGCCATTCGCGCAGCCCGGTCGCGATGTAAACCATGAACATATGCGGCGTCATTCCGAACAGGAAGATGCCGAAAAGCAGAATCAGCGCGATTGTGAGGATCAGAGTCCCGGCGAAACCGAAGCCCTGGAGCAGCAGATTGCCCAGTAAGCCGCCGATAACTCCGCCGCCCTTCCCTTCGATGCCCGAATTCCAGAGCGATTTCAGATTATAACTCGAATCTACACGTGTAAAAGCGTGAATAAGCACCGAAATCAGCACAAGAACCGCGCTCGTGAAGGAAATTTTGTATCGGAGCGAACCCGACGCGACGTCACGTTTCCAGAATATTCCAAGATTGAGAAGAAGAACCGGGACCGCCCAAGCCGCGTTCGCGAAAAGTCCGAAGAGGAGCTTCTTCAGCGCGCCGCCTACGAAGCCTGTAGAATCGGCGACGAGGTAGCAGATGACGAGAAAAAGCGCGACGAGCGCGAAAATATAGGGCGCGAGCTGGTGGCGCATCATCGAGGGATCGCCGCCGCGGTCGCGCGGATCGCGCGGATTATTTGTGGATTTTGACGAAGATTTCTTCGCGGAATTCGGATTCTGACTCGTTCGCGAGTTTTTTGTGGAATTTGACGTTTTTTTGGAAGTCTGGCTTTTCGGAGCCGAACGCGACGTTCCGGACGATCTTGAAGGCGTCCGCGGCGTCACGCTCTGCCCGGCTTGTTTCCTTTTATTGGTACTATTGTCTGTCTGTGCCATTATTACTATCCTTTGTATGTATATTTGAAGCCCGTGCGGGGCAAAATCAGTCTACATTATATTATACCACACTTTGCGCGAAATTTCAACCCGAAATTTGTCGCTGGACAGAAAAATGCGAAAAAATATTTGTAAACAAATTCCTAACATCTCAGCGCGGCTGATTCTGCTCGCGTTCGCGTCGGTCGCGGCGGGATTCGTGAACGGATTTCTCGGCACGGGCGGCGGAATTATCCTGATTTTCGCGCTGGGACTTGCCGGAATCGACGAGCGCGACAAATTCGCGACGACTATCGCCGCGATTCTGCCGATGACGCTGATCTCGGCGTTCTTCTACAAAGCAAAAATCTCCGACGCGTCGCCGTGGCTCCCCGCGGGAATGCTCGGCGGCGCGGCCGGAGCCTTCCTGCTCAACAAAATCAACCTGAAATGGTTGAAAAAACTCTTCGCGCTGATGGTCATCTGGGCGGGAATCTGCTTCATAAAATGAATTTTCGGAGGAAACTATGCTTGATTTTCTGATCGGATTCATGGTTTCGGTTCTGTCGGGACTCGGAATCGGCGGCGGCGGACTGCTCGTGATCTGGCTGGTTCTACAAAAGAATGTCGATCAGATCAGCGCGCAGGCGATAAATCTTGTCTATTTTCTCTTCTCCTCCGGCGCGGCGATGCTAGTTCATCTGACGAAGCGGAAGCTGAATTTCAAGCTGATCGTCTTCGTCGCGCTTTTCGGGATTCTCGGCGCGGCGGCGGGAAGTTTTTTGGTGCGCGAAACTGACCCGACAATTATAAAACGCTGCTTTGGCTGGCTTTTGCTGTCATCCGGCCTCCTTGCACTTTGTCAGAAGTAACAAATTATGAATTATAAATTGTGCAAACCGACGAAATTGCTATAATATCCAGATAATACCCCCTCCCTACTTGACAAATTCATGCAAATGTGATATAATGTATGCAGAAAATGTTGTGAATCGAAAGAGCCGACATTATTCTGAAATATTATCTTCACCAAGGAGAAACCACAATGAAAAAGTTGATTTCCACCATTCTCCTCGCGGCTACGCTCGTAGTATCCGCACTCGGCGTTTCCGTCTCGGCATCCGAAGGCGGTAAGGCATTCGGAAAAGTTCCGGCAACCGATGAGAAGATCACCATCGACGGCAAGAAGGACGCCATCTACGACAAGGGTCTCTCGTTCAAGATCGACCGCCCTCAGGGCAAGTACACCCCCGGCAAGACCACCGGTGAGGCAAAGATCCTCTGGAACGGCAAGGACACCTGGTTTGTCTACGCTGAGATCAAGGACGATGAGGTTATCGAGTACACCGGCACTCCGAACGCGTGGGATACCGACTCTCTCGAGCTCTTCTTCGACTACTCGAACAAGGTAGCCCGCACCCGCGACCAGTACAGAATCGATATCAAGGGCGTCGCTACTTACTACGACACCAAGACCTACACCGGTAACGACTGCAAGCCTTTCGGATTCGAGGGATGGGCAGTTTCCAAGACCGCTGACGGCTACGCTGTTGAGTTCCAGGTCAAGGCATACAAGGAAGAGATGAAGGCTGACATGAACGTCGGTTTCTACCTCATGATCAACGATATGCGCAAGGCTGGCACACGTGAAAATTACGACATCGACGAGAACGGCAATACCCCCGCAAAGTTCGGCTACGTCACCCTTTCGGGCGATAAGGTTTCGCTTCCCAAGAAGGCAGATCCCGCGGCTGCAAAAACCGCTGATATGGGCGTCATCATCTCGGCAATCTCGCTCGCGATGACCTCCGGCGCGCTCGTAGTTCTCAAGAAGAGAAAGTAATCAAAAACTGAAAAGTTTAGAAAAGCCGCTCCAATCGGGCGGCTTTTCTATTGACAAAACCGAATTCGTGTGGTATAATAAAATGAAAGAAAATTCGGGAGGAAAAACTATGCAATACAGAGATTTTGTTGACGGAATAAAAGTTTCCGCGCTCGGCTACGGGTGTATGCGTTTTCAGACCGAAAACGACGTCATCATCGAGGATCGCGCGATTGATCAGATTCGTTACGCGATCGATCATGGCGTAAACTATATCGACACGGCCTACGTCTACCACAAAGGCAAAAGCGAGGGACTTCTGGCGAAGGCTCTGGCCGACGGCTACCGTGAAAAGGTCTATCTGGCCGACAAAATGCCGGTCTGGATGATCGAAAAACCCGAAGATTTTGACAGATATTTCCAGACTCAGCTCAACCGCCTGAATACCGACCACATCGATTTCTACCTTCTCCACTCGCTCGGAAAGGATACTTTCGAGGAGAAAGTGAAAAAATTCGGCCTGATGGAGAAAATGCGCCAGCTCAAACGCGACGGAAAGGTTCGTTACATCGGCTTCTCGTTCCATGATTCGAACGAGGTTTTCCACGAGATCGTCGACGAATTTGCAGGATGCGACTTCTGTCAAATTCAATATAACTACATAGACACGAACAATCAGGCCGGGACCGAGGGGCTTGAATACGCGCACTCGAAGGGACTCGGCGTCGTGATCATGGAGCCGCTTCTCGGATCCGCGCTGGCAAATCTTGACGATAACGTCAAATCTGCGCTTCCGAAAGACGCAAATCCTGTACAGATCGCGCTTGATTTTCTCTGGAGCCGCCCCGAAGTCGGCGTCGTGCTGTCGGGAATGACCTACATGGAGCATCTCAAGGACAATCTCCGTTACGCCGACGAGTCGAAAATCGGCAAGTTATCCGCGTCGGATCTCGAATGTCTCGCCCGCGCGAAGGCAATCCGTGAAGGAAATCTTCTCGTTCCTTGCACGGGCTGCCGCTACTGTATGCCCTGCCCCGGCGGACTCGACATCCCGCGAATCTTCAAGATTTACAACAAAACCGCTCCGTCGCTTGGACTCGACCCGAAGCCCGAATACGAATCACTCGAAGTCAAGGCCGACGAATGTCTCGGCTGTGGCGCGTGCGAGGAAGTATGTCCGCAGCACATTCACGTGCGCGAGATGATGGCAAATTGTACAAAGGCTTTTGAATAAATCGTGAATTCCGCGAAAAAATCGGCCGAACGGCCGATTTTTTTCGTGTTTTCGGTTATTTTTTGTCCCGTACAACGTACCGCATCCGGTCGATTGCCATCCGAACCTCGATCTTCCGCGGTAGGTCGAGAAAGCGTGGGCAGTCCTCGAAGACCGGCGAAAAGACCGCGTCGAGTCCGTTATTCTGCACAAATACCATTATTTCGTCTAACTTCATGTCGACGTCGATCGGCCCGGAACCCTTTTTTTCGAAGCGGTCGTCGCAGCGATTCATCATTTCACGCAGCAAAAATCCGATCGCGTTCGCCTGCGCGCGCGTCGAAAGGCCGTGAAGCACCCGCGTGTCGATCAGCTCGCGGCCGATTTCGATGAATCCGGTCTCGGAAAACTTCAGTTTCTCTGAACCGTAAATATTCGGGTAAGACGTGAATCTGCCGCAAATCTTTCGCTCCATTTGTCCGAAATCAACCAAATCAGCCGCAACTTCCGGAATATTTTCGGCGTCCGCGAGCTGTTTTGCTTTCAAAGTCACGTTTTTCAGCACGTAATCGTCCATCATGTAGACCCGGTCGGCGACCGACAGGTACTCGCCCGAGCCGCCGATTACTAAAATTGTCGAAATCCCCTGCCCCGCGAGCTGGCGGACGCGGTCAGTGAAGGGCGTGATCGGCTCGCGGTCGATCAGTTTCTTCATTTTTTCGTCACGAATCATGAAATTCGTCGCGCTCCGATCCTCGTCGATCAGCAGAAGTTTCGCGCCCGAATCGATCGCCTCAAGGATATTCGCGGCCTGCGACGTCGATCCGGACGCGCACGAAGTCGAAAATTTCCGCGGATCCCCGCCGCCCGGAAGCCATTTGATAAACGTCGAAATATTGACGTTTTGTACACTCCGCCCGTCCTCGGCGGTGATCTCCACGGCCGTCGGATCGGTCAGCACAAGCTCGCGTCCGTCGCCCTGAACGTGGTCGTAAATCCCGGCCGCGATCGCGTCGAGCAGCGTCGACTTGCCCGAATATCCGCCGCCCGTGATGACCGTAACGCCCGCCCGGATTCCGAGTCCGCGATGACCGCAGAGTTCGACCGCGTCGGATTTTTCCAAACTATTGTCCGATTTCTCCGGAGCAACGAACGGGAGCGCGCCCTTCATCGGAAGCTCGCTATCGCCTTCGCGCGGCAGAACCGAGCCGTCGGCAACGAACGCGATTATCCCTTTCTCACGCATCTCCGCGCGGATTTTCTGCCGCAGTTTCGCGAATTCCAGCGTTTTTCCGAGCTTTTCGCGGTCGAATTCGTCGATAAACCGCCCGACCGTCTTCGGGAGCGTCACGGTCAGCATCCGCGCGACCTTTTTAAGCGTCTTCGCGTCGCTCTTTTCGGGGAGCTGAATCTGCGTCCGAACGCAGAAGCAGAGCCGCGGCGGCTTTCGTTCGCCCTCGGGCAGAACGCAAACTTTTGTCCCACCCGCGTTCCGATAGTCCTTCGCCGGAAGCACTGAAAAGAACGCCGAGTTCCGTTCCAGCACCTCCCCGCCCGGTCGATAGACGTAAAATCTCCCGTTCTCGGTCACCGGCCGTGAAGAGTTTTCAAGCTCTTTATTCGGCTCGTCAAAGAACCTTCCGAACTCGCGGAGCAGAAAATCGGCCGCCGCGATTCTGATCGTTCGGTCTTCAAACTCTGTTGATTCGTACACTCCGACAAGCCCGGCCGGAATCTGTACGACAACCGTCGGCAGGAGCCTGTCGCGCTTGTTCGTCCGCGAAAATTCGTAGCCGATCCCGCGTTCGTCAAAATAGACAGACGAATAATCGGGCGTGGGTGGACAGTTGTCGTCCCAGACGACCGTCATCGGACCCTCATAAATCCGCGAGTTCATCCCACTTGCAAGCAAATTTAACAAACGCTTCATAAAATTCCTCCAATAAAAAGGCGCGCCGCATCGGACGCGCCTTTCGGGGTTACAATAATGAAGGAATGTTCAGCGTAAAGTCGGCGTCCGGGTAATGAAATTTTTCATAATGCGTCGCCGCCTTTCACTAAAATTTAACGAATTGTAACTCGTCTGTAAAAATTATACCACACTTTCCCGAAAAAGTCAAGAGAAAGTTCGCTTTTATCCGAAAATTACTTCTCAGACGCCTCGCGCAGAGCCTGCTCACGCTTGAAATTCTCGACATACGTGTTGATGCGGTTGATCGGACGGAGGAGTTCGCTGATCGACTCGCCCTTGTTGATCGTGTCGATGAGGTAGGAAATGTACTTGCACATATTGACCTCGGCGTACCATTCGCGCTTTTTCAGCTCCTCGGGCTGGTAAACGAGGTTGGTCGTGAAGACCTTCGTGATATTGCCCTCGGCGAACGCCGCGTCGAATTT
>CAKSVM010000030.1 GCA_934503195.1 uncultured Eubacteriales bacterium
AAATCATCTTGCGGCAGAGAGAAAAATTCTACTATTTTTTATAGTAAAGCATATTTTCTTTTTTCTGTCAAGGTTGTATAATAAATATATGATAATTTTACGGAGGACACCGAAAATGCGAAACAAATCATCTTTCCTGACCCTTGCGCTCGCCGCCGCGCTTCTCGTCTCCTGCGGCGAAACGGGAACATCTCCCGAAACAACCGTCTCTGGCGGCACTTCGTCCGAGGTCACGACCGAGGCACCGATCAACAATCTCCCCGACATAAAGCTCGACGGCTACGAATTCCGCGTTCTCGCGAAGGAATACGACGCGTCGGCTCTGACCGCGCCGATGGTGACAGTTGACGAGGAGAACGGCGACGTCATCAACGATATCGTCTACAGACGGAATCAGAAGCTCACCGAGCAGTACGACTTCACAATCTCGATGAACATTCAGGACAATCCGCTCTCAATCCTTCAGAACTCGATCTACGCGGGAGAGGACCTCTGCGACCTCGCGATCTTCCATCTCCAGTCGGGCGCGAGACTCGTAAAGGACAATTATTTCGTCGATCTCAACCGAAAAGGTTCAGTCGATCTACGACACGATGCAGTCGATCCTGACGACTCCCGGACAGGCGATTGACTGGACACGCGACACCGCGAACACGGTTCCGACGCTTGTCACGATGATCAACGACAGACACACACTCTTCCAGAACATGATCCTCTCGCAGGTGCGCCGCTTCTACCGCGACATCGAGATGGACTTCGGACTCCTCCCGATGCCGAAATTTGACGAGAATCAGGAGACCTACTCGACCTATTACAACGCCGCGACGATTCAGGTCGGCTATGTGCCGATAAGCCTTGCCGACACCGACAACGCGGGATTTGTCATCGAGGCTCTGTCGTCGAACCCGAAGGAGCTGACGAGCGGATACTACAAGATCTGCCTTGAGGCGAAGTACACGCGCGACAAGGAATCTTACGACATGATTGAGCTTGCAAAGAAAAATATCATCATCGACATGGCGTATCTCTACGGCTTCGGCGGACTTTCGAACACGCTGAACAACGGAATCCGGAACGGAGTCGGCTTCCAGAGTACCTTCGCGTCGCTGAAGGACAAGGTTGAGAGCGAAATCGCCTCGTATTTTGAATAAAAGACAGCAAAATCCGCCGCGCTTTTTTCGAAAGCGCGGCGGATTTTCTTTCCCGAGTAAAGCACATGAGCATGAAAAATATTTTTGCACAGATTTTCTTCGTCAAAACTATTGGCAAAACTTGTTCCATGTGATATAATAAATATACAATATTTTCAGTACCGCCCCACAGATTTTGTGTATTATTTCATTTTGCTCAGGAGGCTATACATGAAACGGTTTACAACACTCGCACTTCTTTTCGCCATGATTCTCACAGGCTGCGGCGGCAATGGTACTTCGGACCCTAAAAATACATCCGACGCGGAAAATCGGTCTGACGAAACCACGGCAATCGACACCGCGAATCTTTCCGACGCTGAAAGACGTCAGCTTGTCAGCGATGATCTGAAAACGGTCAAATATGACGGCCGTGAGTTCAACATCCTGTCGCGCATCAACTTCACCTACGAGTTTGACTCCGAACAGACCGGCGACGTCCTGAACGACGCGATCTACAACCGCAACCGCACTGTCGAGGAGAGATTCGACGTAAAAATCGTCACCCACGCTTACGGTGAGGGTAACGGTGCCAACATACTCGAACTTGCAAACAAGTCTATCGAAGCGGGCGACGATGAGTATCAGCTGCTTTCGGCCTATTCATACCTCGCCGCGCCGGGATCGCTCAACGGACTCTACACCAACTGGTATGACGTTCCGAACGTGAATTTCGAAAAACCGTGGTGGGAAAAGGATTACATAGACGAGGCCAGTATAAACGGAATCACTTATCTGGCAATCGGCGATCTCTCGCTACTTTTCAACGAGGTTAAGCTGGCGGTCTTCTTCAACAAGCAGATCGCTGAGGATATTCACATGGAAAATCCATATGAACTCGTGAAAAGCGGCGACTGAACACTTGACAAGCTCATCGAACTAAGCGCGCCCGGCGCGAGTGACCTTAACGGTGACGGAGTAATGGATGAAAATGACCGCTGGGGATTCGCCTGCAACCGTTATACTCACACGATTCCCTTCCTCTACGCGGCCGATATGAAGATGGTTTATCGCGACGAGGACGGATTCCCGAGCCAGTTCAATGAGTCTGAGAAGCTCTTTGACCTTTATTCGAAGGTTTATAAGTTCATAAACGAGAGCGGAAACGCATACATCTGCAACGGCGGAAAATTCTCGCTGAAAAACGAAAGCGATTTTCCCTCAGGAAAGGCACTTTTCATGACATCATGGATCGGGTACGCGGCAAATCTGCGCGACATGGAAGCCGATTTCGGAATAATTCCGTATCCCAAGTGGGACAAGGAGCAGGAAACCTATCCGTCCTTCTATCTTGATCGCACCGACGCTTTCCTCGTACCGATCACAACCGACCTTGAGTTCACCGGAACAATAACTGAAGCACTCGCGGCTGAAAGCTACGAGCAGGTCATCCCGGCATTCTACGAAAAAACTCTGTACGGAAAGCTCATCCGCGACGAGGAATCGCGCGATATGCTCGACATAATACTCCGGAACGCAAGCTATGATTTCGCTTATATCTTCGCGTACTATTTCGGTGACGCCTCGACCTACGACGCGTACCGGAAAGGAATTTATGAAAAGGATGAAAATCTCGCGTCAAAGCTCGCCTCAATAAAATCAGTCTATATCGCAAGGCTTGACACGCTCATTGAATCCTTCAAATAATATTACCGGGAAAAATCAAAAGATCCCCTGTGTGACAAAAATCACACAGGGGATCGCCTTTTTCACTCGCTGACCTTCACCGTCCGGACTTCCTTCTCCGGAACGCCGCAGACCCACTTCGAATGCCTGAAAATCGCCGTGAGCGAGATCACAAGACACCCGGCCATCAGCGAAAATTCCTTCGTCAGGAAAAACCATCCGGTCGAAAGAATCGCGAAAAGCCCGAAGGTCACAATGCTCCTCACACGGTTCGGATTTATCTTCCATACCGTCGAGAAGAAAATATATAGCCCCGCGAGTACCAGCCCGATACGGCTCACCGGAAGCAGCGCGATCATCTCGCCAAACGCCGTCGCGATGCACTTTCCGCCGTGGAAGTGATAAAACGGCGCGGTCGCGTGTCCGAGTACCGGAGCCGCCAGAAGCCCCGCGAACCAGAGGCTCCTTATGTCAAGATAAATAACCGCCAGAATCACCGGGACAAATCCCTTTGCCATGTCGCAGAGAAGGCAGATCATCCCCATCACTACGCCGCAGTTCTTGAAGACGTTCGCCGAGCCGGGATTCTCATCGTCGCTCAGCTTGCAGACGTCTTTTTTCATGAACAGCTTCGGAAGTGTCCGGCTGAACATCACGCCGCCGAAAAGATATCCGAACGCTATCAGAATCAGCCAATAAATCGTCTCTTTTTTCACATCGTCACCTTCGTCACAATTCGTTCCGCCGCGTCGGGATAAATATTCTCGCTCTGGAATCTGATCATGTCCCCGGCCGCCGTCCTGTGGTCGATGAGCCAGAAGGCCTTCTCTGCCGCCTCTTCAAGCGTCGCGGCCTTACATGACATTTTCCGCTCCGAGAAGAACTCGATATTCTTCGCCTCGCAGGCCGCGTAGGTCAGAAGCTGTACAAACGGAACTCCCGCCACCGCCGCTTCTGTCGAGCTGAGTCCGCCCGGCTTTGAGATCATCACATCGGCCGCGTTCATATAGAGGTTCACGTCTGTCGTGAATTCCACCGTCCGGATGTGTCCCTTGTCGCCGAAACGCCGGTCGAGATCCTCCTTCATGTCGAGATTCCGCCCGACAAGAACATACGCCAGAAAATCGTGCTCACGCTTTGCCCCGGCGATATGGTCGCAGAGCTCGGGAATGTGCCCGCAGCCGACGCCGCCGCTCATGATGAGTATCACGTCCTTGTCCTCCGGGATCCCGAGTCGGCGTCTCGCCTCGGATTTCTCAACCCGCGACGCGAACTTTGACGCGACCGGAATTCCCGAGACAAAAATCCTGCTGTTCTGAAGGCCGTGCATTATCATCTCGTGCCGCAGATCCTCATGCGGGATGAAATATCCGTCGAGCCTCGTCTCCTCGAAGAACGGAACGCAGGTGTAGTCAGTAAGCACTCCGTATGACGGGATATTCCAACCATCCTTTTTCAGAGCCGTCATCGCCTCCATCGGGAAAAGATGCGTACAGATCACGCGGTCGTAATTGTTCTCCGCTATATATCTTCCGAGACGCTTCGCGTAAGCCTTGTTCGCGAGATAGACCGGAGACGTGATCTTTGTGCGGCTGTAGAGATCCCCGAGCTTATATAGTGTGCCGAAGAGTCCGGGGACATTTCGCAGAATCTCGGTGTATATTCCAGAGGCGATATCTCCCGCGCGGCTCTCGTCAAACGACAACGGGTCAATGAGCTTGTTCTCAATCCCGCGCCTATCGAGTTCCTCGCAGACCGCGCGCGCCGCGCTGTTGTGTCCGCATCCGGTGTCGCAGCTTAAAAGCAGAACTTTCATAAAGCAAATTTCTTCTCCTTCTTGACTTATTCCCCAAAATGTATTATAATATAAAATAAGCGCGGTTTCAATGGTCAATCTGTGAACTCTCTATTGCAAATGCCACACAAAACCGCGCGTTCCGGAATTATGCAACAAAAACGTCGAAAATTGTGTATTATCATCCCGAAAGGAAAATCTATGGAACAGAAACCCGACCGCCGTGTCGTAAAAACCAAGAAAGCCATCCGCAACGCGTTCGCCGAGCTTCTATCCGAAAAGGACATTGACGAGATCACCGTCCGCGATATCGCCGACAAGGCCGACATAAACCGCAAGACCTTTTACAATTACTACAAAGGCGTCTATCAGCTGATCGACGAGATCGAAAACGAGGTCGTGAGCAGCTTCGAAATCGCCTTCACCGACATAGATTACCGCCGCGATATGCGCGACCCGAGTCTGATCTTCGAAAAGCTGACGAAAATGCTCAGCGGCGATCTCGATTTCTACGGTCATCTTCTGCGTATGAAGGGCAATGTCCACCTTGTCGCGAAGACCGCCCGGCTCCTGAAAGAAAAGACCAAATCAAATCTTGCCGCGAGATTCGAGCTTGATCCGCTTGTGCTTGACATAATCGTTGATTACAGTATATCCGGAATGCTCGCGGTTTATCAGAGCTGGTTCAATTCCGACCGGAGCCGTTCGATCGATGAGATCTCGCGCGAGGTCGGTAAGATCTGCTTCTGCGGCGTTACCGAGATGCTGAATTATATATCCTTTTGATATGCATTCGGTCTGCGCACAACCGTAAATATATGATACCACTATTTCGGGGGATTGTCCATTGCATTTTCATACTAAAGCATGGCATAAACGTACTATTAAATGAACTTTTTTTGACATTCCGGAATTCCAGTTTACCGCGCCGATAAAGAAACAAGCGGGACAGAGACGCTGTCTCTGTCCCGCCGCTCCGCTATAGAAAGGCTCGGAAATTCATTTCATAATCATATCAGATTCTGACGTCGGCCTCAACACCGTCGGGAAGGCTGTATTTGAATTCCGGCTTTCCGCCGACATACTTCCAGCCCGTCCTTATGACCCCGCGCCCGGTGTCATAACTTGCCGAAAATTCGCCGAGTTCGGGGATCATCACGGGCTTAAGGACTATCTTCGAAAGCCCCGGCGCAGACTCGTTCACTCTGATTCCGCCGAGATACTCGAAGAACCATCCCAGCACCGCGCCGAGCGAGAAGTGCGACATACTCAGCGATTTGTCGGGATCGGCCTCGCCGTACCAGCTCTCGGTGATCGCGGTCGCGCCCGAACTGAGCATCCCGAGCCACGACGGCGCGGTCGGATTTTTCAGAATCTTATACGCGTCGCCGGCGTGACCGTAGTCGGCCAGCACCTCAAAGAGGAAACGCGCCCCGATGAATCCGGTCGTCGTGTGATAATCGGCTTCCTTTACATATTCCGAAAGCCGGTCGGCCAGAGCCTGACGCTTCTCCTCCGGCGCGATTCCGAACGCGATCGGAAGCACGATTCCGCACTGACACTTCGCGTCGTAATCGTTATCGAGAAGATGCTTTTCGTTGAAAGCCCTCACCGCGGTCTCAGCCTTTTCCGAAAGCTCAGCCGACTTTTCGTTGTCGCCGAGAATTTTCGCGATCTCTGAAACCCGCTTCAGCATATGTATATACCAGCATCCGCCGAAGAATTCCGTATCCGGCGTGACGCCGCCCGGCGAGAGCCAGTCGTTGTACTGATGGCTGATTCCCTTCACTGGGAGAATCATTCCGGGGAATTCCTGCCGCTTTTCGATCAGCTTCAGCATCTCGTCATACCTCGCGCGGAGAATTCCGACATCGCCGTAGAAACGGTAGAGTGCGTATGGAATCTCATAGGTCTCGTCCTCCCACGCGTAGGGTCCGGCGTGCATTTTGATTCCGTTGTCGGTCCAGCGGGCGAGGAAATCCGAGTTGTCGGTGACAAAGCAGGCCGCGTGGACGAAAAGCTCGCTGTCGCCGTTCCAGTAATTCTTCTCGCGGGTAGGGCAGTCGGTCGGCCCGTTAGAAATGTTGTTGAGCCACGAACGTCTGGCGGCCGAGTAGATCTTCATTATGTCGGAATCGGATGTTGAAATATTTCCGGTGAGGTGAAGATCGTTGTAAAGCTCAAATGCGGTGAGCGAAATAATCTGATCGGGACTGTCAAGCCCCTCAACCCAGACATATCTGAACCCGGTGTAGGCAAAGCGGCATTCGTACGACTCGACTTCCGCACCCTTCGCGGTGTAGACGTCGACATTCCGCAAAAATCCCGGGCTGTGACCGCCGGGCGCGCAGTCGTTCTGATAGAAAACCGTCACATACGCGCCGTTTTCGGGCTTTCCGTCGGTGAGACGCTCGCAGTAGCGGAGTCTGACCTTCTGCCCGGGGCGGAGATTCTTAAGCTTTATCGAAGCGCGTCCGGCGATGCAGACGCCGACGTCAAAGAGCGGATTTCCGTCGACAATCCGATAATCCGAAAGCGCGTGTTCCTTCATCTTCTTTATCGGCGGATATGATTTCAGAATCAGCTCATCCGCGCATTTTCTCGCCGAAACCGGATAAGCCGACGAGAGATCGAAGGAATTTTCGCACCAGTCCGGGATTTCGAGTCGCGCGTCATAGCGTTCGCCGTACTGAATGTCGTTCTCGACGACCGGTGACGGAACGCAGCTCCAGCTCTCGTCGGTGACGATCTTCTCGACGCGCCCGTCCGAATACGTGAGCGTGATTTCGGCCATGAGTTCGGGAACCTTCCAGTAGAGCGAACCCCACGAACAGCAGTTGTAGGAACCGTTTCCGAGGATCATTCCGATCGTGTTCGTGCCGGGTTTTACGAAGGGCGTGAGGTCGGTCTCGGAATATTCGCGTCTGAAATTCATGCAGAACGGCTCGAAAAAGCTGTCCGAAACACGCTTTCCGTTGAGATACGGCTCGTGGCAGCCGAGCGCGGTCGAGGCGAGCTTTGCCGAGACAAGTCCCTCTCCGGCCTCAAATCCGCGGATAAAGTAAAACGAGCGCCGGATCGCGAAGGGATGCAGATCGCTGACATTCAGATCCGCCGCCTTGTCCGCGGCCGTCTCAAAGCCCTCAGGCTCCAAGGTCTCCCAGAAGGTGACGAGCTGAATCTGTTTGAACGAATCGTCGGTTAAGATCTTCTCGACCGTCCCGTCGTCGCAGAAAAGTCGGATTCCCCCGGTGAAGGCCGAAGTGAAGCGGTCAAACGAGTCGCTCTGATACGCGCGGATGTGGAGATTGTTTTCGCCGTCCGAAATTTTGTCGGTTATGTCGGTGAGTTCAAGGTGCTTTGTGTCGGCGACAATCTGCTTTCCGTTAAGCCAGACGTCAAAGAGGCAGTCGCAGAGGAAAGCGGCCTCGGCGCGGATCACCTTTTTTCCGGGCGTGAAGAGGCGGTACATATGGAATCTCGTACAGCCGAGTGCCCAGACGAATTTCGCGTCGGGGAAGTTTTCCTCCTTCGGGCGGGAAATTTTTTCGAGGACTCCGCGCGCGGGCGAGATGAAATCGGCCGCGAAGGCGCGGGAGGTTATAGTGTAATTTTTTGTCATTATTTTTTTCCTTTCACATATTCGCCCGGAGTCATTCCGGTGACTTTCCTGAAGGCGCGGTAGAAGCTCCGCTCGGTTTCAAAGCCGCTTTCCAGCGCGGCGTCAAGGACGGTCATTCCGCGTAAAAGCAGATCGCGGGAGTATTCGACACGGAGATTTGACAGAATGTCGGGAAAGCTCATTCCCGAGAGCTTTTTTATCCGATGCGAGAGATAATTCGTGCTGTAGCCGAGCGATTTCGCGGCGTTGGCGAGGGTGATCGGCTCGGTGTAGTGGCTTTCGAGCCACAGAAATAAGGAGCTGAGACTCCCGGCCTCGCCCGCCTGACTCTCAATGACCTCCTCACTGACGGCGAGAAGCGAGTAGACAGCCGATTTGAAGCGTGAGAAAATCTTTTTGTCCTTGAGAGCGACCCGGTTGATCTTAAGCGGATTAGGATCGGGATACTCGTACGTTGCCGCCTCGTCATAGGTCATCGCGCCGAGTCCGCCCTCCATGAAGGCGTATCTGAACATTCTGTCCGAGTCGTCAACCTTTCCCGAGCCTTTGAGATATCCCTTCACGCTGAAAAGCTCCGGAAAAAACTCGTATGAAAAGGTCATGACAAACGTGTTGTTTGCCACGGGAGTAGAAAAACCGTGAAGCCGCATCGGCATTATAAAGAGAAAGTCACGCTCGCGAAGAGGAATCACCGAATCGTTTATCGTCACAAGAATCTCGCCGTCAACGCTGTAGACCAGTTCGGCGAACTGATGGATATGATTCGGAAGATTGAATCTCTTAAGCTGATAATTGAACTGCAATATCTCCTGCTTTCCGAAATTTTCAGTCTGAATAAATATAGGCACACCTCCAGATATCACATTCTGTCAATAATTATACACCAAATAGCATACTTTGTCAAGACTTTTATGATAGAATATATACACAAAACTTTTTTGGAGGCTGAATTATGAAACGCAAAATCGCGGCGATACTCCTGATCGCCATACTCGCGTCGCTCCAGTCCTGCGGCGACGGCAAGACCCCGGCTGATGAAACGTCAAATCAGTCCGAAGGCGGCGAAACCACCGCTTCCGCTTCTGAATACGACTGGGCTGATCTTGACTGCGGCGGCGACACCTTCACGATTCTCAACAGCACCGACACCTATGGATTCTATGACGCGCTCGACCTTGAGAGCGACACCGGAGACCGTCTTGACGCCGCGGTTTATAACCGCAACCGACAGCTTGAGGATAAATACAAATTCAAGCTCGAAGTCATAGATGAGGATCACCGTGAATCGTCAAACAAGTTCCGCGAAGCCGTTATGTCGGGCGACGACATCTACGACGCGGCTTTCATCTGGGTAAACAATCTGAATTCCCTTCTCTCGGACGGATGCTTCATGAATCTCTGCGACATTCCGGAAGTGAGGCTCGACAAATCGTGGTGGGATCAGAAGACGCTCGAAAGCATGAAGATCGCGAATGACAACAAGCTGTATTTCGCCTTCTGCAACACTCAGCTCGTCAAATTCGAGGGAACGCAGGCCGTCTTCATGAACCTTGACAAGCTCGATCGTCTCGGCATCGAGGCTCCGTACGAACTCGTAAAGGACGGAAAGTGGACAATCGACAGGTTCCACGAGATCGCCGCGAAGGGCGCGAATCTCAACGGCGACGACAGCTTCGCGTGGAACAAGGACGGAAACGCCGAGTACGGTATCGCCGGAAACGAGGGAACCTCCTTCGGACTCATATACTCATGCGGCAACAGATTCATCGAAAAGGACAAATCCGGAGCTCCCTACTTCGCGCTCGAAACCGACCGTTTCTATGAAACCGCGTCGAAAATCTCACAGATTACATTCACGGAAGGCGAATTTGTCTACATCAACTCCTCTGGCGACGATCATTATGAAATGGCCTTCAAGCATAACCGTTCGCTCCTCATGACCGCCGAGATCAAGGCCGCCTCGAAGTACCGCGACGTCGATTTCTCGTTCGGAATCGTTCCTTTCCCGAAGCTTGACGAAAAGCAGGAGAATTACATAGCGGTCGGCGGATTCGCTCACGCGGCTGTCATTCCCGCCACGAACAAGGATCCCGGACGCGCCGGGGCGATTCTCGACGGACTCGCGTATCTCAGCGATAAGGATGTAATGCCGGAATTCTACAACAATACCATGTCGCAGAAGCGTCTGCGTGACGACAAATCAATCGAGATGCTGCAAATAATCTCCGAAAATTTCTACCTCGACCCGGGCGAAATCTATTCGTGGACACACGACCTCCGCGAGGCCTTGATCTCGATGTTCGTGAGGAATCACACTGACACCTTCGCCTCAACCATCGCGACTTACCGCGACAAGGTAAAGTCAAATATCCAGGCCACTGTCGAGGAGTTTTCAAAATAACCCCGCTGTACACGGTAAAAATCCCGGATAATGATTTTTCCAAAGACCCGGCAGTCCGTCGGGTTCGGCGGAAAATGGTACATCTCCAGACGCGAAATCGCGTTTGAGAGCGGAATTCCCGTCCTGAAATAACTCAAAAGCCGCTCAGAACGGGCGGCTTTTACATTTTTGGAAATATTTTATCAACACATTCGCAGAATTCGGGCAGTATAACTATTATAATAAAATTAACCCAAGGTGAAACAATGGATCCCAGAATTCAAACACTCATCCCGCTGAAAGGTACCGATCAGCTTGTCTTCGGAACACCGCGAAAAGAAATCCGCGAAAAATTCGTCGAGCAATTCAACGGCGAGTTCAACCGTGACGACGACCAGTACGACGACTACAAGCTCTTCCACGCTCTTTTCAGAGACGACAAGCTTTACGGCGTCGAATTTTTCTACCCGATGATACTGCAATTTGAAAACCAGCAGCTCGTCGGAATGAATTACATAGAATGCAAGAAACTTTTCTTCTCGCTCGACCCCGAGATCGTGATTGAAAAGTACTTCGGCGAGGTCGGCTTCACGTCACTGAAGTTGCAAATTGGCTGCTACGCGCCCAGCGGCTTCGTTGAATCGATAATGGTCGCGTCGGAAGGATATTACAAATATTAAGAAAGAACGGCTCCGGAATCCCGGAACCGTTTTTTTGTCTTATTCCTCTTCGCCGCAGAGATTCCGCGCCATCAGAACACCCATGATCGACGCCATCATGAGTCCGCGCGTCCATCCGCTTGAGTCGCCGAGGCAGTGCAGTCCGTGAAGCGACGTGTCAAGATGCTCGTCCATCTTCACGCGGTTCGAATAGAACTTCAGCTCGGGAGAGTAGAGCAGCGTCTCGGGGCTCGCGAAGCCCGGCACGACGATATCCACGGCCTGAATGAAATTGATGATGTTCGTCATCGCGCGGTAAGGCATCGCCGCCGTGATGTCGCCAGCCACCGCGTCGGGGAGGGTCGGCTTGACGTTCGCCTGCATAAGCTCCTTCTGCCATGTCCGCTTGCCGTCGAGAATGTCGCCGAAACGCTGGACGAGTATGTGTCCCGCGCCGAGCATATTCGTAAGCTCTCCGACCTTCTGCGCGTAGGCGATCGGCTGATTGAAGGGCTGATTGAAGTTGTGCGAGCAGAGGATCGCGAGGTTCGTGTTCGGCGACTTGAAATCCTTGTAGGAATGTCCGTTCACGACCGCCAGATCGTTGTCGTAGTTCTCCTGACTCACGAATCCGCCCGGATTCTGACAGAATGTGCGCACCTTGTTCTTGAAGGGCTTCGGATATCCGATCAGCTTCGACTCGTAAAGCACCTTGTTGACGTCCTCGATGATCTCGTTTCGTACCTCGACGCGGACTCCGATGTCGACCGTTCCCGGCTTATGCTCGACCTCATGCTCGACGCAGATCTTTTCGAGCCAGTCGGCTCCGCGGCGTCCGGTCGCGACGACGATATCCTCGCCGAAGATCTCGCGCTCCGCCCCGTGATTATCGACCGTCCGTACTCCCGTGCAGGCGTCGTTTTCGACGATCAGATCGACGCAGTTCACGCCGAACTCGATTTCGACTCCGCTTTCGATGAGATATTCCTGAATCGAGTAGTAGATGTGCTGAGCCTTTTCGGTTCCGAGATGACGGATCGGACAGTCGACAAGTCTCAGTCCGGCCTGAATCGCGCGCTTTCTGATCTCCTTGATGAAGGGATCGTTCGAGACGCCCTCGATATGCTCATCCGCGCCGAACTCGAGATAAATCGAGTCGGTGTAGTCGATAAGCTCCTGCGCCTTCTGCCAGCCGATGAGCTCGGGGAGCTCGCCGCCGACCTCATATGACAGCGAGAGCTTTCCGTCCGAGAACGCGCCCGCGCCCGAGAATCCGGTCGTTATGTGGCAGTAGGGTTTGCACTGCATACATTTCTTGGTCTTCTGCTTCGGGCAATGGCGTTTCTCGACCGGAAGACCCTTTTCGATGATGATGATCTTCTTTCCGGCGTTCCTTCTGATGAGTTCAAGAGCGGTGAAAATTCCGGCCGGCCCCGCGCCGACAATTACAACGTCGTATTTCATGATTTATTTCCTTTCTCTGGGCGCAAAAATATTCCGCAGGTGAAGAGGCCTGCGGACGTCATTATCCCGATACATTATTATACCACATTTTTTCTCTGATGTCAAGAGCGAAATTTGAATTTTCGTGTAAAAACCTATTGACAAATTCCGAAAAATATGCTATAATATTATTGTGCGGTATAGAGTTCGTATATGCGAATTTTTGCCGCTGTTCACGATTTTACAAGTTTTTGACAACATCGTGCATTTACAAAAAGCACATTCTGTGGTATACTTATTGTGACCCGCAATACTCATATAGGAAAGGAATCAGAAAAATGAAAAAACGTCTCCTCGCGTCTCTCCTGCTAATCGGCATCCTCTCATCCCAAATCGCCTGCGGAACGCAGACCGAAGACCCAAAAGAAACCACCCCCAGCTCGACCTCCTCTGAGGAAACCACAACCGGAAAATATGACACCGGACTTCCCGACCGCAATTTCGGCGGCCGCACCTTCACCTTCGCCGTCCGCGGCAAGGAAGGCGATCCTTACCAGTGGAACGGTACTGACATAATCGCCGAGGAAGAAAACGGCGAGGCTCTCAACGACGCCGTTTACAAGCGCAATGCCTATATGCTCGACAAGTATAACGTCAAGATCGCTGCGCTCTTCTGCGGAGGCACCTCGACCGGAACGACCGGAAGCGAAATGTCGGGCTTCATCGGCAAGTCGGTCATGAGCGGCGACAGCGAGTTCGACGCGATCCTCACGTCGCCCTACGACTCGATCGGCTACGCCGCGAATGATTATCTCATTGATATCGCGACGGTCGACCACATCGACCTCAGCCGCGAATGGTGGAATCAGAACGCCAACCGCGAGCTTTCGATGAACGGCAGAGTCTACATCACCACCGGCGAACTCACCTATATCGACAACAAGGCGACCCAGATTCTCCTCTTCTCAAAGGAAATGGTCGATCAGTACAAGCTTGACGACCCGTACGAAACGGTCAAGTCCGGCAAATGGACGCTTGACAAGTTCTTCGCAAACTCGAGAAAGGTCTCCGAGGACGTCGACGGAAACGGAACCTTCGACGATAAGGACCGCTACGGATTCTCCTACTGGCAGGACGGAGCGTTCTCGATGCTGGCCGGCACGGGCGTGAGATACGGCAAGCTTGAAAACGGCGAGCCGACGCTTACCTTCTATAACGAAAAGACGGTCAACACATGGCAGAAGCTGATCTCCTTCATCAGCGAGGACTGCGCTTATTCCCGCCTTGACTACACCAACAAGGGCGGAAACGCAAACGAGCTTCTTGTCAATATGCTTGAGGACAACCGTTCGCTCTACGTCTGGGAGGTCATCACCGCCGCGATCACACTCCGCTCGTCAAACGCCGACTTCGGAATTCTCCCGATGCCCAAATACGATGAGGAGCAGGAAAATTATATCAGCAATCCCCATGCCTACGGCCACACGATGCTGACCATCCCGAAGACGACCGCCAATGTCGAGGAGACCGGATTCATTCTCGAGGCCTTCAGCGCGAAGAGCATGGAGATCGTCACTCCCGCGTTCTATGACGTGACGCTGATCGGCAAGTCGACGCGTGACGACGAGTCGGCCGAAATGCTCGACCTCATCTACTCGACTCTGGTCTATGACATCGGCGCGTTCTTCATGTGGGGCGGACTTCCGGACTCCGTGATGCAGGCGTGGAACGACAAAAACGAAAACCTCGCTTCGCTCTACGAGTCGAAGAAAGCGGCCGTTCTCGCCGCCGTTGAGGAAACCAAGACGATATTCAGCAAGTAAATCAAAATCGCCGCGACACTCCCGCCGCGGCGATTTTTCTCAGAATATGAAAGGCAGGGACAAAATGAATTTCATCGAACTTATAAAATCGAACATGACCGACGAGGACGTAAAGCTTCTCGACGATATCTATTCTCCCGAGGAGGTCGCGATCTGCGACAAGGACGCGTGGAACAGTCTCTGCGTCACCCGCTCCGGCGCGATCAGATACTACGGCCGCTACAGACCGAAGAACATCTTCGAGTCTGACACGGCAAGACGCTGCTACATCGAGTCGACCGACGGCGGACTCACGTGGAAGCGTCATCTTAAGCCCGACGGCACGCTCGGCGCGGGCGATTACATTCCCTTCCTCGACAAATACATGGAGGCCGATTTCACATGGAAAACCGGAATCACGATCCGGATCGCGAGCGATATCGGCGCGCCGATTGAGGAAGAATACAAGCTCCCCTTTGAGGGACTGGCCGAACCGATGCACTTCACCGCGCTGAAAAGCCGGAACCGGATTCTGATGGTCTGCACCGAAAACCGCTTTGATCTGCATCCGACCGCGTATTTTCAGGTGCTTCTCTGGTCTGACGACGGCCGGAACTGGCATAAGGTCAGCCTCGCGCCCGCGAAATTCTTCGAGAAGACCTTCCCGCACAAGGGAATGCGCTGGGAGCAGAATAACCGCGAGGCGACGGTCGCCGAGCTTGACGACGGAACGATTCTGATGATCACCCGCACCGCCAACGATTTCCACTATATGGCGACCTCGACCGACGGCGGGGAGTCCTTCAGTGAGTTCACCCCGACGACCTTCCATTCGGACGGAACGATGCCGAAGCTTCTCAAGCTCTCTGACGGACGTCTGCTCTTCTGCTTCTGCAATACAAAGGCGATGCCTGAGCGCGCCGAAGCCGACGGAATGTGGGAAGACTTCTTCACCAACCGCGACGTCTGCCACGCGGCGATCAGCGAGGACGACGGCAAGACATGGCGCGGATTCCGCGAGCTCAGACTCAGCCCGATCCGCCACAATCACGATCTCCGCTCGGCCGGAGGACCCGAGGACGGCGGCGACAAGAGCGTTCATCAGTTTGAGCTCATGGAACTTCCGGACGGAAAAATTCTCGTGGCGAACGGACAGCACCGGCTCCTCTCGCGTCTTCTCATCTTCGACCCGAAGTGGCTCTATGAGACCGGACGGAAGGAGGATCTCCTCCACGGCTTCGAAAACCTCTCCTGTCAGGGCTACGTCGAGAGCATTCCGGGCGGATACCGCGGACTCGGCTACGCCGGACACTGCGCGTACAACCGGATAAACACCGCGCTCCTCCTCCCGAGCCCCGAAAACAACGGAAAGGAAGCTCTCTTCCTCGCCCCGCAGACCGGACCGCGTCTGATCTCAAAAGTTTCCGGCGCGGTCTGGAACTTCCCGGCTCTCAGAAAAGGAAAGCTCACACTCCGCGCGTATCTTCCGGGCGGCGCGCTTCGGCTGAGTCTTCTTGACCACTGGTTCAACCCGACCGACGACTCGGTCGAGTATTTCGCGCCCTTCTCGGTCAATCTCAGACGCGATATGCAGAACGGCGAGCTTTTCACAACCTTTGAGATCGACTTTGACACCGAAAACATGACCGCGCGTCTCTCGGCCGGAAAGTATCTCGACCTCCCGTTCCGCATGAACGGCGAGGTTCCGAACGGACTCTGCTATCTGCACCTCCAGTACGCCTCGGACGACGAGAACGGCGCGTATATCACCGGATGGGAAGTAAAAGGCAAAAACTGAAATAATTATTTCATTTCCCCTTGACAAATCTGAAAAGGTGTGGTATAATAATCCCACAAAGATTTTTTAAGGAGAAAACCAATGACAGAGATAAAATTCACCGCACAGCCCGACGGGATATTCACCGACAACACCCCGACCGACAAGCCGGAGATCATGATCCCCGACTCGCAGATCCGCGACTACACGTCCTTAATCCGCCCCGACCGCGACTGGGAGGCTAAAAAGCGCGGCGACAAGCTCGTCGAGGCTCTGAAGGCGAACATCATCGCCGATTTTGAGAAAAACGAGGGATACTGTGAGCGTCACCCCGAGGATCACGTCGACATGATGGTTCACGTCTCGACCTTCGCGATAAAGAACGGCTTCATCTACATGACCTACTACGCGAACACCGGAACCGAGGCCGAGAACCCGTCGATGCAGGAGGCGAGATTCGCGTTCTGCCCCGAGAACGATCTCCCCGACATGACGATTGTCAGAATCCAGAAGGTCGGCGACATTCTCTGCGGAAAGAAAATCGACCGCGTCTATGACACGATTTTCATGGAAAAGGACGACGACACGCTCTACATAATGTGGACCGCCTCGGCTGACGGGCTCTACTACCGCTTCTACCGCACCTACACGATAAGCACCGCGACGCTCGGCCCGATCTATCCGAATAAGTTCAAGGTCGGCGACGTGACGAACGATTTTTCGACGACCGGAATTGTCTCGGCTCTGTCGGCAAACGGCATCGGCCACAAGAAGATGAACAGCGATATCGGAATCATGCAGAAGCTCACGACAAGAGTCGAAAACGGCGAGACCTATTACTACACCGGAGCCTACTCGTGGTACTTCAACTGCATAATCAAGAGCAAGGACTTCATCACGTGGGAATACGTTTCGACGCCCGACTTCATAAATCTCTCGCTCTGGGAGAACGCGGTCTATGTCCTCGGCGACAAATGCTGGTATTTTGTCCGTCAGGAGGAGTGCCAGCAGGGATTTTTGACCTGCTACGATCTCGAAAATGGCGTCTGGTCGACTCCGACGCTGATCCGCGACACGCAGTCGCGCTCGGATTTCATCTTCCATGACGGCGAGCTTTATCTCATCCACGCGCCGAAGAACCGCGACGGCTTCGGAATCGTCCGCGTAAACCGCGAAAATCCCGGCGAAAGCAAGGTTGTGGCCGTCTGCGACATGAACGACAGCCTCTTCTACCCCTACGCCAGAATCTACGGCGGCGACGTGTATATGTCCTACACGGTCGCGAGAAAGCATATAAGACTCTCAAAGTTCGACGTCGGATTCCTGACTTCCGACCTGAAATAAACACGTTTTTAAGAAAAGAACCGCGCTTCCGGAAATCCGGGAGCGCGGTTTTCGTATTTTTCAGGAAGCGTGATCATTTCCGCCAGATCAGACAAGGCCGGAGATTCCCTCGATCACGAGCGACGTGTTGTCGGGATCGTACTCGGCCTCGGCCGAGATTCTCCGCGCGGCGTCGGAAAAATCGCCACCGAGTGAAAGCGTCATCAGCGCGTTCGCCGCCGCGAATGTGAGCGCAAAGTCCGGATACTCAAAATACCATCTGTAAACATAGTACGCCATCAGCCGCCGCGTTCTTTCGTCGGATATGAGATCGGCTGAAAAATTCTCAGGAAAAGCAAGCGGCTCAAGCGTCTCCATTCTTCCATAAACTTCGCGAAGCCGCTTATAATCAAGCTCCGGAAGCCCGGCTTTTCCGGAAAGCAGCTCTGAAATCAGCCGCGTCTGCCTGTCAAGAAGCGCAAGCTCATTCGAATCCGGTTCGTATCCGTCGTCCTCGCGGACGAATTCCGGGTCAGCCGAAAGCCACAGCGCGGCCGCTTCCTCACAGCATAGCCCGACTCCGGCTTCACAGACCGAGCCGTTTTCACTGTAGGAATAAAATCTCGGATGCTCACGGCAGATGTCGCAGAGAATCTCCTCGCCGTGCGAGATTATCAGCTCGCAAAGGCCGTCGCCGCGCAGAAATTCGCAGCGTCCGCCCTCACGGCAGAGGAGAATTCCGTCGGGAGTCCTTTCGAGAAGCCGCTTTTCGCCGCTGTCAAGTAGCTTTTCATATCGCGCCGCCGTGTCATCGTCAACATAGATTTCCCATCCCGCGCAGCAGGTGTGGCGGCAGGCCGAAGCCTTGCAGGTGAATTTGTCGAAGAAAGCGGGTTTTACAAGCATTTGAATCCCTTTTCGGAAAGCGCGCCGCAGAGCTCTGAATAGCGGCCGAAATACTCGTCCTGATCCTTTTTCGGCTTCGCGCAGGGGCCGAGCGGGCAGACTATCGTCTTCCCGGCGTATGAGAAGCGCAGCACACGATTCCCGGCCTTCGTGCCCGGCGGGGTCATCGTCTTCGAAGTCATTTCGCCGACGCGGTAGCGCGTGTTGTCAAGGACAAGATGATTCTTCGTCACCTCAATCTTTGACGGCATTCCCGAGAGCTTCGCCCTCTTCTTTCCGACCGCGATTCCGATCGAGAAAAGGCAGACGACGCCGATCAGAAGAGCCTCCGGTATCACGAACCCCGGCGCGATTATGTAGGCAGCGAGGAAGGCCGCAACGGCGATCGCGAGGGCGTACAGGATCTTCAGCGTAGTGACTCTCTCGGCGCGCTCCTCGATGTCTCTCCGCGGATAATAAAACACAGCCTTGTGGAAATCCTCGCCGTGATCGTGCTCAGAAGCCTTCGGCTTTTCAGAGAGGAACTTTTCGAAATCGCTCGTGTCGGGGAGATCGGAAATTCCGGGAATATTTGTGATCTTCGGAGTTTCACAGACCTTCGGCGTTTCAGGAATTCCGGACGTTACGGACGGCTCTGCCGCCGCGGGCTTCACCTTTACCGCAGCCGGTGCCGGAGTGGTTTTGGCGTCTTTTGCCGATGTAACGGCCGGAACCGACGCCGGTTTCTTCGCGTACGGATTTCTCGCGGCGGCCTCGGCCGACGACGCGCGCGCCGCCTCGGCGCGCTTTGTGAAGTCGTATCCCGACGCGCGGCTTTCGGTTTTTGCCATATCGGAAATCGTCGTCTGAGTTCCGGCAGTCGGTTTGTCACCCGCGTCGCGGTTCGCCGCGCTTTTGTTCAGGAAATACGCCTCCTGACGCTTCTTTATCAGCGTCGAAAGCTCCCTGAACGTACCGGACGGAAAATTTTTCAGCACGATATCCTCGGTTTTGTCGAACTTTCGCATCTCGGCGTGTAGTGTGTTCTTTCCGCGCTCCGAGAAATACCATTTTTCGTATTTATAAAATGTCGATTTGTTTCCGGATTTGCTGACGCTGACTCCGTCGCTCCGAACCTCGACCGTGACGATATTCGCGAACTCCCAGATAAACGAGCCGATAAGCGCGAGCCAGAATACCGCTAAAACTCCGTCCCCGCTTCCGAACGCGCCGACAAAGATCAGCGCGGCGACAAAGGTGATAACGATCGCCCGGATAATCGCCGCTTTTATTGTCCCGCCGACCCCGGACTTAAATTTCTTGTTTTCCACCATGATTCCTGCCTTTCTCTTTTCTATCAGATATTATTATATCATATCTCGGCCGCAAAATCAAGAGGAAAACGAAAAAAGCCGTTCCGGCCGGAAAATCCGGCCGGAACGGCTGATTATCGGTTATATCAGAACAGTTCCTCGCAGACTTCCTCAAGGCAGTACTTCGAGCGGACCGGCTCCGCGCGGCGAAGCCACTTGCCGTTCGTGAAATCCGGGATCGCGACCGGCATCGACCCGCAGGCGATCGAATCCTCCGAAAGCGGGGTGATGGCCATCCACGAAGCCGTGTCGTAGACGTCGATCGGCGTCTGCTTCTGCTCCTTGACCGCCTCGACGAATCCGCGCATGACGAGATAATCCATGCCGCCGTGTCCGCCGACCGCCTCGTAGCCTCTCCAGAGCGGGTGCATATACTCGCCGAAGTATTCGTTGAGGCTCGTCCACTTGTGTCCCCACGACGGTCCGTTGTCAAGGCCGTCAAAGAGAACGCCGTACTTGTCCTCGCTCCAGATTCCCTTGGTTCCCTGAACGAGATTTCCGCGCGAATAGGGACGCGGAAGCGTTGTGTCGTGCGTCAGGACTATCGTCTGGCCGTGCGCGCACTTTATGCAGGTCGTGACGACGTCGCCCTCGGCGAAGGTAGCGTTCGCGTTCTCAAACTCACTTCCCTTGTGGTCGTTTATCCACTTGTGGAGTCCGGCCGACTTTGTCGACATGGCGGTCAGTGAGATCATGCGGTTGCCGCGGTTGATGTCGAGATACTTCGCGATCGGTCCGAGCTCGTGAGTCGGATAAAGCTCGCCGTTGCGGTTCAGATAGTTGCGCATACGGTAATGACGGTTCACGCCGCCGAGCGAAACCTCGTCGCGCAGATCGTGACGGTATCCGCCCTCGCAGTGAATCACCTCGCCGAAGAGACCCTTCTTTATCATATTGAGAATCGTCATCTCTTCCTTGCCGTAGCAGCAGTTTTCGAGCATCATGCAGGGAATTTTCGTCCTCTCGTAGGTGTGGACGAGCTGCCAGCACTGATCAAGCGAATACGCGCCGCCGACCTCGGTCGCGACGTACTTTCCGGCGAGCATCGAGTCGACGCAGATATCGACATGAGCCTCCCACGCTGACGGTGTGATGATCGCGTCGATCTCCTTCATTTCGAGAAGCCGATGATAATCTGTGACTGCCGCCGGGGACTTTCCGCGCTTGTCCTCGACAAGCTTGCGTCCCCTTTCGGTTCTGTCCTCGTATTCGTCGCATACGCCGACAATCTCGACGTCAGGCATGGTATTAAGAACCATTTCGAGAAGACCGTATCCGCGTCCTCCGAGTCCTACCCAGCCTACATTTATTTTTTCCATAGAGCTAACCTCCTTTTATTTGGTGATTGCATTATACCATACACCGACCGATTTGTAAAGGGTTTTTTTGAAATTCGCTAGAGAACAACACGAAAACCGGAATTTTGTCCACCTCACGCGAAAACGCCCGCCACAAAGGGCGGACGTTTTCCGGAATCTTATGATTACTTGGAGTTGAATTTATCCATCGCGGTCTTCATCTCAGTCTCGGTAGCGTCCTTGTACTGCGCGATGATCGAAGCCGCACCACCCTTTCCGCTTCTGATAGCCTCGGCGAGGTGAGCGCGCAGATCGTTTCCGAATCCGAACGCGTAAGCCGTGTAATAGGTTCTCGTGTCGCGGATGATGTCAAGCATCTCACTGGTCTCCTCGTCACGGATATGCTTTAACTGAAGTACGACGTCATAATACTTCGGCACAACGTCGCGGTAGGAGAGATAGGACATAGCGTCGAGAATGATCGAAGCCGACTCAAGATCGGGGTTAGATACCGGAACGGTGAGGAAGTAGGTCCAGACCGCGATCGGGCTTATGTAATTCTCCTGATCGGCGTCATACTTGGGCATCGGAACGATTCCGTAGTCGTCCTTCATATCGGAGAACTTTCCGCCGCCGTTGCCGCCCTTGATCTCCATTCCGCAGAACATCGCGCGTCCGGCCGCGTAAACCGACTCGTAATGGCTTCCGTTGGTACGGTCGTTCGAGAAGAACGCGGTTCCCTCTTCGCCGAAGATCTTGGTGAGTTTATCAGAAACATCATAGAAGTTTCCGGTTCCGGCAGTAAGCTTCGGTTCGCCGTCGATGAATCTTATCTGCTTGTTGTTCGTCGCGACATAAGCCTGCGTCATGAAGTCCGGACACATCGAGGTGAAGCCGTAGACGCTGTTTCCGTCCTTGTTCCACGCCCAATTCTCATCGCCGTTGAGATTGGCTCCGACCGAGATATACTTGTAAAGCTCGTCAAAAGTCCACTTTCCGTCGCGGACGAGCTGATACGGAAGGTCTAGCCCGTGATCCTCAACCATGCGGCGGTTGAAGTACATACACCACGACATTTCGAAGTTGTGGAGCGTGAGGTCACTGTTCGCGAAGTAAAGAGCCCTGTCCTTGCCGACATAAGCGTCAGAAATGACAGACTGATCCCACCACGGCTGATCAAAGTTGAAGCCCGAACCATCGGTGAGATCGTGGAACATTCCCTCGGTGATGAGCGCGCCCATGTTGTAGGTCAGCGGATACGCCGCCTGATAGAGATTGTCGCCCGCGGTGACTGCGAGCTTGACCGCCTCGCAGACGTCCTCTTCACGTTTTTCGACGATCTTCACCTTGAAAGCGTCCTCAACCGCCGCGTTGCGCGCCCATGTGGCGTCGTCGAGAATGTCGCCGGTCTGGGTCTCGATCCAGATATCGCGGTATGATTCGCCCTTCTTTCCCATCACACCTTGCTGAAGAATAACAAATTCCTTGCCGCCCATGTCGAGATTGGGGAAAACATACTCATCCTGAGCCGCGCCCTCGGTCGTCGTTTCGCCGGACGGCGTAGTCTCGCCGGGATCAACAGTTTCCGATCCGCACGAGGTGTAAGTAAGGAGCAGGAGAGCCGCGAGAATAAGGGTAAATTTCCGTTTCATAAAAAACCTCCTGAAAATTTAATATTTTCTATTGACATTATACTCCAAATAATGTATAATATCAATGACAGAATTACACATCTGTATGTCATAACAGGAACAACGGTAAGGGCAAAAAAATGCCCGCCCCTCGGGACGGACATTTTATGAATGAATCGCTTATTTTCAGTTGAACTTTTCCATCGTCGACTTCATATAAGTCTCGGTGGCGTCCTTGAGCGAAGCGACAATCGAAGCCGCGCCGCCCTTTCCGCTCTTAGCGGCGTTGGCGAGCTGGTCGCGCAGATCTCCGCCGAAGCCGAATGCGTAAGCGGTGTAGTAGGTTCTGGTGTCGCGGATGATGTCGAGCATTTCGCTCGTCTCCTCGTCGCGGATATGCTTGACCTGAAGCACGACGTCGTAGTACTTCGGCACGATATCACGGTAGGAGAGATACGACATGGCGTCGAGAATGATCGAGGCCGACTCAAGATCGGGGTTAGAAACCGGAACGGTGAGGAAGTAGGTCCAGACCGCGATCGGGCTTACGTAATTCTCCTGATTCGTGTCGTACTTGGGCATCGGGACGATTCCGTAGTCGTCGTTCATCTCGGCAAATCTTCCGCCGCCGTTTCCGCCCTTGATCTCCATGCCGCAGAACATCGAGCGTCCGGCCGCGAAGACATTCTCATAGTGGCTTCCATTAGTGCGGTCATTCGAGAAGAAGGCGGTTCCCTCTTCGCCGAAGATCTTGGTGAGCTTGTCGGAAACGTCATAGAAGTTTCCGGTTCCGGCCATGAGCTTTGGCTCGCCGTCGATGAATCTTATCTGCTTGTTGTTCGTCGCGACATAAGCCTGAGTGAAGAAGTCGGGCGACATCGAAGTGAATCCATAGACGCTCTTTCCGTCCTTGTTCCAGCCCCACGACTCGTCGCCGTTGAGGTTGGCTCCGACCGAGATGTACTTGTAAAGCTCGTCAAAGGTCCACTTTCCGTCGCGGACGAGCTGATACGGGAGGTCAAGCTGATGATCCTCGACCATGCGGCGGTTGAAGTACATACACCACGACATTTCGAAGTTATGTAACGTGAGGTCGCTGTTCGCGAAGTAAAGTGCCTTGTCCTTGCCGACATAAGCGTCAGAGATGACCGACTGATCCCACCACGGCTGGTCGAAGTTGAAGCCCGAACCCTCATTGAGGTTATGAAAGATTCCCTCGCTCATCAGCGCGCCCATCGTGTTGGTCAGCGGGAAGGCGGCCTGATAGAGATTGTCTCCCGCGGTCGCAGCGAGTCTTATCGCCTCGTTGACGTCGGCCTCGCGCTTCTGGACGATCTTGACCTTGAATTTGTCCTCAATCGTAACATTGCGCGCCCATGTGGCGTCGTCGAGAATGTCTCCGGTCTGAGTCTCGACCTCAATCGTGTTGTAGGAATCATAGGTGACGTCGCGCTGGAGCATGACGAATTCCTTGCCGCCCATGTTGAGTTCGGGGAATACATACTCGTCCTTGGTCTCGCCCTCGGTGGTCGTCTCACCCGACGGTGTGGTCTCGCTCGGGTCGGTGGTTCCCGATCCGCACGAGGTGTAGGTCAGAAGGAGAAGTGCCGCGAGGATAAGAGTGAATTTACGTTTCATAAAAATGCCTCCTGAAATATCAATTTTTATATTCATATTATACTATAAATAATCTAGAATGTAAATGACGAAATCAGACATTTATGTGTCAATACCGGAAAACAAAAAGGAGTGACAAAAAGCCATGCAATGGGTATACGAATCGTTCCGTGACTCATACATATTCCCGCACTGCGAGCGGTCGTTCGCAACGCGTTTTCACGCGCGTCCGATCGGAATACACCTTCACCACAACATCGAGCTTCTTTACATAATCGATGGAAGCATTGAACTCAATCTTTACGACACCGACAAGCGCACGCGCGGGATCACGCTTCGCAGGAATGACGTGATGCTCATAAACTGCAATATCCTGCACGAAACCTACACGAAGGACAGCGTGGACTATATCCTTGGTCTGATCCCGGCGAACTGCCTGACGCCGCCGCTTCACATAGACGTCGGAAAGACCTATGAAAAGGCGTATCACGACAAGGAAGGCCTGATTCTGCCGATGCTCGAAAATCTTGATACCTTCTCGTCGCCCGATTACACCGACGCTTTTCAGAGCGTCATCTGCACGTCTATCGCGAATACCGTGATGGGAATTCTCCTGCCGCGGATTAAGGACTACGCCATCTGCCTTCGCGGCGGCGCGCTGAAATCGGATATCCTGACCTATGTCTATAAAAACTACCGCAATCCCGAGCTTTCGGCCGACAATATCGCGCAGAATTTCGGCTACTCGAAGCGTTATCTCTCGTCGATCTTCAAGGATAACGTCGGCACCGGACTCAAAGGCTACATAACGATGCTGAGAATCAACGACGCGAAGGATCTTCTTTCCCGGACGTCGCAGAGCATCGAGAGCATCGCGTACACAGTCGGCTTTGAGTCGAGCCGATCATTCTTCAGAGTCTTTCACAGCGAGACCGGAATCACTCCGGGCGAGTGGCGGGAGAAAAATTCACTGAGAGACGAAAACCCGGATAAAAAGCGCGATAGCTATTGACAAAATCGGCGGGTTGTGATATAATTATCAAAACAAATATCGTAGAGAGGTATATGACATGAAACAAACTATCTCGAATGCCCTGAACGCGCCGCGGTTTGAATATGACGGAAAAACGGCCGCGCCGATGCTCTACTGCCTGAGCGATTTCCCGGCCGCCGCGTCGAACACGGCCTACGCGCAGAAGAACATAAAGCTCTTCAGGGAAGCCGGAATCAACATCGTCTGCGTCGACACCGGACTCCACATCGGCTGGCACAAGACCCTTCCGTTCGAACCCGACGCGATGATCGCCGAGATCGGATGCGCGCTTGAGGCGAATCCCGACGCGAAGATTCTCGTGAGACTTCACATGAACCCGCCCTACTGGTGGCTCCGCGACAATCCCGATGAGTGCGTCATCTACCGCACGCCCGAGGGCGACGCGCCCGGAATCGACGACGGCGAGCAGGACCGCCTGATCAGGAATGATTCAAGCCGACATATGCGAGTCAGCCTCGCGTCCGAAAAATGGCTCTCCGAGGCCTGCGAAAAGCTTGAACTGCTCCTTTCCGCGCTGAAAGGAACTCTCGAGGGGAACGCGCTTCTCGGAATCCAGCCGGCCTGCGGAGTCTACGGCGAGTGGCATCAGTGGGGATGCGACGTCTCGCGTCCGATGGAGGAGCGTTTCAGACGCTATCTCCGTGAAAAATACAGGACCGTCGAGGCTCTGCGCGCCGCTTGGAATGATGATGAAGTTACGTTTGAGACGGCGAATTTCCGCCCCGAGACCTTCCGTCCGGGCGACGACGGAACCTTCCGCGATCCACAAAAATCGCGCGACACGATGGATTCGCAGGATTCGATCCAGAACACCCCGCCCGAGGCGATTCTCCGCTTTGCCGACGTGATAAAGAAAAATCTCCCCGACGTGCTTGTCGGAGCCTTCTACGGATATTATCTCGGAACCGGAGGAAACAACATGACGATCGGCGGACATTTAAGAGTCGATAAGCTCTACGCCGCCAAAGGCAGAGTCGATTTTCTCTGCGGCCCGTTCTGCTATATGGACAACCGCCTTCCCGAAGGAGTTCCGATGCAGCGCGGACTTCTGGAATCGTCAAGACTCCGCGGAATGCTCTGGCTAACCGAAATGGATCAGCATCCGACGAGCGTTCCGAGACTCGGCGGTGATCTCTCAAAGAAGGCCGAGACGATCTCGGTTCTCAGACGGAACGTCCTTCAGCCAATCTTCTCAGGTCAGGGACTCTGGTTCTACGATCACAGAGTGATTCCGAAATTCCTCGTCGATCATCCCGAGCTCGCCGGGGCGGGAAGCCTTTACCGCAAGACCGGATGGTGGGAGGACGATTATCTGATAGGCGAGATAAAGAATCTCAAGGCTCTCGCCGACAAGTTCTGCCTTAACGAGTACAAGCCGGCCGCCGACACGCTGATTGTCTACGACACCGACTCGTATTTCTGCCGCGCGAAGGTTTTTGATTACGATTACCAGATTCAGGAAGCGGTCGCGAGATGCGGAGTCGTCTTTGACTCGATCTACAGAAAAGAGCTTGGAATCGCCGAGCTTGACCGCTACAAGTGCGTAATCTTCGCGAACTGCTACCGCCAGACAAAAGCCGAGCGCGAGGAGCTCCGCCGCCTGACAAAGGGTAAGACGCGGATCTTCCTCTACGCCGAGGGCTTCTGTGACGAGGATTCGCTCTCGGAGAAAAATCTCTCGGAGACGGTCGGAATCAAAGTGAAGCGTTCAGAGGTCGGAAAGAAGTTCATCGGAAAGGGAATTCTCGAAGGAGCCTCGGCCGGGCTACCGACCGACGCGCTGAATCCATTCTTTGAGGTCGACGATCCCGACGCCGAAATTCTCGGCACGACCGAGAGCGGAAAGCCGATCGCCGCGATGAAGGTATCCGACGGCACGACCGACGTCTGGTTTGTGACGCCGAAGATAAACCGCGGGCTCATTGAGCCGATAATAAAGCGTTCGGGCGCGCATATCTGGTGCGATTCGGGCGATCCCATTCTCGCCTGCGGGGGATTCGCGGCGATAAATTCCCCGGCGGGCGGAAAGCGTGTGATAAACCTTCCCGACGGAAGTACGCGCGAGCTTGAGCTTGAACCGTTCACGACTGAGGTCATCGAATACTGAAAAAAATCCCGGGCGGAGCCTTTGAGGCCTTCCGCCCGGGATTTCTCTTATTTCATCTCATCGTAAGCCTTCTGAAGCTTTTCGAGACTGTTTTTCACGGCCTCAATGTTCGCCGCGTAATACGACGCGAGATTTTCGGTCGTTCCGGAATTGAACCCGCCGATGCCTTCAAGATGATTGTTGTGGATAAATCCAAAGTCAAACCGCAGATTTCCGAATATCATGTCGAGCATCTCCTCCGAGTCGTTATCGCGCGCGAGCTTGCCTTTCAGCACATTCTCGTAGTAAACCGGGGTAACCTGCTTGTAGCTCTCAGCGTTGAGTGCTTCTAGAATTATCTCCGAGCGTTCGACGTCGGGCGTGTTTACCGGGATCGCAGAGAGCGTGCAGCCGTAGTTCGACGAGATCCACTCATCCTTCGTGTCATATTTCGGGGCCGGAATGATTCCGAAGTCAACCTCCGTGCTTCGCATCGCCTCGACCGCCGTCAAAGCGAAGAAGGTGAAGAGCAGATTGTTCTGATTGAACGGCTTGTAGGCCAGCGTCGTCGTGAAATCGACCGTTCCGTCGCCGCGGTAGAGGTTTGACTCATTGTTGTTGAAGAGCTTGTAGATCATGTCGTTCACCGCGATATCGCGCTCCGAAAGCGGATTCACGCTGAGTTCGCCGTCCTTGTTCGAGATGAGCGAAAAGCCGAGACTGTAGTAAAGCGCGGCGCGTGCGTGGCCGTTTATGTAGAGTCCGAAACGGTCGTTTCCGTCAATCCTGCCGTTTCCGTCGACATCCCCGGCGACCGCCTGCCCCATCTCACTCGCCTTTTCAAGCGTCCATTTGTTCTCCTTGACAAGACTGTATGGATCGTCAAGCCCGAACTGGTTGATCATAGTCTTGTTGAAATAAACAACCTCGGTGTTGCGGAGAAGATCAAGGCAGAGATACCCGACGCACGTGAAGGATTTTCCGCCGATGCTCGAATTTTCGTTCCACGCCTTGTTCCACCACGGACGGTCGAAATCGAGATAGTCAAGCGTGTTGAGATCGAGGAAGAATCCCGATGTGTCGAGCCGCCACCAGTAGTCCGGACAGATTATGTCATATCCCTCGTCGTCGGCCATGACGCTCGACTCGACCGCCTTTGTGAAGACCGTAACGTCACTTTTCACGTCGTGATAGTTGAGCTTCACGCCGAACCGCTGCTCGACCGTCAGATTCCGTCTGTAAACCGCGTCGTTCAGCGTGTCTCCGGTCTCCTCCTCGGCCGAGAGATAATACATACGCTCGGTGCGAACGAGAAGCGTAATATCCGCGCCCTCATAGTCCTTATCCGGAAGATTGTCCGAAAGCGGATCGGCGGTGCTTTCCTCAGCCGTCGTCGTGCCGCTCACTTCGCCCTGTGTGTACCCGCCGCAGGACACCGAGCCTGCCACCATGCCTGTGAGCATGGCCGCGAGAATAGATGCCGAAACAAACCTTTTTTCCATGTTGATGCTCCTCTTGAGTTATTTATCTTTGCGGCAATCCGCCGTAAAGTTTCTTGTCAAGCCCCGACTTGAATCTCGCATCGGCCTTCTCGTTGTAACGCTTTATAAGCTCAATCTCCTTCGGATCGTAGGGTCTCAGACTCGGACGGAAAAGATCGTGCTGCCATTTTGTCATGTCGTAATCCCTTCCGCCGCCCTTCTCGATCGTCACCCAGATCGCTTCCCACGGCTCGTAGGTCTGATACTTCCCGGCGACAAAGCCCCAGTTGTAGCTCGCGATCTTGTTGAGATAGAGCAGCGGATAAATCTCGCTCACATTGTTGCGGAAGATCCTGTGGAGCCACTCAGTGTCAAAAATCGGGCGGTCAATGAGCTTTAGCTGCTCGATGAGTTCGATATTGCTGCCATAGCTTCCGTAATTGTGGAAACTTATCACGTCCGAAAGCTCGAGTGCGCGCTGTTCTGTCTCGCTCTTCGCGTGTCCGCCCCGTCATTCCGGTCCAGACATCAGCGCAGAGCGGCTGGTCAGGAGCAATAGTCCAAGCGATCTCGAAAAACTTCTCCATGTGCGGAATACATTTAGTGCCGCGGCTGCCCGGCTCATTGAATATATTCCAGACGATGACACGCGGGTCGTGTGCGTAGGTCGTGATGATCTCGCGGACGAATTCCTGATATATTAGCGCAGTGTCAGGGTCGTCGAGAATGTGCCAACGCTCGTCATCATAGGGACGGTGCGGCGACGCTTTGACACCGCCGTGATAGCCGACGTCATAGCTCTGCGGCCCGAGAACCGGCGGCTTGTAGAGCGATTTCGGAACCGAGCAGTCGTTTGCCAGCACTATCATTGCCGTGATCCCGTGATCGTACATACACGCGAGATACCTGTCAAGCCGCTTCATGAAGCCGTCGTGTTCCTTGTCCCAGACCTCGAACTCAAGTATCAGCCTGAAAGAGTTGAAGCCGATCGACTCGGCGAGTTCGACCTCGCGTTTTACCGTCTCAAAGCGTTCCTCAAATCCGAATTCCTGCCACTGGTCAATCCGGTTGGTGCAGTCGCTCGACATGAAATTGCATCCGCGTATCCACGGCCGCTTGTTGTACCAGCTCCACGCCGCTTCCTTAGTCCATTGTCCGTTCATTGTGATTTTCCTCCATGCTTCCCGACCTCAGCTCGGTCGGGGATTTTCCGTAATATTTTCTGAATTCGCGCGTAAAGACGCTCGGCGACGAAAATCCGCTCTCAAGCGCGATTTTCAGAATCATGTCGTCGGTGCTCATTATCCGGTTCAGCGCGAAGATCAGCCGAACGCGTCTGAGATATTCGCCGAACGTCATGTTCATGCTCGAAGAAAATACCTTGCCGAGATAATTCGGCGAGACTCCAAGCCGCTCCGCCGCCGTCCGGACGGTCATGTGTCCCGCGTAGCCGCGGTTTATGAGATCGACCGCGGACGCCGCGATCCGGTTTATCGCGCTCGGCGCGGCGCGTGATGATCTCCGGCAGAGCATCACCGACAGCCTTTCGACCATCCCGGCGAACATCAGCTCCGAAAATCTGTCGCGTTCGAGATATTCGCGCCGGGTTTCGCCGAGAAGACCGCTTATGAATTCGTACCCGCCCGAAAAATCTGCGATCAGCGGATCGCTCCCCGAAAGCGCGGTGACTATCTCGCCGTCGAGCATCGCGCTCGTGAACCTGACCGTGCAGACGCTTATCGACTCGCCCTCCGCGATTTCATACCGATGCACGTCGGTCGGGCGGACGAGAAACATCATCCCGCGAGAAAGCTCAAAGCGCATACCGTTTATCTCGGTCGCCGCGCGCCCGGCCGTCACGAACTCAAGCTCGTAGAAATCGTGATAGTGCAGACGCCGCTTCCACGCGCCGCCCTTTTTGTCAAAGTAATCTATCGAAAACTGCTCGTTCCCCTGCGAGACGTGCATTATCCCGCCGATGAGTTCGACGTTATATCGGTTTTCAAGTTTTTTCCGCATATTCCTCACCTGTTCTTATTATACAGCATCGGGAAGGTCAAGTCAAGCGTTTCTTCTTGACAATTTCAACTATTGATTAACATAAAAAATCCCCGGCCGCGCCGGGAAAAATAAATCATCATCCGTTTCAGATCTCAGAAAGCCCAGCATAGCGCAGAGCTTCGCGAAAGCAGAGGCGAGATCGGCTTCGCGTTCATTGTCAGGGCATCCCGCGCCCGACTCCCACTTACTCACCGCCTACCCGGTCAGTCCGAGCGCGGCGGCGAACCGCTCCTGTGTCACGCCCCTGCCGCACCGAAGCTCTTTTATCCTCATTCCGATATTTGTCATGTTCATACTTCCTTTTGTGATAACATTATACCACACCGCGGCAATTCCGTCAAGCGACAGTCTTTTCCGCCCTTCCAACCGGAAGTTGAGAAAAACCGCCGGACGCCACTTGACAGCCGCCCGGAAATATATTATAATAATTATTACAGAATTTTTTCTCACATCCCAACCTTTTCCCGAAAATCCGGCTCTTATAGTTGAAACCTCCGAAACAGAAAGGACTCAGCAAATGAACGAATACTCAGAGAAAAACGATCAGACCCTCGTCGACCTCACACTTCTCGGAAACGACCGGGCGTTTGAGGAGCTTGTCAACCGCCACCAGAAGAAAGCACTTGGAACGGCCTATAAGGTCACATCAAACATCTGGTCGGCCGAGGACGCCGCGCAGGACGCTTTTGTCTCGGCGTGGACGCATCTCTCAGCGCTCGAGGACAAGTCGCGGTTCGGCGCTTGGGTCTGCGCCATCACAAAAAATCACGCCTGCCGGATAGTCAGGCGCTACGCCGCCGCGGTCGAGGTCAGTCTCGACCTGCCGGATTTTCCCGAGCCGGCAGACACGAAGTCTTCCGACGCATCGGAGCTTCACGAGGCGGTCGATTCACTGAGTGAAACTCTGCGCGAGACCGTGAAGCTGCATTATTTCGGAGGCTACAAGGTCGAGGAGATCGCGAAGATGCTCGGCGTTCCGGTCGGAACTGTCAAGTGGCGGCTCTCCGAGGCGAGAAAACAACTCAGAAAGGGATACGGAATCATGGAAAAAACTTACGACGAGAACGAAGCCTTCACCGCGCGCGTCATGCGTCAGGTCGAGGAGCTGAAGCTATGGGACATCAGGAACGGAGACAACATGACCGGATTCGAGGAAGCCTACAAAAACGTCCTCGCGGCAGTCGAATCGCTCGAAGAATCCGACAAGAAGCAGTACGCGCTCGCCGACGTTCTGCTCCGCGGCTACTGGTGGCTCGGAAAAGACAAGGAAAAAATCCGCGAAAGAATGAAGACCGCCGCCGAAAAAAGTCACAATGAGGACGTTATGCAGACGATTGTCTCGGATGAGATTTTCATCGTCAAAGATGAGAAGGAGCGCGCCGAAAAGATAGTCGGCACAATCATCCCGCGTCTGGAAGCGGGAAAATGGATAAAGCCGCTCGGATACGCGTGGTTCTGGCTCGGATACACATATTCGAATCTCGGCGAGCGCGAGAAGATGTACGACGCCTTCAACAAAGTGCTGGAGGTTATCGACAAGAGCAGCGTTTACTACGCGAACGCTCTCGCCGCCATACACATCGAGGAAATGATCGACAAATTCGATTTTATCGATACAGGACTAGGCAACTCGACTCAGTTCAATGCGACAGGGGAGCAGTTGAAATTCATAGACGGCAAGCTTTATTTCTGGTCGCAGCCGGGGTTCGGCATCCATCACTGCACGCCGTCAATATTCTGGTACAATTCGATGGTTAACAATATGATCCTCGACCCCCGGATGAGTGTCGGCGAGACGATAGCCACACCCGACTGTAGGGCAAAACTCGTGTATTCGAGCGATAGCGAAACAGTCGTGACTCCCGCCGGGACCTTCGAAAACTGCTCATACTATAAGTCAAGCGGCGGAAAAGACGGTCTAACGTCATGCGAGACATGGTTCTGCCCGGGAGTCGGAATCGTCGCGCAGAACTGGACGCGCCATGGAAACAGCCATCGCTGTGAGCTTTCTGAATACTCGGTCAAAGGGGACGGACTTCTCCCGCTTGGAGTCGGGAACAGATGGACCTACAGAATGATCGACGCCGAGAGCATCTATGACGACGAATCAATCTATGAGGTTATCTACAACGACGGAAGCACAGTGAATCTCTCCGGGTCGTGCTATCTCCGCACTGTTGGTTACAAGGACACATGGGAGGGCAATATGCTCCGCGCGCGGGAAAATTACCACCGAGGCAAAGGCAAGGATGAGTATCTCGACCCCTCGATTCTCAAATACCTCGACCGCGCCGAAACTCAGGCTGAG
>CAKSVM010000031.1 GCA_934503195.1 uncultured Eubacteriales bacterium
GTATGCGCCACATACCAACGCTTTTCACCGGTCGCGTCATACAGATCGTTGCTGTTCATTCCGTGACTCCGTTATCAGAGGAGCTTACCGAGAGCGGTAATGCCCGAATTGAATACGAGGTCGAGGACTCCTATGCAGACGCCTGTGATGGCAACCGATACGATAACGAGAACAAAATTGTTAAGAGTCTGCTCCTTGGTCGCCCAGACGACCTTTTTGAGCTCGCTCTTGTACTCGCGGAAAAACTTGCCGATTCTCGCGCCAAGCGAAGGCTTTTTCTTCTCAGCCTTTTCAGCCGGTTTCTTGTCGGACTTCGCGACGGCGGTTTCCTCGGTCTTTTCGGTCTTTTCGATGTCAGCCATAGTTACCTCCGCTATTATTTGGTTTCCTTGTGGAGCGTATGCTTGCGGCAGAATTTGCAGTACTTGTTCATTTCAAGTCTGTCGGGGTCATTTTTCTTGTTCTTGGTCGTGTCGTAGTTTCTCTGCTTGCACTCGCTGCACGCCAGTGTGATCTTAACTCTCATTTCGGCACCTCCCGATTGAATTATGCGAAAAGCAAAGGGAACCCCCTCGGCCCGCGCATTTCTGTTCTATGCCTGTCCGGGACTGACATGGCGACCCGTCAGGACACGTACCTCCCTCGGCGAAGCGGTATCTCTCCCGAACACTCTTGCGGCAAAAGCGATGCAAAAAAAGAACCCCTCCAGCAGAGGTACTAATATTTTACCACGAAAATTCGGTTTTGTCAAGGGCTTTCGGGGATTTTTTCAGGATTTTTCATAAAAATTTCCCGGGGAAAATATCCTCCCCGGAAAAAATGAAATTTATTCGGTAATTCTCGTCGTCACTCTGTCCTGAATATACTTCACCGTGTCGTCAAGCGACCTCACTCCCGCGAAATACGCCTCGGCCTCCTCCTTCAATATATTGTACGTCTTGATGTCGTCAAGATAAGGAACGCATGGCTTTTCAAGATAGCTCCGCAGAATCTCCTCGTCCTTCCCCGTGAACTCGCACACCACCCAGCTGTCCTTGATGTCGTCGGTCTTCAGTGATTTGCTGATCGATTTCGCGTTGTTCGCCGCGAATTCCCTCAGCCTTTCGGCGTCGTGAATGTCAATCTCCTCATACACCATTTTCTGCTCCTCATGGCTGTATTTTAACTGTATTCTGTTCCTGAAGTAGAAATTCTGTTTTGTCATGTGCCTTCCTGTCTCCGCGTCGATATACTCATAGAAATACACGTCCGCGAAGGTCTTCTTCGCCGCGGCAAACATCTTCTCGATCGCCTCCCATGTACACGGCATGGAAGCAGGCATCTTTGAAGCCGTCTCATACGATTCCTTTATCGACGTCCAGACATCCGACTGCGCGTCAAGATAATATTTGATGAACGACCACGCCTCGTCCGCGTTCTCCGCGTCCTTCGGGATGCCGAACTGTATCATGGGATTGATCGCCGCGCCGCTCTTTCCACCGGTCTGTGGGAAACCGATCGCGTTGTAATCGCTTCCGTCAAACGCTGACCGTCCCCGGAGTATCTGCTGCACATCCCAGTCCTCCTCGACAAGGAAGAGCGTATCCCCGTTCGCCAGCCTGTCGTGATCGTATGTGCCGCCCGACCAGATGTTCGCCGTGGCGACGAGCTTCAGAAGCCGCTTGAAAAGATCGTTGTCAAAGTCGCAGGTCTTGTTGTCATAGTCAACGAACCTGCCAATCTGCGACGCCACAAGGCTTCTGAATACTTCAAGCCTCGGATCCGCCCCTTCATAAGCCGTCGTGAGATACTTGTCCTCCGGAAGCTTCTCGGCGATATCGAGAAATTCCTCCAGCGTCCATCCCGGCTTATTCCCGATATTCGCGGCATTTCCGACCAGCGTGAAAAACCTTAAATCGGTCGTGAGGAACGGCAGACTTCCGTCCTTTTCCTCATACACATCGAAAACGCAGTTCGCGAAAGCGTCGCGATTGTACTTTTCATCCTTGTCAATGTAGCCGTAAAGATCCCTGAAAAGCTTCTTCCCGTAAAAGTTCATCGGCTGCAGCCCCGACGCGAAAAGCACCAGATCCGGAATCTCGCCCGACATCATCTTCCGCATCAGAACTCCCGGAGCCGTTGATGAATTGCCCGAAACGCGCTTGATCCCGATCTTGTACTGCATATTTTCGCGGTTGTATCTCCGCGCGCACTGCACCAGGAGATCGCCTTCGGACGGAGTGTCAGTGTTTCCTCTCATTCTGAGTGATTCCGACGCCACGATCATGATCTCCTTGGTCTCGCTCAGAGCGTCTGCCGCGTCCTTGCCGTATTTTTCGGAGTAATATGCCAAGTATTCCTCACGCGGCACGTCGCGCATATACCCGGCCACATATTCGCCGCTCAAATCGTCGGGATAGATGAGATAAACCGTCTTAGCGTCGATTATCGACATGACAGTGACATTGCCCGCCGCCACCCCGAGTTCGAACCAGTCAAACAGCCGCACCGGATATTTTCCGCCGTTCACACCGAAAAGCCCGCCGCCATAGTTGAAATACGCGTCATATCCCGGCGCGAAGATCAGCTTTGTCGATGAATCACCGCCATAAAAGGCCTGCTTTCTGCCGATAGTCGCCGTCTCGTCGTCGATCGTGTAGATGGTGTTCAGACATTTTCCGCTCTCGTATTTGTTGCTCCAGAGCCTGACAAGCCCGTCGCCGCCAACGCTGAGATGATTCTCCTCCATCGCGGAAAGCCCGAGATCAATCCCGCGTATATTCCTCCCGTCCGGCGAAATCTGATAGCACCACCCGCCGGCCTTTTTAGGCAGAACAATATAGACATATCCGGCGTCGGAAATCGCGACCTCCGGCGCGGTTGTCAGATTCCCATCAAACGCCGGGTTCGTGCTGTCAACCGACCACACCTCGCTCGTGCCTTCGATAAGCCGGATTTTGTACTGTAGTGTCGGGTCAAGAATTTCCGCGGTGACGGCATAATGACCCGCTTCCATCAGAGTTCTTTTTGCTACAAAAAGTGCCGGATTACTCGTGACAAGAACAGCTGTGTCACCGTCTCCAAGAGCCATAGAATAGCTTTTTGTCACCATATGTTCCATGTCCTGAGTATATTTGATACCAAGCCTTATCTTCCCGCTATCATTTGTCATATCTAAATTACAGATAATGCATTCCGTGCCCGAATTGCGTGTATTCAGAAAAGCGACCCGATCTCCGTTTATCGTTCTCTTGTACGTGGAAATATCCTTTATTCCAGATTCCACATAATGATCAAGGAAATTATCATCCTCCTGATAAAAAAGAAGGTAGGTGTATAGGTATCTTCCTTCTTGCTTTTTACACTATTAACACTCTCCGTCTCTTCCTTGTCGCAGGAGACAGAGCAAAAAACGCACGAAATTGCAATAAAGAAAGACAACACCCTGATAATAAGTTTATGCCCTTTCATGGCAAAACCTCCATGTTAATTTGTGAAGGGCAAGGGTAGAAACTGCCCTTGCCCACAGGTTTTGAATTTTGCTTATTCGACCACAGTAAAGTCGCCGCCGCAAGTCGCGCAGTGGTACGTAACTTCGTACCAATAGTAGCCTTCACGGTCAGGATCGTCAACGCGAGTTGACGTTATAACCACGCTTTTTGTATGTGCTTCCTGTGCAACCGCCCGCTCATAAAAGTCTAAAACCTCCTCGCAGTCAACGCACTCCACACGGTAAGTATCATACCATGTATGTGTGCTGCCTTCGTCTGGTTTCGCTTCAGTATGTCCGGTATAAACATCTCTTGTATTGGCATGAATACAAACCGGAGACCGCGCCATCACCGCGTTAGACCCAAGAGTCGAAACAGTGGCAATCACCGCGAGAATCATCGCTATACGTTTTTTCATATCTTTTTTCACCTCCGTTCTTTCCGGATATCCGAAATCTTTTCTCAGATCTTCGGACATCTGTTATTATAACCCTGACGAAGGTATTCTGATATGTTTTACGCTGATTACATTATACCATATCATCTCCCGGCTGTCAATTGATTTTTTGTACAATCTTCACACCGATATTTTGTGCATCATCACTAATCATTCGTTAATCCGCGTCTGTACCCTGTCGTCAATTATCCTCACCACGTCGTCAAGCTCCCTGACGCCGTTAAAATACTCCTCTGCCTCCTCAAGAATGATCGCCGTGATCTTATCGTCGCCCGCGTCGACCATACAGGCTCCCGAAAAATATTTTCTGAGCGTCTTCTCCGCGGCCGCGTCAAGCCCGACACAGACCGCGTCCCCCGCGGAGTCGGTGTATTCGGGATTATTCGTGTACCTCGCCGCGAAATCCGCGCCCTGCTTCGAAAGCTTCACCGGATCGTTGTAATTCACCTCAATGATCTCAGAGCTTCCGTCGTCATGATGCTCCGTGTAATATTTCTCGCCGATCCGATAGCCGAAAATCGTCTTCCGCTCGCCCGTCCGCTTCACCGTGTACTCGCAGAATCTCGCCACGATATAAATATTCTCCCGCGTGTAACCGAACATCTCCGAGACCGCGTCCCACGTACAGGGGAACCCGTTCTGCTTCGCCAGCGTCACATCCGGCGATTTTTCTCCGGCCATCGTATCCCAGATCCCGGTCTGTACGTCGAGATATTCCGAGACGAGCGACCACGCCGCGTCCTTTTTCTCCCCGTCCTTCGGGATGCCGATCTGAATCCTCGGCGAAATCGCCGCGCCGCCCGGAAGCCCGACCGCGTCTGACCCGCTTCCGAAAAGCACCGCTCTTGAAACCAGATAATTCACAATCCCGCCCGCGTTGTCAAACGAAAGCGCAATCTCGCCGTCCGCGAACCGCTTTATGTCATAAACCCCGTCCGTCGAGATCCTCGCGTCCTTTATCACCGAAAGAAACCGCCTGAATTCCGGAACGTCAAACCCGCATTCCTTCTCATCGAAATTCACGAACCGGCCAAGCACCGACGGCATCAGCTTTCCGATAAGCCATCTCCGCGGATCCTCATCCCCGCCGCGGCAGGCCGAGAGATACGTCCCCTCCGGAAGATCCCCGGCAAAATCCAGAAATTCCTCAAGCGTCCAGCTCTCCCGTCCGACCTTTCCCGACATCGAGGTCAGCGTGAAATCCGAGGTCAGAAGCGGAAGCCGGCCTTTATCGTCCTCAAAGGATTTCAGAACGCAACCGAGAAAATCCTCCCGCGTATACTTCCCGCCCGAATCAAGGAATCCGTAAATGTCGGCAAACATCTCCTTCCCGGTGAAATTCCGGCTTTCAAGACCGTCCGAAAAGAGAATCAGATCCGGAATATCGCCCGAAAGCATCTTTCGCATCAGATTTCCGGCGGCCGTGTCAGAGTCTCCGCTTATGTAGTCAAACCGCACCTTGTATTTCATGTTTTCGCGGCCGAATTTCCGCGCGGCCTCGACAAAATAATCGCCCACGCCGACTCCGTACGCGCTTTCGCTGTCGGTGAGACTGAGCGACTCACTCGCCGCGACAGTCAGCGTCTCGCGGCTCAGAAATTCCGTGTCGGCTTCCCCGTTCTCACCAAGATACTCTGAAAGCGTCATCCGCCTTAAAAACGCGCCCTTGTAATTCCCATCCGTCCGCTCGTGATAGACCGAATAAATCGTGTCCCCGTCGATAACAGCCATCATATCAACGAACGCCGAAGCGATTCCGACCTCAAACCACTCAAAGAGCTTCACCGCCTCCTCGCCGTCATTCACGCCATATACCGCGCCCGATTTTCTGAAATACGCGTCATATCCCGGCGCGAAGATAAGCTCGGTGAACGCGTCCCCGCCGCTTACATTCTTTTCGTCCGCGATAATCCCCTCGGCGTCGTCAAAGCTGAAAATCCTGTGCCTCCCGCCAGAATTCGAGTAAATAAAAACCTTCCCGTCGCCGTACCCGAGCCGTACATTCCCATCATCCGTCGAAAACGCCGAGATATCGACCTCGCGTATCTCCCTCTCCGGCGATACCGAAAAGCACCTGTACCCGCCGGACACCCCGAATAACAGATAAACATACCCGCCGTCCGAGACGGCGGCATCCGGATCTGAAACAAAGCATCCGTCAAACCTCTCGTCCCCGCCGTCGACCGCCCATGTCTCCCAGAAATCGGTTACCATGACCGTAAGCTCACCGTCCCCGGATCGAAGCTCGCCTTCCTTAAGCATAAGCCACCTGAGCGCATACATCCTCGTCGCGTCCGTGACAATGTTTTCAATCTTCCCGTCCGCGCCGCGATTGAATACGAACCCCTTCGGACAGGTCGTCACGGCGATTATCGAGTTCCCGCCCCCGATCGTCAGAAAAGACGTGCTTGTGTTGTGCTTCTCGCCGTCGTCCTCAATTTCATACCTCGCCGCGAACTCATCGCCGACGCCGCCCGACTCCATGTCAGCGATCCGGCAACGCTTCGTCCCCTGCCCGATGCTGTAAAAAAGCGCGCGTCCCCCGCGCGTTGACACATTGTAATCCGAAATATTCTCAATCCCGGCCGACGAAAAAACATTCGCGTCCGTCCCGAAATACCAGAACCCGACCCCTTCCTCACCATTGTCCCCGCAGGAAAAAAGCCCGGAAAGCATGATGACGGACAGAATAAAACCGAAAACCCGCGCGGATCTCATTCTCCTCATAAAAATCTCTCCCATCCGCGGGGGCAAACGCCCCTGCGGAATACTTATCGATCAATAAACAAACCGCTTCACGGAACTATTCATTCACTCGCGTCCGCACCCTGTCGTCAATCATCCTCACCACGTCATCAAGCTCCCTGACGCCGTTAAAATACTCCTCGGCCTCCTCAAGAATGATCCCCATGACCTTCTCGTCCGCCGCGTCGACAACGCACTTCACGCCGGACGCCTCACGGAGCCTTTTCACATCGTCCTCACTGCACTCAATGACCGTCGCGCTGCCCTCCGCGTCGGCTCCGTAACGCGCCATCCATTTCGTCGACCACTCCGATATATAAACCGGATCGTTGTAATGCTCGTTCGGCACGAGGATATCCTTTCCCGTCTTTTTGTCGTACCGATACATAAATTTCCAGCCGGTGCCGTTGCCGATCACCGACCGCTTCTCCCCGGTCGTTTTGTCAGTATAGACCGCGTACATATAGTTCACATAAATCTGCGGCGCGTATTCGAGAATGACATCCATCGCCGCCCACGAGGAGGGGAATCCCTCCCGCGCGAAAAGTACGCTTGCGTACGTTTCCGGCTTTTTCCGTTCCTTCTTTTCGATGTCAGCCTGCGAATCGACGCAGCTCGTCATAAGCTCCCACGCTCCCTGCGCGTTCTCGCTGTCCTTGAATATCGAAAGCTGAAGCACCGGGGAGATCACGATTCCGCTCTCGCCCTTCTCATGCGGATAACCGAGTATCATCGCGTCCTCGCCGAAATAACGCCCCTTGACCATTCCGAGATAATTCATTATCCCGCTCGCGCTGCCGAACGTACACAGAATCTCGCTTTTCACAAGCTTCTCCGCGTCAAAGCCTCCGGTCGTCCCGACCTTCGCGTTCTTGCAGACTTCAAGAAGCCGTTTGAAAGCATCGGTTTCAAAATAGCATTCCTTTTTGTCGTAGTCAACGAAATTGTCAATAAGCCCGCGCATCAGATTGTAAAGCAGCGCGCCGCTCTTCGACCGCCCGTCGGGCTTCAGATCAGCAAGCATCCTGTCCTCCGGAAGCTTCTCCGCGAAATCAAGAAATCCGTTAAGCGACCAGTCGGCATTCTCAAAATTTTCGCGCAACCCGAGCATCGTGCTGAGATTGAACGACGCCGTCAGATACGGAAGCTCGCCCTTGTCGTTTTCAAACGAACTCAGCACGCAGGGCAGAAAATAATCGCGTCCGTGCTTCTTGTCAGCGTCCATGTAGGTGTAAAGATCCTCAAAAAGATCCTTTCCCACGAACGCCGTGCTCTTAAGGCCATAGTTGAACATGATCACGTCGGGAACCTCGCCCGCCGCCATCCGCCGCATCAAAGCCCCAGCCGCGTCGCTCCCCCTGCCGTCAAGATAACGGAATTTCACCTTGTACTGCATATTCTGCCGTATAAAACGGTTCATGTAGCTTAAATAATTGTTCATCATCCTGCCGCCAAACGCGATGCCGCTGTCATCTTCGTTCTCGGCCGCGACGATCTCGATCGTCTTCCGCTCCTTTACCTCCTCCGCGGCCTCCTCGCCGTAGCGCGACGCGTAGTATCCGAGATAATCGGCCACATCGGCCTTTCTGAGCGTCCCTGTATAATATTCCTCGTCAATCGGGTCGAGATAAGTGACAAACCCCGTCGAGGTGTCAAGCATCGTGAAAAGCCAGTTCGTCGCGCTGTCGATTCCGAAATCCATGAAGCTGAAAAGCTGCTTCGAGTTCACGCCGTCAAACGAATACACATTCCCGGACGCGCGATAACAGAACACGCACCCGTCCGCGAAGATGACCTCGCTCATCGATTTCCCGGTAGAATAGCTCTCCGCCTCGCCGAAAGCCGTGTCTTTGTCAGAAAACGTGTAGATATCGACATTCTTCCCATCCTTTTCCGGACCGGTGTAAATCTCATAGAACCTCGCCTTTCCGTCCGCGCCGAGAGCCAGACTGAATTCCCCGCTCTCTGACTCGGGAAGCTCAAAGACCTCAACCTTTTCCCCGTCCGGAGAGACTCTGACAAACGATCCGTCTCCGTCCTCGCTCATGAGATAGATATACCCGCCGTCAGAAACGACAAGATAAGGGCTGCGCGAAAGCACCTCGCCCGCGCTTCCGAGATCCTTCTCCAGAACGGCCCGGCCGTCCTTTCCGAAAACCGCCAAAAATATCTGCGGCGTCGTGTCAGTGGCGACCCACTTGTTCTCGCCATTGACTTTCATCGTGCCGTAAGCCTTCGCGGTGTAGAAGAGCTGAACGACATTCCCGTCGGGCGTCAGCCCGAACGACGTGAACTCGCGCGTCCCCGCGTCCTCGAATTTCTTTGTGAAATCAAGTTTTTTCGTCCCCGCGGCCGCGTATTCCTCGCACTCGCCGCTCATGATATCAATCACATTGAAAAAAACTCGCCGCCCTGACGATCCTCGTCATACTCATAATTCCGCGCGACAAGCATACCATCCCTCTCCTCGCAGAACGCCGGAAGAGTCCCCGCGATATTGCTTTGCATATATTCGATAATGTCGTCCTCAAAGAGATAAAACTCCCGCGTGTCAACCTCTCCCCCGCAGGAAAAAAGCCCGCAGATGAGACAAAATGCGAGTACCAGCGCGTATACCCGGCAATTTCTCATGGCAAATCCCCCCGAAAATTCTAAGTGTCCGGCGTCCGCCCGCCGGAGAAATCATTTCCTGTAAAAATAATTATATCATAAAAAATCGTCTCTGTCAATTGACAGAGACGACAAACGTCTAGTATTTTTTTGTGCAGTTTGTCCAAGTCTGTCGACCCGGATTTGTCACGTCTGCCGGGAATAAGTCAAAAGAATTTCATTCGCTTATCCGCGTCGAAACCCTGTCCTGTATCGACCTCAGAACCCCCTCCAGCTCCTTCGCGCCCGAAAAATATTCCCCGGCCTCCTCGACAATGATATCAAGCGTCTTCGAATCGGCCGCTTTTACTCTGGAGCGTGAATAGAACATCGACCATAACCCGTCAATGTCGCGCTCACCGAATCTGACACGCACCGCCGCGCTTGAAACTATCTCCGCGTTCCGGTAATTTTTCAGAAGCTTCTCCTGAAACCCCGCCACAAACTCCGAGTCGTCCTCAAAATCAATCGGCACAAGAAGCTCTTTCCCGGTCTGTCTGTCGGTGTCATAACGGTAATTCCATTTGTTCGTCCCAGAAAAGCTGAGCTTCCGCGCGCCCGAGGACTTGTCGATATACTCGACAAACTCAACCTCACAGTGAGTCTGCCCGGCAAAGCTCATGATAATCTCAACCGCGGCCTTCGAGCATGGGAACGACCTCATCCCGGAAGTAAGCCCCGCGTATTTTTCAGGCTCCGCGAGCCGGCTCTCCTCGTCCTCGTACTGATAGCCGACATATTCCTTTATGAATTCCCACGCGCCCGACGTTTCGGAAGCCCCCTTGACGATCCCGAGCTGCAATGACGGAACAATCGCCGTCACCACCCCGTCAGCGCGCGACGGATACCCAAGCATCTTCATGCCGCTTCCCAAAAACTTTCCCTTGACGCTCATGAGATACATACTGATGTCCGATATGTTCGAAATATTCAGCGCGATCCCCCCGGTCGAATAGCCGTACGCGTCGCGTCCGTCCCCGTCGCCGAAACGCGAATTCTTTATCGCCGTGAGAAGCCGGCCGAAATCCCCGCTCTCAAAGTCGCAGACCTTCTTTTCGTAGTCGATGAAATCGCTAGCCATAACCGCCATCACATTCCGCAAAAACGCCGTCCGCGGATCATTCGCGCCGCCATGAAGATCGGCGAGCACCATATCCTCCGGAAGATTTTCGATGAACTCCGTAAACCCGTCAAGATTCCACGTAACGCCGTCAAATACCTCCGAAAGCCCCGCCATCGTCGTGAAATTGAACGCCGTCGTCAGATATTTCAGTTCCCCAGCGGAATTCGCAAAGGAATCCAAAGCGCACGGTACTATCTCCTCGCGCGAAAACTCCGCGTCAGCGTCGAAAAACCCGTTGAGATCGAGAAGAAGCTCCTGATTAAACCCGCCGCTCGGAAGCCAGTCCGAAAAGACGACAAGATCCGGAACGTCGCCCGCCGCCATCTTCCTTGTGAGATCCGACGCCAGACTGTAATACCCGCCCGAAATCCTCGAAAGCTTCACGCGGTACTGCATATTCTCGCGGCAGAAACGGTTCAGATACTTCATGAACGTGGTCTCCGACTCCAGAGCCACGCCGACCGGATTCTCGCCGACCGCGATCTTCAGAACCTTCCGGCTCTCAAATTCCTTCGCCGCCTCCTCGCCGCGCTTTTCGGCAAAGTAAGCGAGATATTCCGGAAACTCGCACCTTTTAAGGTCGCCGCACATTCTCTCCCCGCTCACCGGATCAGAATACACGACGAACCCGGAATCCGCGCCAAGCGAGAGAAAATATTCCACGTCCGAGTCCGAAAGCCCGAAATCAAACCAGTCGAAAAGCTGCACCGCGCCGTTCTTCGAAACGCCGTAAAACCCGCTCGACGAACGGTAGCAGAAATCGTACTTTCCGTCAGTGAAAATCACCTCGTTCGGCGCGCCGCTGACGCTGAATTTCTTCGCCCCGCCGATATTTTCGTCCTTCTCGCCGATAGTGTAAACCGCCGCAGAATTCCCTCCGCCCGAAGAGCTTATCGAAACGTCGGTGAAGCAAACCTTCCCGCCGTCAGTCGACATCAGATATCCGCGCATACTCTTCGCCGCCGGAAGCGTCAGAACGTCAACCGCCGCCCCGTCCGCCGAGACGCGTATGACCCGCTCCGCCCCGTCTTTTCCCGACGAGAGGAAGACATAACCGCCGTCCGAGACGATCATCCCGATCCGCTCAAGCTCTTCCCCGTCCTCGCCGAGTTCGGCGCGAAATACCGACTTGCCGTCGGCACCGTATTTCACGACAAGCAGACGCGCCGCCGCGTCGACCGTGATGTATTCCTTACGCGAAACCCCGCGCTCGTCAGTGTAATTCCGCTTTTCGTACTCCTTCGGAACCGAGTAAACCACGACGACCCCGCCGTCCGGCGTCATCGCGTAAGCGGCCTCCGAACGAACCTCCTTCACCCGAAAAGCGACCGGAAGCTCATTCCCCGGCTCCGGAATCCGTATAAGCTCCTTCTCCCCACTCACAAGATCGAATATAGTGAAATCTGTCGCGAAAGCATCGCCACGTCTCTTAGAAACCGACACACGCGTCCTTGTCATGACCTTCGTCCCGCGCGAATCGACGATCTCCGCCGATCCGCCCGAGAAAAACTCCCCCGCGGCCTCGTTTTCAAACAGAAAGAACTCCCGCCCATCAGCCTCATCCCCACAGGAAAACATAACCAGAGCGGCGAATAAAATCAGCAGAACCGCCGCGATTCTCCGAAAAATCTTCATCTTCATCTCCCCCAAAAAAGATTTCGTTTTCTTTATTCTACCAAAAAATATCCCATCTGTCAATAGGCAGATGGGATAAATGTAAACCATATCTTTTGTGTAAAATGACGAATTACTCGTTGATCTGAGTCGTCACGCGATCCTGAACCATCTTCACCACAGCGTCAAGCGACTTTCCGCCCGTGAAGTACGCCTCGCCTTCCTCGAGGATAATATTCACCGCCGCGGCGTTCGTTCCGTAGATCGTTTTGCACTCGCCAAAGAGCTTACGCAAAATCTCCGCGTCGTCATCGTCAAAGGTAGCGTAAAAAGCCATTCCGTCCTCATCAGGCGAGACCATCGTGACAAGCTTTGCGCGCTTTTCGGGACTTGCGTAATCGACCTCGACCATCTCGACGACCTCTTCGCCGTCCTCGTTTATCGAGATCTTCTCCACCATCTTCGCCCCGGCGTATTTAGATTCCTTACGTGTCGGCTGGCCATCAAACTGACTCTTGCCCTCGATCACCGTCAGCATCGCGTACATATCCTTCGAGACATCAAGCATCGTCTCGGAGGCCTTTTTCCCGCATGGGAACGCGTCCTGATCTCTGAAGCTCTCGGGAGCCTCGCGCACGCCCTCCCAGACCTCGGTCTGCGAATCGACGAAGAACGAGATAAGCTTCCACGCCGCGTTCTTGTCGGCGCAGTTTTTCGAGATCGCGAACTGCATCTTCGGTAAGATAATCGTCCCGCTGTCCCCGTCACCGTGCGGATAACCGATCAGCACCGGCTCGCGTCCGAAATAAGTGCATCCGGTCGCGTACATATATTCGGCCGGGCCATCAAGGTTCGCGAAAGTCAGCGCGATCTCGCCGTTGTAAATCCCGCGCAGATCCGGAGTCTTGGTGGGCGCGGTCGAGTAGGTGGAATTCTTGCAGATTTCAAGTAATCTCGCGAACCGCCCGTCGGTAAAGTCGCAGACCCTGCCGTCAAAGTCGATGAACTCATTGAGAAGCGCGTAGCCCATCATGTTAAGGAAGCCTTTCGCCGCCGTCCAGCTGCTCGGAATCCCGAGATAAGCCAGCGCGACATCGTCAAGCCCCTCGGCAAAGTCGAGCATCTCGTCAAACGTCCAGTCACTGAGCTTTCCGAGCGTGTCGGTCGAGCCGATGAGCGTTTTCAGCGTGAACTCGGTCGTCAGAAGCTGTAAAGTCCCGTCCGCTTTCTCAAAAGGCTCCAGCACACATGGTAAAAACGAATCCCGCCCATGCTCCTTGTCGGCGTCGATGTAAGGATAGAGATCGACAAACATATTCTGACCCTTGAGATCTCCGCTCCGAAGCGACTTTCCGAACATCACGACGTCGGGAATATCGCCCGAAAGCATCTTCTTCATCAGATTCGAAGCGGCCTCTCCGGCTCCCCCGGCGATCGACTCAACCTCGACCTTGTAATCCATGTTCTTCCGATTGAACCGCTGAACATACTCAAACGCGGACGAATTGCTGTTCGTCATCGTCTCCGCGACCACCCTGATGGTCTTCACGCTCGGTGTGACCGAAACCTGCGTTCCCGAAGTCTCGGTTCCTGAGGTTTCCGTTCCCGCGGCGGATGTTTCGCTGTTTGCGCGGCTCGCCTTGAATTCAAGATATTCGGCCTCGTCGGCGCGCTTAACAATTCCGCTGTGCGTCTTCTTGTCGACCGAGTCGTTGTAAATGAGGAAAAACTCATCCTTTCCGATCGACCAGATATCCTCGACCATCGCCCCGGTGAGTCCGACGTCGAGCCAGCCGAAGATCTTCACCGTCTCGCCGCTGTCTGTGACGCCGAAGACGCCCTCCGCGTTGCGGTATCCGATCGCGTAGCCGTCGGGCAACAGGAACTGAGTGCTTCCCTTGTCGGCGGTAAGCTCAACTCCCTCGTCAAAGCTCCCCGCCTCGCAGTCAAGAGTATAGACCGTATGCGTAACGCCGTTCGCCCCGCTGTTCGTCCGGCAGAAAACTGCCTTTCCGTTGTGAAGATAGAGACCTTCCTTAAAACCAGACTCACCACCGGGAGATGTCGCGCGTTTTATCGTCTTACCGTCCTCAGAAACTATGAAAAAGCTTTGCGACGTTTTACAGTAAAGTATTATATGCCCATCGTCGCAGGAAATCATCTCAGGGACTTCATTGAAGTCATCTCCAAATTCCGGGGACTGACTATCTATATAAATCACCCGCTTATTCCCATTCCATCCCATTATATAATACTTTGTTCTTCCGTCAACTATTTCAGTCGATAGTGTAGTCGTGCCATCCCTTAGCGTTGTCCGAATTTGTTTTGCCGACGTTGGTCCCATTATAAGCATAAGCTCGGTTCCATCTTTTGTCGGACAAATTTTTAGTTTTCTCATGAATGCCTGCGTCAGATATTGCTCCATATCATCGCCACTATGAGAATATAAAAACGCTCCTTCTTTAAGAGAACCGTCCGCAACATCTATTATTCGGTAAGAATCGTGCGCAATAAGAAGTTCACTCTCGTTATAACGCCAGTTATCGCTATCTACCACAAACCGCACCAAAAACTGCTTACCACGAACCGCATATTGGTATTTGCTAAGGTCGGTTATCCCATTTTCGGCAAGAATATCAGTCTCAAAAAAGTAGCATTTCTGCACTTCAATCTCAGGATTCTTTTCTACTTCATCGTCTTCACATCCAGCAAAGAAAACGCACATTGCCAACATAAATAACGCAAAAGCAAAATATCTTATACGTAGTGTCATAACCCGCTCATCCTTTCATTTTGCAGAACAGGGGGTCACGCAATCATTTCTAATTACGTAACCCCCTCCGGGAAATTAGGTATGCATATGATCCTCAAGTATCTCGTGTTCCCAACCACACACTGTGCAGTTGTAAATCCACTGGCACTTGGTGCTAGGAATTCCGTTTTCGTCAACCTCTTCCCATTCTTTGTAGGAAGTCAGTTCGTAAGAATGTTCCACCCAGTCTGCTGTTTCTTCGTAGTTCTGGACATGAATATCGCACGCGGTGCAATAATCGCGATATACGTTGATATAAGTATGTCCATATATGTCAGGTACTAAATAAGAGTGATCGTATTCAGATCTGTAAGTCGGATGAGTACATACGGCATCATACCTAGCCATAACCGCGCTGGAACCAAGCGACGAAACAATCGCCAGTGCAGCAAGTACCATAGCTATACGCTTCTTCATCGTTTCACCTCCGTTCTTTCCAAGTGACCGCAACTCTTGTCACTGTCACTGGTTACTGACTCATCCGGGAATTACGCATGATCAAGATTTCTTTTGCTGTTTATATTATATCATATAATTATCTGGTTGTCAATGCACGTTTCATACAATTTTCAGAAATATTTTTGTCTATATAGATGGAATACAATAAAAAAAGCCCCTGGTGCAGGAGCTTCTTTTGTGGAATATTGAGAATTATTACAATCCTCTGAATCCTTTGCCAATTACCTCACTAGAATTCGTTATCATCATAAACGTCTCCGGATGCGACTTTTTGAGATACCTCTGAAGCCGCGACGCCTGATATCTCCGCATCGCCGCTGTAACCATGTACTTGTGCCTGTGCGTGTATCCGCCCACGCCTTCGATGATCGTACAGCTCCGCCCGAGCTCCTTCGTGATGAACTCCGCGATCGCGTCGGGCGAGTCGGTGATGATCTGGAAGCACTTGCACTGATTTATGCTGTCAATGACCGAGTCGACGACAAAGGTCTTCAGAACCAGTCCGAGAAGCGAGAAAAGCCCCGTCTTCACGCCGAAAAGGAAGGTCAGCAGCGTGATTCCGATGTCGCTGCAAAGCAGTCCCGTTCCGATGTTCATCCGCGTGTATTTCCGTAAAATCATCGCGATTATGTCGGTTCCGCCCGTGCTTCCCTCGCAGCTGAAGAGGATCGCCGACCCGACCGCCGGAAGCATTATCGCGTAAACCAGCTCCAGAAGCGGCTGATCGGTCATCGGCGCGTCAAGCGGAATCAGCTTCTCAAAGATCATCAGCATCCCCGACAGCGTGAACGATCCCACAACCGTCTTCGCCCCGCAGTCGCGCCCCAGAAAGGCGAAACCGATAATAAGCATCACCGCGTTGATCACCGCCGAGACATTGCTCGCCGACGAAACCTTGAAGTAGTTGCCCAGTATGACCGAGATTCCGCTGACCCCTCCGGTCGAAAAGTTGTTAGGAAACTTGAAGAAATAAACCCCGAGCGACACCAGAAAGGCTCCGAAAACCACCATCGCGTACTCGCGTATGACCTTCTTCACCTTCCCGTCCGCCTTCCCCGTCAAAGCCCCGGCCTGATCCGGCGCGCTCACTTTTCCGGCCTGATCAGTGTTACTCACGTCCCCGCCCGGCTCAGCGGCGGTATTTTCGGCCGCGCCCGACGCCGTTTTTTTCTCCTCGGTCATCATTTCGCACCGTCCTCACCGCGCCGCGCCGAAAAATACGTGCCGATGTGATACCCGTCGCTGATCTTGTAGAGTATGTCGGGCGACTTTCCGTTTACGATAAGCATCGGAATCCCCGCCGCCGTCACAATCTCGGCCGCGCGGAGCTTCGTGATCATACCGCCGGTTCCGCGGTCGGTTCCGGCTCCTCCCGCGTAGGAGAGAATCTTCTCGTCGATCGCGTCAACCCTGCTTATCAGTCTCGCGTCGGGATTCGTACGCGGATCGCTGTCATAAAGTCCCTCGATATCCGACATATTGATAAGTATATCCGCCCCGCAGACCAGCGCGACATAAGCCGATAACGTGTCGTTTCCGCCGAATTTCAGCTCCTCGCTCGAAACCGAGTCGTTCTCGTTGACAATCGGAATCACGCCGAATTTCAGAAGCTCCGAGAAGGTGTTCTCGACCGCACTTCTTCTCACCTCATCGTCAATTACATCCTTCGTCATCAGAATCTGCGCGACCGTGTGACCGTACGCGCCGAAAAGCCGCTCATAGACCTGCATAAGCTCCGCCTGACCGACAGCGGCCAGAGCCTGCTTTTCCTCGGTCGACTCAGGCCGCCGCCCGAGCTGAAGCTTCGAGATTCCGGCCGCCACCGCGCCCGAGCTCACGAGAACCACCTCGTGCCCCTCGTTCTTGAAGTCCGAAAGCGTCCGTACAAGCGTCTCCATCCTGCGAAGATTCAGATTTCCGCTCGAGTGCGTAAGCGTGTTCGAGCCGATCTTTACGACAATGCGTGCGTTTTTGTTAAGAATTCCCATTTTCATTTTCTCCGTCTCAACCTCCCGGAACCCGTCTGATCTTCCCGCGCCGAAAGGCAATAAGTTATTTTTTTGTTAATATTTCGCGCCGAAGGTTTGCAAACCCACGATTTTGAGGTATAATAATATGATACCTTTCTCGCGCACTATATATTATACATTGCGAAAGAGAAAAAAGCAAGAGGAATCCGAAAAATTACCGAGGGAAATATGAAAAAAAATCTTCCAGAGCTTCTCGCGCCCGCCGGATCGCCCGAAGCCCTGAACGCCGCGATCGCCGCCGGAGCCGACGCGGTATATTTCGGAGCCGCGGCCTTCAACGCCCGGATGAACGCGAAGAACTTCTCCGGCGACATTCTGAGAGACTCGATAAAGCTCTGTAAGGACGCCGGAGTAAAAACAAACATAACCGTCAATACACTGGTTCATAACCGCGAGATGCCAAAGCTCCTCGAAACCGTCGATGAACTCTATGAAGCCGGAGCCGACGCGCTGATCGTCGCCGACCTCGGCGCGGCATACCTGATACATGAATATTTCCCCGGCCTTGAACTTCACGCGAGTACTCAGGCCGCCGGACATAATCTCAACGCCGCGAAGGAACTTTCGAAGCTCGGCTTCTCGCGCATGGTCGCCGCCAGAGAACTCCCCGCGGACGACATAAAATACCTCTGCGAAAACTCTCCGATCGAGACCGAGATCTTCATCCACGGCGCGATCTGCGTCTCGCAGTCGGGACAGTGTCTCGCGAGCTCATTGATAGGCGGCCGGAGCGGCAACCGCGGCGAATGCGCCCAGCCCTGCCGTCTTCTCTATAAAAACGACAAGGGATCCGAATCCCCCGCGCTCAGCCTCAAGGACATCTGCCTCGCCGGACACATCCCGGAGATTCTGAAGCTCGGCGTCACGTCGCTCAAAATCGAGGGTCGCATGAAATCGCCCGACTACGTCTACGGCGTCACCTCGATCTACCGCCGCCTCATCGACGAAAACCGCGGGGCGTCAGGAGACGAAATCGACGAACTCGCGAACCTCTTCTCCCGAAGCGGTTTCACCGACGGATATTATAATAGGAAGATAAACGCGAAAATGCTCGGCGTCCGCACCGACTCAGACAAAAAAGCTACCAAAGCCCTCCGCGCGGCGCAGACACAGAAAGCCCCCGCCGATTATAAAAAACTCATCGCCGCGAGAATCGCCGGAAATCAGAAAACCTCCCTTCTCCCCGTGACAATCTCCGCGTCGGTAAAGCCAGACGAGCCGATAAAACTCACAATGTCCGCGTCTGGACAGGAAATCACGGTCACCGGACAGATTCCCGAAAAGGCCGAGAACCGCCCGCTCACAAAGGACGACATCGCCGGAAAGCTCACAAAGCTTGGCGGAACAAAATTCGTCCCGGGAAATATCGAAATCGACCTCGGCGAAAACCTGATTCTCCCCCTCTCGTCGCTGAATAAACTCCGCCGCGACGCCGTGGAATCCCTCTCAGCCAAGCTCTCCGCGCCGCCCCCCGGGGCAAATCCCGGCGAAAGCGAATCAACCGCGCGGAAAAAAGTCGCCCTTTCCCCGCTCCCGTTCCCGCTGAAGCTCCCCGAATTCCGCCTGAACACCGCCCGCGTCGAGTTCCCCGACCGCGGACTTCCCGCCCCCGGAGCCTTCGACATAATCTTCGTCCCGCTCGAAAAATTCGAGCCCGGCATGAAGGTAAACGGCGTGATCATCCCGCCCGTCGTCTTCGATTCGGAGCGATCTGACGTCATGAAAATGCTGCAAAAAGCCAAGGACGCCGGAATTGACCACGCGCTCGTCTCAAACCCCGGCCACCTCGCGCTCGCGAAGGAAGCCGGAATGCGCGCCCACGGCGATTTCAGACTCAATATCTACAATAACTGGACAGCAAAAGTCCTCCTTTCCCTCGGCTTCGGGGATCTCATCGCCTCGCCCGAGCTCACAATTCCGCAGCTTAACACACTGGGACTCCCCGCGATAATCTACGGCCGGATCCCGCTGATGACGCTCGAAAAGTGCTGTATCCGCGACCTCTATTCCTGCGAACAGTGTAAAAACCGCGGATTCCTGCCGCTCATCGACCGCAAGAACGTCACCTTCCCATTGACCCGCGCCTATGATCACCGGAATATCCTCTATAACAGCGTCCCGGTCTATATGGCCGACCGGAAAAACGACCTTTCAAAGCTCCCCGGTGCGCATTTCATCTTCACCGACGAGTCGCCCGCCGAAGTGCTGAAGGCCTATAACGAATCCACCCCGCCAAAGATACCAGTCAGGAGAATTGCGAAATGATAAACGTAAAGATAAAGAAGCTCCGCGAAAACGCGCGGATCCCCGCCTACGCCACCGAGGGCTCAGCCGCCGTCGACCTCAGATACGCCGGAGACGAGACGCTTGAAATCGCCCCCGGCGAGAGAAAACTCGTCCCGACCGGAATCGCGATCGCGCCCGAGACAACCGGAGTCGTCGCGCTCCTCTTCGCCCGCAGCGGACTCGCCTCGAAAAAGGGACTCACCCTCTCAAACTGCGTCGGAGTTATCGACAGCGACTACCGCGGCGAAATCTCGGCCGCGATGATAAACTTAGGCTCGGAGGAAGTCATTCTCGAACCCGGCGAAAGAATCGCGCAGCTCATGTTCGTACCGGCTCTGACCGCGAACTTCATCGAGGCGGCCGAGCTTGACGAAACCTCGCGCGGCGCGGGCGGCTTCGGCTCGACGGGGACAAAGTGATGGCACACAGCAAAGCGTATAACCTTTTCTTGGTCCTCGTCGGCATCGTCCTCGGAAGCTTCGTCGCGTATATGTGCAAAAGCGTGAGCTTTCTCTCGTGGCTGGCCTACGGAATCGACTTCGGGCTCGAATCGCCGCTCATCCTGAATCTCGGCGTCATGCGCCTGACCTTCGGCATAAGCATCGAACTCACTCTCTCAACCGTGATCTTCGTGATTCTCTCGCTTCTCATCGGAAGAGCGATCGCGAGATAATCACCCGGATATATATATAAAAATGAAAGAAAAACTCATCCTCGCGTCCGCGTCCCCCCGCAGGCGTGAACTTCTTGAAAGACTCGGACTCGAATTCGAGGTCATCACCGCCGACTGCGACGAAAATATCGAAGGCGATCTCCCGCCCGCCGAAATAGTCCGCGAGCTGTCAAGGCGCAAGGCCTTCGCCGTCATGTCAAAGCTCGACTTCCCCGCCGTGGTAATCGGAGCCGACACGATCGTCGTCGACAAAACGCGGATTCTCGGCAAGCCGAAAAGCCCCGAGGACGCGGTCGAAACGCTTATGTCACTCTCCGGCCGCACCCACTCGGTCTTCACCGGAATGACAATAACCGACGGCGAGCGCACGATAACCGACGTCCGCGAGACAAGAATAACCTTCATAAGATTCTCCCGCTCAGAGGCCGAGGCCTACGTGAGAACCGGAGAACCGCTCGATAAGGCCGGGTCCTACGGAATTCAGGGACTCGGCGGAAAATTCGTCGCCAACATAAACGGCGATTACTACGCCACGGTAGGACTCTCGATCTGCCGCCTCAACCGGTTCCTCCGCGACTACGGCTTCATGGGTCCGGGCTACGGAAAATAATCCCCGCGCCAAAAACGCAAACGAAAGAGGTGAAAAAGTGGAATACGTTCAGGCGACACCCGTAAAATATCTTCCCGGCGTCGGTCCCGCCCGCGCCGCCGCGCTCGAAAAGCTCGGAATAACCACAGTCGGACAGCTCGTGAGACATTTCCCGCGCGGCTATCAGTTCCGCGGAAACGTAAAACCGATCGCCTCGGCCGAACTCGGCGAAACAGCGTCCTTCATCCTGACCGTCGCGACCGACCCGAAGCTCGCGACACTCCGCCGCGGAATGACGCTGGTCAAGCTCCGCGCCTTCGATGAGTCAGGCACCTGTGAGATCACCTATTTCAATCAGCCCTACATGAAGGACACACTGAAACAAGGCTCAGAGTACCGCTTCTTCGGAAAAGTCACGCTCGACCACGGAAAGTTCTCATTGGCCTCGCCGATCACCGAGCCGATCTCGGAAGAGCGTCCGCTCCCCGACCTCGTCGCGGTCTACCCCCTTACCGCCGGAATAACGCAGAAATTCATCTCAAACCTCGTTGGAAAAGCCCTCAAGCTTCTCATCGAAAGCGCGAAAACGAACCCCGACGCCCTTACCGAAACGCTCCCCGACGATATCAGACACGAAAACGACCTCTGCGCGATCGATTGGGCACTCCAGAATATCCACTTCCCGCCCGATTTCGAGGCACTCGCAATCGCAAAACGCCGCCTCATCTTCGAGGAACTCTATAACTTTGCTCTCGGCGCGGCCGGATCGCGGCAAACCGAGACGCGAAAGGCCCCGAAAATGCCGGACGGCGATATTACGCCGCTCACATCGCTCTTCCCCTTTGAGCTCACCGGAGCGCAGAAACGCGCGATCGACGCGATAAGAAAGGATCTTTCGTCGGATAAACCGATGCGCCGGCTCGTCTCGGGCGACGTCGGAAGCGGAAAAACGGCCGTGGCGGCCGCCGCGGCCTACCTCGCCGCGAAGAACGGCTGTCAGTGCGCGCTCATGGCACCGACCGAAATCCTCGCCGCCCAGCATTTTTCGGATCTCTCCCCGATTTTCGAAAAGCTCGGGCTCACCGCCGCCCTTCTCCTCGGCTCGACAAAAGCCAAAGAAAAGAAAGCGATCCAGTCCGCGCTGAGCTCCGGAGAACTCGATATCGTCATCGGAACTCACGCGCTGATCTCGGAGGACGTGAAATTCAAAAATCTCGGACTTACGATATGCGACGAACAGCATCGTTTCGGCGTCGGCCAGCGCGAAGCCCTGATCGCCAAGGGCAGCGACAGCGAAACTACCGTCCACCAGCTCACAATGTCGGCCACCCCGATCCCGCGCACCCTCGCGATGTTCCTCTACGGCGACCTCGATATGTCGACGCTCGACGAACTCCCGCCCGGCCGCCAGCGCGTCAAAACCTTCGTCGTCGACGAATCCTATCGCGAACGCCTGAACGGATTCATAAGAAAACAGCGTGACGAGGGACACCAGACCTACGTCGTCTGCCCGAGCGTCGAGGAAACCGAGTCGGGCGAAGTCTCACAGGAGGACATCCGCCTCCTCGACTTCGAGGATCTGCCGAAAACCCCGCCCAAAGCCGCGACGACATGGGTAAAGGTTCTCGAAGAATCCCTCCCCGACCTGAAATTCGGCTGTGTCCACGGCCGGATGAAATCGTCCGAAAAGGACGCGATAATGTCGGATTTCGCCGCCGGAAACCTCGACGTTCTCGTCGCCACGACGGTAATCGAGGTCGGCGTCAACGTCCCGAACGCGACTCTGATGATAATCGAGAACGCCGAACGCTTCGGACTCTCCCAGCTCCACCAGCTCCGCGGCCGCGTCGGACGCGGAAGCGCGAAATCAAACTGCGTCCTGGTCTCGGATAGCCCGCCCGGCTCAAAGGCCGCGAAGCGTCTCGACGTTATGCGGACGACCTACGACGGCTTCAGAATCGCCGAATACGACCTCAGTGAGCGCGGCCCCGGCGACTTCATCCCGAAGGGCGACGACGATATCCGCCAGCACGGCGCGCTCCGCTTCCGCCTCGCGAACCTCTGCGAGGACATGGAGCTCCTCGAATCGGCCGTCGCCGCCGCGAAACGCCATACCCCGCTTCCCGGAGTGAACCTTCCGGGCGGAGCCGCAAACTGACATAAAGCCGCCCTGCCAGCAAATCCGCACAATAAAAAGCAGAAAGGAAACGCAATGAATCAGCCGCTCGCCGACCGCGTAAGACCGTCGGACTTTGACGAAATGGTCGGTCAGGAAAACCTCGTCGGCAAAAACGGAATCCTCCGCCGCATGGTCGAATCGGGTCATCTGACGAATATGATCTTCTTCGGCCCGCCCGGCACCGGAAAAACTACCGCTGCGAACATCATCGCCGAACGCTCGAACATGACTCTCCGCCGCCTGAACGCGACGACCGCGTCGCTCTCTGATGTCAAGGAGGTCATCGAGGAGACCTCGACCGTCTTCGGAAGCGCGGGGATCCTCCTCTACCTCGACGAAATCCAGTATTTCAACAAAAAACAGCAGCAGTCGCTCCTCGAATACATAGAGGACGGCCGGATCACGCTGATCGCCTCGACGACCGAAAACCCGTATTTCTACGTCTACAACGCGATAATTTCGCGCTCGGCCGTCTTCGAGTTTCGCCCGGTCGCGCCAAAGGAGATCGAAAAATCGTTATCCCGCGCGCTAGAAAAGCTTAATTCCGAGCTGAAATCAAACGTGGCAATCGCCCCCGACGCACTCGGATACCTCTCAGGCTGCGGCGCGGGCGACGTCAGACGGAGCCTCGGGCTCCTCGAAAACGCCTTCTACCTCGCCGACGCCGGGGATAAAAATATAACGAAAGAGACCTTGGAAAGCCTGACGCCGAAGGTTCTCGGGAGCTTCGACCGCGCGGGCGACGTCCATTATGACCTCCTCTCCTGCCTGCAAAAATCGATCCGCGGCTCAGACCCCGACGCGGCGGTCTTTTACCTCGCAAAGCTCCTCGAAGGCGGCGACCTGATCTCGGCCTGCCGACGTCTTCAGGTGATCGCGAGCGAAGACGTAGGACTCGCGTACCCGATGGCGGCGGCGATCACAAAGGCCTGCGTCGACAGTGCGCGCGAACTCGGACTCCCCGAGGCGCGGATTCCGCTCGCCAACGCCGCGATCATGCTCGCAACCGCGCCGAAATCGAACAGCGCGGAGAGCGCGATCGACCGCGCGGCCGCCGACATTTCGGCCGGAAAAGGGCAGAACGTCCCGTCCCACCTGCACAGTCCGCAGTTCAAGGGCTACAAATATCCGCACGCTTTTCCGAACAACTGGGTCGCCCAGCAGTACCTCCCCGACGACCTGAAGGACGCGAAATATTACGAATTCGGCACGAACAAAACCGAGCAGGCCGCCAAAGCGTATTGGGATAAAATCAAGAATCAATAGCGCGCTGCACATATTAAAATGTCCGTTTGCCATCCCCGCAAAAAAGTCACAAAAATCCCGGAATCCGCCGTGTAACGCAAAATTTTAATTTCAGCAATCCGCCATCGACAGCACGCTGTTCATCAGAATTCAAAAGGAGTAAATTCAGCAAATGAAACTCGTACAGATAGGAAATGCCGGGCATTCAGGCTACGCGTATAAGGGCATAAAAGCGCATAATATCGACTTTTCCGCGATCTCGCCCGGAAGCGCGGGAATCGAGGCCGAAGGCACAGAATCAACATACCGAAGTCTTCAGAACCGAGGCTTCAGCCCGAAATTATACGCCGATTATAAGGAAATGTTCGAATCGGAAAAGCCGGATATCGCGATCGTCGATCCGTGGTTCAATGATCACGGCAAGATCTCGCTTTTCGCGCTCGAGCACGGCATAAATGTCTTCTGCGACAAACCGGTCGCGACCGACTTTGAAACGCTCGAAAAAATCAGGAATTGTGATAAAGCCAAGCTCGCAGCGATGTTCGAAACGCGTACCGAACCAGCCTTCAAAGCCGTCAAAAAAGCGATCGAAGAGGGAAGAATCGGCAAAGTCCGCATGATGGATTCGCGCAAATCCTATAAGCTCGGAACCCGCCCGGAATTCTACTCGTCGCGCTCGACCTATTGCGGTATAATCCCATGGGTCGCGATCCACGCGATCGACTGGATGGCGTGGCTTTCGGGCGAAAAATACACCGCCGTCAATTCCGCCGCGGTCTCGCGCCTTGATAACGAAGGAAACGGCGACATGGACATAACCTCGGCCGCGCAGTTCATGATGACAAACGACGTCATCGCGACGGTCACCGCTGATATGTTCCGCCCGCAGTCGGCTCCGACGCACGGCGACGACCGTGTCAGAGTCGTCGGAACGAAGGGGGTAATCGAGATAACCGCCGGAAAAGCGACGATAATCTCAGACGATATCCCCGGCACAGCCGAGCTTCCACCCGAACCCGCCGGAGACATTTTCGAGGATTTCCTCGATCAGCTCTCGGGTAAAAAAAATCACCTCACAAAAGAGTCGTGCATCGACTCGACCTACTGGGCGCTCGCCGCCGATAAGAAGGCCTGCGAGCGTTTCAGGTAATTGTAATCTATAATCATCATAGAAGGATAGCGTGTTATGAATCGCAATTTTCGCATTCTCGCTCTGGGCGACGTAGTAGGCCCCGAAGCGGTGAAATACCTCTCGTCAACACTCTGGAGCTACCGGAAAGAGCATAATATCAACATGGTCGTCTGCAACGCCGAAAACTCCGCGATCGGAAACGGCCTCGACCCGCAGAGCGCGGATAAACTCCTCGCGTCGGGCTGTGACATCCTGACTGGAGGAAACCACATTTTTCGAAAAAAAGAGATCCGGAGCTACCTAGACAGCAGTCTCGAAGTAATCCGCCCGGCAAATTATCCGATCGACGCGCCGGGCTCGGGTCACACAACGATTTCAATTGACGGCTACCGCGTCCTCGTGATAAATATTCTCGGTGTGGTCTTCATGGAACCGCTCGCTTGTCCGTTCGCGACGATCGACCGGATCCTTGAAAGGGAAGAGGGCCGCTACGATTTCGCCGCGCTTGACATTCACGCCGAAACGACGAGCGAAAAAATCGCCCTCGCGCGTTACTTCGACGGAAAAATCAATTGTATTTTCGGCACTCACACCCACGTCGCGACCGCCGACGAGCAGATTCTCCCGCGCGGAAGCGGCTACATCACCGATCTCGGCATGACAGGTCCCTCAGAAAGCGTCCTCGGAATTCGTTCAGACATAATAATCGAAAAAATGCGCACAAAGCTCCCGGTCAAATTCGAACTCGCCACCGGAAATATCAAAGCAAACGGAGCGATATTCGAGCTTGACATAAACAGAAAGTGCGTTTCGGTCGAAAGAATCTCATTCTGACAGCGTGCTATCGAACGCGCATAGTTAAACGAAAGGAGTAAAATTAAGATGAAGACATATCCGATCGGCCGCGACCTGAAGCTTCTCGTCAGCCGCTTCGAATCGGCCGCGAACCGCGAGCTTCTGCCGCTCGGCATAACCGCCGCTCAGGCGCAGCTTCTGATAATCCTCGACAACTCGACCGACACCCTGATGCCGCAGAAAAATCTCGAAAAGGCCGCCGGAGCGTCACAGGCGAGCGTCGCGGGAATCGTCTCGCGTCTCGAATCAAAGGGGCTCGTCACCTGTAAGCGCGACGGCGAAGACCGCCGGATTCAGCTCGTCGCGATAACCGAAAAGGGAAGTGAACTCTGCGAATCCGCCTTTGACGCGCTGAAAACCGCCGAACAAAAGGTCTTCAAAAATCTCACTCCCGAAGAATTTTCGCTGTATTCCTCACTCATCAAAAAGCTCGGTATCGACGAAGCATAGCGCACTTTCGATCGCAATTGTTCAGCCGTTTCCCGCGTGGGCGCAGAATTTCCTCAGCCGACAATTTTCGCATTTCGGACTCCGTGCCGAACATACATCCCGCCCGAAATTCACAATCCTGTGGCAGAAATCCGCCGATTTCGCGGGTTCGATAAGCGGCACGAGAATCTTTTCAACCTTCACCGGATCCTTAAGCTCCTCGGGATAAAACCCGAGCCGCCCGCAGATTCTTATGCAGTGAGTATCCGCGACGATCGCGGGCTTCCCATAAATGTCGCCGAGCAGCAGATTCGCGATCTTCCGCCCGACTCCGGGAAATTTCAGAAGCTCGTCCATCTCGTCCGGAATCACGCCGTGATACTCATAAACGAGCATCCGGCAGGAATCCCTTATATTCTTCGCCTTCGTTTTGTATAATCCGCAGGGGCGCACGATCTCCTCCAGCTCCGAAAGCTCGCATTCCGCGATCGACTCGACCGTCGGAAACCGCTCAAAAAGCTCCTTGCAGACAATATTCACGCGCGCGTCGGTACACTGCGCCGAAAGCCGCCCCATGATCAGAAGCTTCCAGCCCTCGCCGCCCGACTCAAGCGCGCACTGCGCCTCGGGATACATTTCCTCAAGTGCCGCGGAAATCTTCGCGGCTTTTTCCTTGTCCATCATTATTATCGACCTCGATGTGTTCTTTTTAATTAAATTATACCACATCAAGGTCTTAATGTCAAGAGGAATCTTTTTTAATTACCATTTTTAACCATGCGCGTTCGATAGCACGCTGTAAATCCCGCCGCGCGTTCCGGAAAATCCGTCGGAAACCGCGCGGCATTTCTGTTTTTATTCAGTTGTGACGCCGTTTTCCGGCGCGTCGCAAATCTTCAGCAAAACCGACGTCATGTCGTCGCTCCGTGGGTTATTCAGAGCCGCGCCATCGAGAATTTTCTCCGCCATCAGCTGAAGATCGTCGATCCATTCATAGGTCAGCATATTCGCCAGCCACACCCCATCCTCCAGCGACTGCGCGACCCCATCGCTCAGCATGACAATGATATCTCCGCTCTCAAGGTCGAATTTGATCTGCTCCGCGTCGAGCGCGGGCATGATGCCGATAGGCACCGTTTTTGACTGGAGCTTGTAGAGATTACCGCCGCGCAGAACGAATGAGGGTGCCGCGCCGCTTTTGACGAACGCCGCCTTTCCCGACAGGAGATCGATCTCGGCGAGGTCGATCGTCGCCGAGCATTCGCCCGGCCGGTTCCTGAGAAAACCGTGCAGCATTTCGAGAGTTATAGCCTTTCCGTTTCCGCCAGAGAGGAGCTGTTCGGCAAAAACCCCGCATAGCTTCGAGGTCAGAGCCGCCTCCCGTCCGCTTCCCATTCCGTCCGAGATCATCGAGTAGAAATAATCCTCCCGCGTCTCAAAGGTAAGGGCAGTGTCTCCGTTCGCGCTCTCGCTCTCGCGCACGCTGGTGGCACGCGCGCATTCGACGCTGTAGCGTCTGGCGGAGGACATCGACATCTCAACCCTCTCCCCATCGATGTTGAAGCTCGGACGTGTGAGCCTCGTGTGTAAGATATTTTCGGTCATGCGGCGGATTTCATCCGCGCCGAGCCGAAGCCCGGCGAGTTCAACGCCGCTTATGTACACCTGCTTTCTTCTCGCGCCCCAGCAGAGTACCCTCGAGCCGGGCATATCCATATACCTGAGCGACCGACCGAGCTTCGCGGTCCGATCGGAATCGACGCGGTACTCGGCGTCGTTTTCGGAAATCGAGTCGGCGAGCAGCTTCGACAGCGATTCGTAATCAATGGCAAAAGCCTCTGTTTTGTCGTTTCTGATTAAGCCTTCGACAAGCTCGGCCGTCCCCCGGTCAATATCCGAAATTATATGATCGAGATTGTAGCACCGCTCGCGAAGCCAGCCGGGAACCGTTTCGGGATCGACACGTCCCGTTTTGTAAAGCCCGGTCGTGATCTTTGCACGCGCGTCGAGCGTTGACGTGCATTCCCGCTCAAGGCAGAGCGAGGAAAGGGAACACCTTCCGCAGTGATCGTCAAAGGCACTGTCGCAGATCTGCTTCAGATCAATTATTCCCGGCCTGCGAAGTCTGTCGGAGAGCGTGTAGATAATATCAGACAGCCGCCCGAGCGCGCCCGAGAGCGAATTCATGCGAAGCACCGTGTCAGCCTGCTTTTTTTCAAGAATCACAGCCTCATCGTCCTTTTTTGATGTGTCAGGCTCCGCGAAGGCCGGAACCTTCGGAAGAAGCCCGTAATATGACAGCGGCATGAAGACGGTCACCGCGCCGAGCGTGTCGGGAAGCAGATTCTTTAGAGCCTCAAACCCGTCGGTCGACACGCCGAGAATAAGCGGGACAATGACCCCGCAAACAGCCGCCGCGATCCTCGAAAGCTTCCATAAAAGCCCGGCGCAGAGTCCGGCCGCCGCGAAGAAGGTCCCCTCGCCGCCCGCCACGATTCCGGCCGCCAGTCCCGCCGCGCAGCCGCGTAAAGCCCCCTCGACCCCGCCGCGCGACGCCGCCCAGAGCGCGACTCCGAGCGCGGCGATGTTCGCCGGGGAAAAGCCGAGGAACTCATATCCGCGAAGCGAGAAGATCAGCATGAGTCCGAGAGTGATGATTCCGACCGACCTTTTCGCCAGATACTTTTCGTCGTCAGTGAAGAGCATCGAGAGCCCGAGCGTCAGCGCGGGGCAGAACAGAGTCCCGGTGAGAAGCCCGAAGAGATCGTAGTAAAGAAACCCGCCCGAAATCAGCCTGAACATTCCGAACGAAAACGCGAGTAAAGCCGATACCGCGCATCTCACGAGCGGAACCTGAGCCGAGGCGTTCATTGAGATCATCCCGGCGATGACCCCGGCCGGATCAACCGTTTTCTTTTCCCCGGCCTGAACCTTCCGCCGCCCGCCGCGCGCCATCATAAGCGAAGTCGCGCAGCGTAACATAAGCCCGGCCGTGTAGGTCACGGCGAGAGACGCCGCGTAGCCCTTTGAGAAGAGAGCCGAGACGAGAAGCCCGGCGTAAGCCACGCCGATGCCTTTTCCGACCGCGCCGAGAAACGCGATTCCGAGCGGATAGCATCCGAATATTCCTCCCGCGCGTCCGAAGAGAAACGCCGCCATAAGAAGCAAAGCGTTCTTAATGATCATCGCGGAGACCGCCGCCCTGTCCTTTGTCCTCATATGCCCCCGGATTCTGTCCGAGAGACTTAAAACCTTTCCGACTGCCATTTCAAAAAATTCCTTTCACATCCGTTTGATTTTTGCGCGTCACGCGCTCTATGCGTCCTGTGCGAATATTATACCACAAACTTCCAAATTCGCTTGTCGTTTCCTGTATGCGCTTTCGGCTCGGGAAATGGCGGGAATGTCAAACCCGGCCGTTTTTGGAGGATATCCGGTAAAAGTACGTCACACATTCCCTCTTTTGCCACCGATTTCACGGAATAAGACTTAAAAATTCAATAAAAATACAGGAATTGTTATTGCATTTTGCAAAGGAGTTTGGTATAATATAATGGTGGCAAGCGGGTGCCTCTGCCCGCGCCAAATTCCGGAAGGGAGAGAACTCAATGTATAAGATAGTAAGCAAAAAACCACTTAATCCCACAGTCACGATGATGGATATCGAAGCCCCGCTCGTCGCCGCCAAGGCAAAGCCCGGCCAGTTCATCATCCTCCGTGTCGACACTGACGGAGAGCGCATTCCGCTGACGATAGCGGGATATGACCGCGAAGCCGGAACCGTAAAGATCATCTTCCAGATCGTCGGCGCGACCACACTCAAACTGAACCATAAGGAAGCCGGGGAATACCTCGAGGACTTCGTCGGCCCGCTCGGAACCGCGACCGAGGTCGAAGGCCTCAAAAAGGTCTGCATCGTCGGAGGCGGAGTCGGCTGCGCGATCGCGCTCCCGATAGCCGAGGAGCTGCACCGGATGGGCTGTGAGGTCACATCGGTCATCGGATTCAGAAGCAAGGATCTCCTGATCCTCGAGGACGAGTTCAGAGCCGCCTCGTCGAAGCTCTACGTAATGACCGACGACGGCTCGTACGGAACCAAGGGTAACGTCTGCGCGCCGCTCAACGAGATGTTCGCGGCCGGAGAGAAGTTCGATAAGGTCATAACGATAGGACCGCTCATCATGATGAAATTCGTCGTCGAGGCCGTCAGACCGACCGGAATCCCCTGCGTCGTCTCGATGAACCCGATCATGATCGACGGAACCGGAATGTGCGGCGGATGCCGTCTCATCGTCGGCGGAAAGACGAAGTTCGCCTGTGTCGACGGGCCCGATTTCGACGGCTACGAGGTTGATTTCGACACGGCGATGGAGCGCGGAACGATGTACCGTGACTTTGAGCGCCACGCCTACGAAGAGACCTGCAACCTTTTCAATAAATAAAAAACGATCCCCTGACAAAAAGCGCGAAAAGCCATTGTCAAGGGAAGAAAGGAAAGAATTCATCATGCCGAATATGTCAAATAAAAAGAACCCCATGCCGTCGCAGGAGCCTCAGGTAAGAGCGCATAACTTCAAGGAAGTCGCGCTCGGATATTCAGAGGCGACCGCGCTTGACGAGGCGATGCGCTGCCTTAACTGCAAGCATATGCCCTGCGTCTCTGGATGTCCGGTAAATATCCATATCCCCGAGTTCATCGCGAAGATCAGGGAAGGCGACTTTGAGGGAGCCTACCAGGTGATCTCGAAGACCTCAAGCCTTCCCGCCGTCTGCGGAAGAGTCTGCCCGCAGGAGACCCAGTGCGAGTCGAAGTGCGTAAGAGGAATCAAAGGCGAGCCTGTGGGAATCGGACGCCTCGAGCGTTTCGTCGCCGACTGGCATAACGCGCACTCGGGCGAAGTCCCGACCTGCGAGGTGCCGAACGGACATAAAGTCGCGGTCGTCGGATCCGGCCCCTCCGGCCTCACCTGCGCGGGCGACCTCGCGAAGAAGGGATATAAGGTCACTGTCTTCGAGGCACTCCATACCGCGGGCGGAGTCCTCGTCTACGGAATCCCCGAGTTCCGTCTGCCGAAGGCGATCGTAAAGAAGGAAGTCGATAATCTCAAAGCGATGGGAGTCGACGTCGAGACGAACATTGTCATCGGCAAGACGCTGACGGTCGACGAGCTTTTCGAGCGCGGATACGAGGCCGTGTTCATCGGCTCCGGTGCTGGACTTCCGAACTTCATGAATATCCCGGGCGAGAGCCTTAAGGGAGTCTACTCGGCAAACGAGTTCCTGACCAGATCAAACCTCATGAAGGCATACCTCGACGACCCGGTGACTCCGATCTCAAAGGGCGGCAAAGTCGCGGTTGTCGGCGGCGGAAACGTCGCGATGGACGCCGCGAGAACCGCGCTCAGACTCGGAGCGGAGAAGGTGTACATCATCTACCGTCGTTCGATGGAGGAGCTTCCCGCCCGCCGCGAGGAAGTCGAGCACGCGATTGAGGAGGGAATCGAGTTCAGGCTTCTCAATAACCCTGTCGAGATCCTCGGATATCATAATCCCGACGATAAGCGTGACCCGAAGAACGGCCGCGTGACCGGAATCAAGTGCATCCAGATGAAGCTCGGCGAGCCGGACGAGCGCGGACGCCGCCGGCCCATACCGATCGAGGGCAGCGAGTTCGTGCTTGACGTAGATACCGTCGTAATCTCGATCGGAACGTCGCCGAACCCGCTCATCAAGTCGACAACCGCCGGACTCGAAGTCAATAAGCACGGCGGAATCATCGTCGAGGAAGCGACCGGAGCCACGACAAGAGATCACGTCTACGCTGGAGGTGACGCCGTCACCGGAGCCGCGACCGTCATCTCAGCGATGGGAGCCGGAAAGGTCGCCGCGAAAGCGATCGACGAGGCACTTTCAAAGTAAAACCGCAAAAGGCCGTAAAGGCCGCCGCGAACCCAGCGGCGGCCTTTCTCATGCCTTTAACCGAAATTCCATAACAAACACGTGCGATCGCTGGAAAGCATACGTGAATTTCCAGAAAGAAAACAGCGGAGCGTCCTGTCTGGGGCAGATAAAGGAAGCCGCCAAGAGCTTTCACAAATCCCCTGAGAAGCCACGCGGAATGTTTGCTTACGTAAAATCGCCAGAGGGGCGCGAAGCGCGGCTGAAGCCGCGCTTCGCGTGTTCCGGCGCGCCGCGGCGCGCCGGAACAGCTCGCGTC